>CALVMJ010000030.1 GCA_944345365.1 uncultured Clostridia bacterium | reverse complement strand
CGCCCTCAAAAACCGCTGGAAGCCTTGATTTTACTGGCTTTGCGGCTATGTCATCTATTTTGATCACTCATCCCATCATGATTGAATGAAAAGTATGCCTGATGGAGCTGGTTTTCCCTTGGCGTATGGTTATTTTTCTAAAAAATGCTGCTTCTTGCTTCTCTTAAAAATAGTGGAAACAAAAAAATCTGGAATGGGAGTCTTCTCTTGCTATTCCAGATTTTGTTCTTTTCACTATGTTAGAAAAGCTTTTTCTAATTACGGTTAAACTGCTAATTGACACTTACGTTGAAAGTTTATATAGCTTTTGATCGTAATAATTTTTCATTCCATCTAAGATACCAGTTAAAAATAATATTACTTCATCTTTGATATTTTCTAAATCACCAATAGTTAGATCTCTTGCACAATCGCTAAAAGAAACATCTCCGTGTGCCAAACTATTTCGTTCCCTTTTAACACGCTCTAAAGATGCACCTGAGGTTGCAAGCCTATAGCGTATTTTATGTTTATCACAAATTTCTTTTATTTTTTTTGCATTTAAATTACCACTAATTCCCAATGCGTCTTTTGCTAGAATAATAGGTGCATTAGTAGTAATATTCTCAATAATTTGTTGAACACGATTTTCATATGCAATGCGTTCTGTCGCAGGTCCATATATCTCATTTATTTTATATTTATACCAAATTTCTTGGATCTCACGAATCACTTGATTATAGGAACAATTATCATTTTTTAAATCTTCATAAATTTCCATCATTCCACTAACAATACACGCCTCTACCAAATTATATAACATTAGTAAAAAATTAGATTTCATAATTTTGTAGAAACGAGTATTATCTATAGTATGTATGTTAGGATTTCCATTATCAATTTCAATCATGACAGAAAAATAAAAATCTATTTCCTGTTTTCTTTCGTCAAAAATACTTAATGTGTTTTGCATAATTTTATCCCTTTAGTAACTGATCTCTTACATATTCAACACGCAATTTTAATTTTCCTTCATTATTGCTAGCATCAGAGGTTGTATATTCTTTAAATTCCTGAGAATCAATCCAATCAACATTACTGATTTTTAAATTAGGATTCTCTCTTAAGGCTAATGCAACTCCAACAGAAATTGCCTCAAAACGAACACGTGGTGTTGATTTTGCTTTTTCCGTTTTAGCAAACCCATAAGGAAAATTTTCCTTTACAAAAGAAACCATACGTTGAAAATCAGTATAAAATGAAGCCTCGTCAAAATCAACCAAATTGTTAATAAGATATTCGTCTAAGAATTCATTTACAGTATGCACAAAATTTTGATAGTTGTTTAAATATGCAAAGAAACGAAGAACAAATTCAAATCGTTCATGCCTCTTAACTCTATCTTCACTCATAGGACAGAGAGTAACAAAGACTTCATCATTAGAACATTTTTCAATAAAATCAGTCAATGGACCTGGATAAGATCCACGTCGTACTTCAGAGTCATTTGCTTTCATTCCGGTTGTATTAATTCGATAGAATAAATCCTGTCTAGCTGCATCAGGTGTATCTTCTTCTAAGACAATAATCCTTAAAGTCTTATTCAAAAATTTTCGCTGCTGAGCATCAGATAAGTCCTTAAAATAGAAACCATTAAGTTTAGTTAATTTCTTTAGACCGTTAAGTTGCAATCTATTATTATGAAACTCAACAAGAGTTTGCATACGCTGTGCCCCATCAATTACCTCTTGCTTGCCATTATCGCAATCTGCAAAAAACATAAACGGGATAGGTAAGCCAAGAAAAATTGACTCCAAAAATAATGTTTTATTTTTAGTTTGCCATACAAAATCTCTTTGGTATGATGGGATGAAAAAATCTTTCTTTTTAAATTTATCAATTAAAAGTTCTATAGTAAAGTCTTTTGTATCATAGTCAATTTGTTTCTGCATTTCTTTGATTTGCAGATCGGCAGCTTGTTTTTCTTCTGTTGAAATAATTTGTTCTTTTTTAGTTTTTGGCATCTTCATTTACCTCCTGTAAATGTTGTTGTATACTTATCCCAATAGCTCTTCCCAATTCAACAGGAACCGCATTGCCTATGTGTATTCCGATCTCCCGACGGTTGGACGGATGAGTGTCATCAATAAATATATAATCAGCAGGAAAAGACTGTAGAATAGCACCTTCTCTTAACGACAAAGCTCTATCTTGTTCAGGATGCCCAAAACGTCCATTTCCGTATCCATAAAACTGCGTTGTTATAGTAGGCGAAGGTTGATCCCAGCACATTCTTCCATATACGGATGAATATGTTTTTCCACTCGCCTTTTTATGACATTTTAATTGCAGTTCTTCATCCCAATCACGCCATGTACCTCCAGGGATAGATTGTTGTATCCTTTTTAAATTAATTGAAGAAAGTCGACAAGCGCGATGAAGTAAATCATTAGCATCCTGTTCCCCATTCTTTAATGCTGGTAAATTTCCTATAGCTTGGCGAACAGTTGGATAATGTTCAGT
>CALVMJ010000029.1 GCA_944345365.1 uncultured Clostridia bacterium | reverse complement strand
ACGACGTATTTGCCTATCTCGAAGCCTTTTACAACACCATCCGCCCCCATTCTGCCCTTGGCTGGCGTTCGCCTGCACGCTTTGAGGCCGAACTTGCCGCTTCCGCCGCCTGATTGCAGTACACTTTATCTCTGCGTTTTTATTCGGCTTTTTCATCCTGTTTTGTGTCCGTTTTTGGGGGAAGGGCTCAGTCCGCACAATATGGGGCGGTTCACTGGCAAATTGTAAAGACCTCCTTTCTATTTGTGATTCATAATTATATTATTAGCTTGTATATAGTTCCACGACAAGCCATAATAATCAAAAATACAGTGCAACAAATCTAATGAAATAGGAGTAAACGACACTATTCTGGTTGCATCCATAACATCTTTCTGGTATGATAAAAGTAATTCTTTTCCTTCAAGCGGAGGTGTATCATGCAAATTAGATTGAAAAATATTGGTATCGTTAAAGACTCAACGATTATCTTAGATGGTTTAACCGTAATCACTGGAAAAAACAACTCCGGAAAAACCACAGTTGGTAAAACTCTATATTCACTTTTTGATGCAGTTGCTAATATGCAACGCAAGGCAGAAAACGACAAATGTGTTTATGTTGTGAGGCACCTAAATAATTTGGGTGATACTCTAGAGTTTCTGCGCTATTCTCGGGCTACAGTTCGTGGTGACGGCCCCGGTGTTCTCTCATCCTATCCTGCATTGAAAAACGTAGTTAGTGGGGAATATCTTCGGGAAATATCTCCAGAAACAATGGAAGAATTGCTTTATAGATTGATCGATGAATTGAAAAATCTGGATACTTCGCTTTTTGTCGAACAATTTGAGACAAGTAGAAATTCGAGAATTTTCAAAATAAAAGCTATAGATGCTCAAAAAGATGGAATTAAATTTTCATTTGATAAACAGAAAGAACAAGCTATATCTTTGCTGGAAAAATTAGTATTTGATATTCATAAAGATCCCGAATTAATTGATTATGCTCGGGAGAGTATTAATCAGACACTTAGAATTGAATTTTCCAACCAAATACAGCCAGTGAAAGGCCAAGTAGGGCCATCAGAGATTGAACTTTTAGATGATAATAAGGTTTATTTCCATTTCTCTATTGAAGATAATCTAATAGTTAATGATGGTACACCTGTTTTTACCATTTCTCCATGTAAAAAAGTTTATCTTGTAGATGATCCATTTATTTTGGACGATGTAACCACACCAAGATATTTCAGGGGACATGTCATGGAAGAACGTGAATCGTTTTTTAACCCTGATCGTATAAATTTGCATAATCATAAGTTAAAATTTGTTCTGAGAAGTGGTAAAACATTAACGGTTTTCGAGCAAACAGTTCTGAGTGATGCACTGAAGGAGACCAAAACAAAAATTGACAATATATTGCCTGGCTCTTTCGAGTTTTCTTCTGAAGGGGAATATTATATTCAAGATGGCTTAAAGCTGCGGATACCTAATCTAGCAACTGGTTCGAAAATGTTTTCTATTATTAAAATGCTCCTTAATAAGGGTGAAATTGATGATACAACTATGCTCATTTTAGATGAGCCAGAAGCTCACCTTCATCCCAAGTGGCAAAATGCATTTGCAGAAATTATCGTATTGCTGGTCAAAGAACTTAATGTAAATGTATTACTAACCACCCATAGCCCTAACTTCATGCTAGCATTAGATGCTTATATGCGTAAGTACAAAATTGCAGAGAAAACAAATTTTTATCAAACCGATGTTCTTGAAGATGGATTTGTCCAGTATCATTGCGTTAATGATGATATGGGCCTAATCTATCAGGATTTTTTACAGTATTTATCTGAAGTTAAAATGCTTCGCAACAAGTATCTTAAAGATATAGATATAGAGGAATAGATATGGTTGCAATAGACATGAACACGTATGCAGAAGAAAACTGGTCAGATCAAAAAAAATCGGTTACAGATATATCTAAATCCAGGAATTCCTCGTTAGTTGAAAACGATATGGAATTGTATTGTTTTGATGATATTTGTAGCGATCTCTATGATAAAGACAAAAAGCCAACTTCTGCGGATGCGTTGATAATCGATGGAAAAAATATTGAATTAGTTGAATTCAAGTCAGGGTTTAAGAACAAAATCACGAAAGAGAATTTTAATACGGAACGAGGTAAATGCCAAAAAGTTGGAGAGATTTGTGAAGATTATTGGGAGCTCTTTTTTGATAAGAGGAAAAAAGAGGTGAATGAATTAATATTAAGCATTCGGATTAAAGCGGTTGAAAGTTATATAACCCTGGAAAAAATTATATTCCCGTGTTGCCGATTATCTGATGAACCCATGTGTCTACAATTTTTGGTAGTCATCGACGAAGATAGCGTGGATGGTATGGAAGATACTCTTGCGGACCTGGCCGGGGTCCCAGAAATAAAAGATAACGCTTACTCTTCCATAAGAAAGTCTTTAAAAAGACTAATTCGTTGCCAGGATATGAGAGGAAATCAGTACTTTTACGATGATATTAAAGTGCTATCTGTTACAGATTTTGAAAATCATTTGCACTTACTTAAAAACTAAAAAGATGTGGTAGACACGTATTTACATTCCTGCGTATCAAAAGTACCCTCCAGCTCCTTTTTAGAGGGGGCGTTACACGCTTGTATTGGGAGAGCGCTTGAATGGCATTCAAGAGGTCAGCGGTTCGATCCCGCTTATCTCCACCAAAAGACCTGCAACGCAAGTTGCGGGTCTTTTTTGCTTATCCGCCTTCAGAAAACATCACAAAAATCGAGTTCAAAAATTGTCCCATTTGCCCACTATTTGCATTCGGCCAAAGATGCTACAATAAGATCAAATGAATCACACGCTTTGGGAGGGCATCAAATGGGAGTA
>CALVMJ010000028.1 GCA_944345365.1 uncultured Clostridia bacterium | reverse complement strand
CTGTCTATTTTCATGCCGTTGTTTCACTTGCCTGTATTTTGGTTTGGTTACTTTGATGGTTTTAAAACACTCTCTAGCGTAAATGAAAAATCAGATTGACAATATCGTTGGCGTTTTAAGTTTTGAATATAACCGAACAAAAAGACAAATTACATCGGTTTCGTTCGGTGGTTGTAATGTAAGAAAAGTTTTTACGTAGAAAAATTTTCGCAAAGTGAAAGTTTAGACTTTATTATTGGCTCGAATTGTATTATAATACAATTGATAATGTGGTGAAAGCGCAACCAAAGTACAATTCTAATTAACGTTAATATGCGAAATCGTTCAAAAAAGAAATCAAATAATGCTTTAAATGAAAAATCTGCAACTGTAGAAGATGTTGTACGTGTACAACGCTTATTTGAAGAGAAAGGTTGGCCGTTAGAATCTGGTGAATTTGATGACTTCTGTACAATGATCGCCAACTTGGCCAACGAAGCACAAAAAGAGTTGATCTTACAGCTATCCATACGTTTTTGTTGGATTACCGCGAATGATTATTATCAAATGTTCGTGACAGCATTTGATCAGATGGTTAAAGCAAAAATTGGTGCTACTGTAAGAAAACTTACATTTATTATTCTTCCATTACTCCCGTCTGATGATGTGAATGATGTGAAAAGTGGACATTTTCTGTATTATTTAGTAAAAGCTCATTTGCTAAAGCTCCAAAAACAATATAAGGAAAAATGTGTCATCAGTTGTGTAGAAGGTGTTACAACTATTATAGAAAATAATACTACTATGCAACTGAATAAATTGTATAGAGATCCAGATATATTTATATGTCCTATAGATGACTATATTGGATCTGGAAATACCGTTTTGGATTGCTTGCATAATCTGGAGAGTTGGGGGATCCCAAAAGAAAAAATCACTTTTCTGGCTTTGGTATCACAAGAGCAGGGACTGAAAAAATGCGCCGATGAAGCTGTAAGTGTTTTTTCAACTATACAAATGAAAAGACAAATTACTGATTATCCAAATTCAGAGAAAAACGCTCAAGTAATGACTGAAATTGAAGAATATATTAATATTAAAGATAAATTTCGCTTTGGCTATGAGAAAAGTGAGGCGCTCGTCAAATTAGAGCATACTCCCAATAATACCTTTCCTGTATATTGGTTTAATAATAAGAACAGAAGGACGGCCCCGTTTCCTCGATAGTAGGTGATTGGTATGAATGCTAGACTTTTGGTTAATATCATTATTTTGGCACAAGGCAATGCAAGTCTTACTAGCTTGAGAGAGCAGGGATATACTTATGCCCAAATTGCAGATGCAATCAGTGATGCAGAAGATATGGGATTTCTGGAACTTGTAAATAATAAGATCAGAGTCACAAATAAAGGAAAAGAATACATTGAAAATAAAATCCATTCCGTCGGAAGCGGTTTTTGGATTGTACCACAAGGAAAAAATTATAGAAAACCTGTAGATAGAGATTCCATTATTTTTAGAAAGAAAAAATAACGTCAAATCTTGGTCAAGCGTTTTGAAGTGCTCCATGCTAGAACTATATTCTGTAAGAATATAATGAATGGCGAGTCGTCATTCTTTGAAGAACCCCTTTTCGAGCCCTCAGGGATTCAAAGCAAAAGACGGAGCTTTTCCTTTGAATCCCTGATGCTTCGCAAGAGTTTACACTCTTGCTCAGTCGGTTACCATGTTTGACACATGGTAACCGGAGGACATTTTAAAGTAGCATGGAGTACTTCTAAGCGTTTGACTTAAATGAGGATTATATGATGGATTGGGATAAATTTAAAACCCAAGCGATACAAAAAGCCAGAGTTGATAGGATTCATGATATTGAACTAAGGAGTTATCTATCGTACGCCGAAAAATTGGTGAAGCAGAATCTACCTGTTATTGTAGATGCTGCAAGTTTAGCAAGTTTCGTTGGGATAGATCTTCTTTATTTATGTCAAATGGCCTATGGAACAGAATATTTTTACAGAAGATTTCAAATTTCAAAAAAAAGTGGTGGAATGCGTGAAATCGCAGAACCGCTACCAGATTTAAAGGCTGTACAAAATTGGATTTTAACGAATATATTAAATTATACCTCGGTTAGCAAATATGCTAAAGCCTATGTAAAAAATCAAAGTATAAAAAGCAATGCACGCTTTCATAGAGAGCAGAAAGTTTTAGTTTCAATGGATGTTAAAGACTTTTTTCCTTCAATTAAAATAGAGGATGTCTTTAAAATTTTTGTAAATCTTGGTTATATAGAAAATGTTTCTTGGTTCCTTGCCCATTTATGTTGCTTATATGGAGAATTGCCTCAAGGAGCTCCAACGAGTCCATATCTTTCTAACCTAAGAATGAGAAACTTCGACAGTGAAGTAGGTGCTTATGCACTTGAAAATGGTTGGAGATATACGCGTTATGCAGATGATTTGACATTTTCTGGAGATGGAAATATCAAAGAATTAATTCGGACTGTATCGGGTCTACTTCTTAAAAATCATTTGTATCCCAACACAAAAAAGACGCGAGTTGCACGCCAAAATACACGTCAGGAAGTGACTGGAATTGTCGTAAATAGAAAGATTCAAACGGCCAAACAGTATAGAAAAAAGATTAGACAGGAAGTCTATTATATAAAAAAATATGGTTTGGATTCACACTTGACTTTTTGTCAGATTGGCCAAAAGAATTATTTGAATCATTTACAAGGTAAAATCTTATATGCGCTTTTTATCAACCCAAAAGACAAAGAACTCTTGGAATATAAGGAATTTATTTCTGATCTTTTAATAAAAACAAAAAGTTCATTAAAATAAGGGTGCGCCCTGAAGGACGCACCCGGCTGGAAAAAGCTGTCTATGTATGGCAGGGCGTTCCCCAGTGGGAACGTCCTGTTTTTCTTTGGCGATGGGCCTGGCCTGTTCTGCCTGCCAGGCGGCGAAAGCCCGCTGGCCTTCTTCGCTGTTGAAACACTCCAGAATGGCAGGATAGAAGCACCGCGCCAGACGCTCGATGACCTCATCGGGATAGATCGAAGT
>CALVMJ010000027.1 GCA_944345365.1 uncultured Clostridia bacterium | reverse complement strand
TAATCTATTGGAATTTTAAAAAAGTTATGACAACAAAGCAAACAAACGCTGGCGCGTTTGAGTGAAAAGTGAAGGGAAGCCGTTGGCTTCCAGTGAAGGAACGCTGTTAGCGTTCAGTGAAGGCGAACCTATGGCTCGCAGTTGTGGAAGAGCAGAATCGAAGATTTTGAAATAAAAAATAAGAAATAAAAAAGAAGAGTTGTGGTAAATTTTAAAAGTTTTTAAAATAAAAAACTTGATGCCACCAGAACACGAAGTTCGACCATCAAGTTTCTGAAATTATTTTATGCAATTTTTATAAAAAAGTCAATGATTAAAAGAAATTTTTATTGGCGTTAATAAAGCATATTTAAGAAACAACATAAATAAAATATTTTAAAAATAAAATTTTAAGGAGTAACTATGAGCATCAAAAAAATCCCTTTTCCGTATTACAAGGTTAAAAAGGGCGAAAATCTTAGAATCATAAGTGAGAAGTTTCAAATTGAAGGCACCAAAATACTCCTCGACAACAACCTTTCTCCAAAACAAATCAAGGAAGGTGTTTTTCTCAAAATTCAAAAATAACACAAAAAATATAGAAAAAAGCGCGAAAATATATAAAAAAGTGAAAAAATGCGCTTTTTTATTTGAATTAATCAATTTTTAAAATTTGTTTTAAAAATAAATAACAAATTTAAAAAATGCTATAACTTTTAAAATATATTGAAAATACTAAACATTTTTTAATCAATCATTCTTACTTAAAAATTTTAAAAACATTTTCGTTGTTGCACTTGCAATGTCTGGATTGAAATAATATCCAAATGTGACAACAGGAAGGCTGTAATCTGTAAAACACTTCTCAACTTTCCCTTCTTCAAGCAAATCTTTTGCCATAAGTTCTGGAACCAAAGCCACGCCGACGCCTGCTTTTGCAAGTTCCATCGCCATGCGATGCCCTGAAACTGTCAAATATGGAATTTTTTCAAAATTTCTTGTTTTGGCAAATTCTTCAAAAAGCATACGTGAATATGACCCTTTTGAAGTGGAAATAAATCTTTTTATTTCTTTATTTTTTCTTTTTATAAACACATAACTCTGCTCCATAATAGGTTGAAAGAAAAGCCCACTTATCTCGCTGTTGTTTTGAGTTATAATAATGTCCGCTTGACCTTTTTTAAGCATCTCAATCATATCAGATTGAACGCCTTCAATTTGAGTCACATTTACATTTGGAAAGACTTCGAGAAATTTTTTAATCGGCGAGACTAAAACCTCTCTAGCCACATTAGAACCTGCTCCTATTGTTAATTCACCTTTTAAAAGTTCATTTTCTTCATCAACAAGTCTATCCACAGAGTTAAGTGCAAGAATGGCAACTTCCACTCTTTGAAATATCTCGTTGCCAATTTTTGTTAGTTCAACACCTTTCTTTCCACGAATAAACAAAGTGACATCTAATTCTTCTTCTAACTTTTTGATAGTTTGAGAAACCGCTGGCTGTGAAATAAAGAGTTTTTCGCTCGCTTTTGATATGTTTTTCTCTTTTGCAACTTCATAGAATATTCGATATTTATCCAAACTTTCCATAACTTCTCCTTATGATAGTTATAACTAATATATATTTTACTTATATCATATTTTGTTGTATAATGCAAGTGTAAAAGGAGAAAAAATATGAGTTATGAACAAATTTTAAAAATTGAGGAAGCAGAAAGCAACATTATTACAAGAGCGATTGTTTTTGCAAGTGAGAGACATTCAGCACAAAAAAGAAAAGGACTACCTTGGCCCTACATTGTGCACATCTACGAAGTTGCTCAAATTTTGCGAGAAAATGGAGCAAGCCAAGATGCAGTGGTGGCTGGAATTTTGCATGACACAGTGGAGGATACTGGCACCTCACTTGAAGAAATCGCACTAAATTTTGGATATAAGATTGCAAGCATTGTTGATGTTTTAAGCGAAGACAAATCACTTCCATATGCGGAAAGAAAAAAGGTGCAGGCTGAAAGAATAAAAGTCGCATCAAGAGAGGCGAAAATGGTTAAGTGTGCCGATTGCCTTTCAAACATAAAATCTCTCTTTTATGACGAAAACATTGATAAAAATCTTTGGAATAGATTCAACTCAACAAAGGATAATATTAAAGCGCATTATAAAAGCACGATAGAAGCAACGCCCGACTTAGAGGATTTAAAGATGTTTCAAGAATTGAAAAGTTATTATAAAAAAGTCTTTGAGCCAAAAAATATGGATGCCTCACATAGATTCAGTTTACTTTTAAATTTAACATCTTCTCAAAGAGCCAAAACGGAAGTAGTATCACTAGACACAAATCAAATTTCTAACCAAAATGAGCCAAACGAACCTTCATCTTCACAAAAACGGATTCTTAAACACGACACCAACACCGTTTTTGCATGTGTGGATGGTAAACAAATTTCCGATTGCACAGACTGCAAGTTTATGGCAAAGCGTCTGGCTCCTGACCCTGATGATTGGTTTGACGATGATGACGAAGAATACATCTGTAATAAACTTGGCATGGTATTGTCGAGATATAACCGCCCATACGAGAAGCAACCTATACCAAATAACTGCCCATATCGTGACAGATAGTTGTTATTCCAATCGATTGCAAACTCATTTCACTACAAAATAAACTATAAATAAAAGATGATATAACGAAATAAAAAAATATTAACCATAGTAAAAATATTATTAAATTATTGAAAAAACACTTTAAAAATCAAAAATTAAAGTGTTTTTTATATTTTTATTGTGTAAAATAACAATTTTTTTATTATTTTTCTGCTTTTTTCTTTTTATTTTCTTTAAATTCGTTTAGTTCAGTCTCTTGTGTTTCGCTTTTCGACTCTACAAAACTTTGACCTTTTGTTCTGTTTTTTAGTTCGTTATTTTTTAAAATTTCCTCTTTGTTAATGCTATATTCCTTCTTTTTGCTTCTAAATATTCTCAGCAAAAAGTTTTCAATCTGCTTTTGATATTTATACGCTAAAATCAAAACGGCAATGATTAAAACAATCAATATCGCCCAGACAATAAGTCCCCAGCCGTGATAAGGAATGAGGTGTCCGCTTCCAAAATAACTCACTGTGAAAATGCCTAC
>CALVMJ010000026.1 GCA_944345365.1 uncultured Clostridia bacterium | reverse complement strand
TGTTTCAAGCTGTGTGTAGGACTGTATTACAATTTCAAAGAAGATATTTCTAGAACGAGAAACTGTTACCATTGTAGCAAAATCATTAATTACAGGCAAATTTCCGAACTCATCAAGGATAAAGTAAACATGCCTTGGAATTTTTTTACCCGGATATTTGTTTGCTATGTCGACGAGAGAGCGATACAGCTGAGCTATACAAACTGTCGCCAGAGAGTGTCTTTCTTTTTTGTGATCAGGAATTTTTATAAAGAAAGCTGTTGGCTTATCTGTAAATTTAGTAAAATCTATGTCACTCCCAGAAGTTGCATAGCAAATGCCCATATCTTGCATAAGTGAAGTGATTTTACCAGCAAGAACACCCATATATGACCTTGTCGTGTTTGGTGCGTTATTTATGACAGGTGATGTTAGAGGAGGAACATCTGAAGTTTTTGATCTTCCAGCGCAGTATCTCTTTAGTGAGCCGAAAGGATTATCAGGGTCATCATCACGCTTATTTGCAATTTTATAAAGGTTATAAAAATTAAATTGATCTAATCTAAGTTTGTTTTCTCCAAGCCTTTGATCAAATGAATCCTCAAGCATGGCAAGCATAACTCCGTATAAATAATCTTGTGCGCCTTGTTCCCAGGTTTTATCTTGCGTGTGTGGATCAACTGGACAAACTGATGCCGCAATTCCTCTTAAATCAAATGTTGCTTCATTAATTAATTGTTGTTTAACGGACTCAAGTTCAGTCCTAAGCATCTGCTCGGATGGAAAAGCAATTCCATTAAATTCAAACCAAGAGTCACCGTATTCCTCACCTTCAATCTTTCTCTTTCCGACAGCTTCAGGAGTGCAGTTTGAGTATTTCTTTGCCTCAGAGGTAATTTTCATTGCTCGATTGTAAAGGTGGAAGGCTCTTTCCATTGGATTCCATCTTGAGGAAAGGTATGGATTGTCCAAATCATAAACTTCAACTGTGTAACCCTCTTTTTTTAAGATTTCAGAATGTCTTTCAAACAACTCTCCCTTCGGGTCGGCTATAATAAGACAAGGTTTTTCTGCAGTGTGACTTAAAATTCTTATGGTAGGATCAATTATGATTGATGTTTTACCAGATCCTGTCGTACCAATAATCAATGAATGAATTTCATCTTTCATGGTAACTTCATATCTTCCGTTTTTCATATGATTTCTAACAACAAATCCTGTGTTTTTAACATTTGGCAAATCTCTCCAAGTTGTATTTATTAAAAACTTGTTTTTGTAAAGCTCGTTGTCCGTCATAAAATGAGAGTCATAGTGCAAATCAAAAACTTGTCCAGAGGCAGTTTTTCCTGTGTCGTTTTTTTCTGTTTTCTTTGTTTTGGAAAATAGTGGGATAGATGCACCAAACATAAGCCCCAAAGCCAAAATTATAAGAGAAACAGTGTCAGAAAAGGCCATAGAACTGAATTCTCCGTCATAGTTTGCAAAAATTGCAATTGTAATTCCAATAGCATAGCCAATTAATCCAAAGCCAATAGCATATGCCAACATTTTTCCAAACCTACTTTTCATAAAATCCCCTTGAAATGTTTATATTTAATATTCTAACACAAAACCTTTAATTTATCAATAAAATGAAATCGATTTCTTAAATTTTGCCAAAAAACTTGCAAAAAAACAACAAGTTTACTATACTAAAAACGAAAGCAAAGATAATAAAAAACTTTGCCTCCGTAGTTAAGTGGATAACACAACAGTCTTCGGATTGCAATCTTGGGGCTTGATAATCCCCATAAAAAAATTATCATTTTGCTCCACTAGCTCAACTGTATAGAGCATTGGTCTTCGGAACCAAGGGTTGGGGGTTAGAATCCCTCGTGGAGCACCATAAAACCCAATACTAAAGGGACTTCTAGCGATTTTAGGTTTCGCTAAATTTTTTTTAGTTTACGCAAGGTTCTGCAACGCAGGTTCTTATTTACGACAAAAAAATAACCCCTAAAAAAAGATAAAAATCTTAATTTAGGGGTTCGAAATTCAAGTGTTTAAAATAACAATTTTTTTTGTAAAAATGCTAAAAAATGGTTGATTGCTACAAATTTGTAACAAATTTTTCACAAATTCATGCAAGAAAACCTTTATTTATCGCATAAAAACGCATAGTGTCGTATAGTGATTTTTTGCAACATTTTTGCAAAAAGTAGGAATCTTTTTCAGTTTCATTACACCATAATTTCTGTTCTTTCTATAATGTTTTTTTATAATATAGAATTAAATTATTGTCTTCTATCATACTTGTTACAAACTCAGTGTAGCCAAAATGCAAGTAAATTGCAAGATTTCTGCTTTCTTTTGCTTCACTACCAATAGTCAAGAATTTTATGCCTTTGGATCTTGCAAATTCTTCTGCCATTTTAACAAGTTTGGAGATATGTCCTTGATTTTCATATTTTTTTTCGATTCTAAAAGCATTCATATTCGCAGTATCAGTTCCGTTGCATAATTTAGGTCGGTTTTTAACTGCCGAACAATTTGGTGAAAACAAGATAGTAACTTGCCCTATTGGGTCTTCATTATCTAAAACAACAAATGTTACACAATCACCATTTTTATTGTTTTCAATGTATTGTTGCTTCCATTTTAAATACCTTTGGTCATCTTTGTTTTGTTCTATATCTTTATTCCAAATACTTTCTAAATCACTAATAGTTGCCTTTCTATAATTAAACATAAAATTCCCTTCTTAATAAGATTTTCAACCTTATTATATCATACAACATAAGAATTTGTTTTTAAAAATATAAAATTTTTATTTATAATTGTTTTACATTTCAAAATCTTTCTTTTTTTGCTTTAACTTTTTCTTCTCTTCTAATAATTTCTCTAATTTTTCTATATCATCATCTATTTCTTCTTCACTTTGCTTTTCTTCGATTTTATTAAAAGACAAAGCTTTACTTAACGTATTAGCACTTTCAAATTTAGAAGAATAATCTAAATGCGAATAGACATCGGCAGTGGTATTAAAATTGGAATGCCCTAACCATTCTTGAATATTTTTCATAGGGACTTTGCTTGCAACTAACAAACTGGCACAACTATGTCTTAAATCGTGAAAACGAATATGTTTAAGATGATTTTTTCTTAATAGTGTTCTAAATCTATTGGATATGATATCGGGGTTTATTAAATCCCCAACATCATCAATTATCAAGTTTTGGTTATTTAAGATTTTTTAAATATTCTTCTAATTGAAGGTATGCATCATCTGACCAGAACTTCCATCTTTCATCATCTTCAAACTCTGCAAGAGTTTTTGTTT
>CALVMJ010000025.1 GCA_944345365.1 uncultured Clostridia bacterium | reverse complement strand
GCATTCAAAGAAATGCCTGCTATTCTTGCACCTTATACTGAAAGCATTCACAAACTTGTACAGGGTATCTTTGATGAGAAAGCACTTGATGGTATGATTGAAAATGGCAATCAAACCACCATTATTGACAATGCACTTAATGACAACTTTGCAAAGAAAGAGTTCCAAACACTATGGAATTATATCAATCACAAATACACCTACAAAGTGGAATTTGATAGTGAAGAACTTATCAAAAAGTCTATTGTTCATATAGATGACAAACTATTTGTCGCCGAGATGAAATACACGGTAACAATTGGCGAACAAAGAAGAGTTATGGACGAAAACCAAGTAAAACGAGGAGATTCGTTCGGTGCTACTAAAACAAGAACGGAAAGCATAACTAGTGCAGGTGCAGATAGCACAAAATACGATTTAATTGGTAAAATCGTTACAGGCACAACTCTTACAAGAAAGACAATTGTAAGGATTTTGCAAGGAATAAGCCCGGCAAAATTCTATATGTATAAACTTAACCCTGAAGAATTTATTTCAAAAGTAATTAGGCTTATAAATGAACAAAAAGCAACAATGATAATCGACCATGTAACCTACAATGTAACGGACGGAACATACGACACTGATATATTTACAGCAAACCAAACAAAAGCCGATTTTAACAAAGCTTTCAGGGCTAAAAAAGCAATTCAAAACTATGTGTTTACAGATGGAACTGCTGAAAATTCAGTAGAAAGAAGATTTGCAGAAGATCTAGACAAAGCTGACGAGGTTTGTGTTTACGCAAAGCTTCCAAGATCGTTCCAAATACCTACCCCTGTTGGCAACTACGCACCTGACTGGGCAATTGCATTCAATGATGGGTATGGAATAAAACACATTTACTTTGTCGCAGAAACAAAAGGAACAATGGAATCACTTGAACTTAGACCAATTGAACAAGCAAAGATAAAATGTGCAAGAAAGCTGTTTAATGAACTATCCACAAGTAAAGTTCGATACCACGATGTGACAAGTTACGAAGATTTACTTAATGTAATGAAAAGCATAAATTAGGAGGAAATATGTTTGATAGAAATTTTAAAAACTGGTTGATTGATCGAGGTTATAAAGAATATACTCCAAGTGGAAATCCAAGCACGGCGTATGATTATGTGAAAAGAATAAATTTTATAATTGAACAAGAACATTATGATTCATGGCAAAATGTTGCTGATAACATCGACTTTTTGCTAAGAGAATACGGAGAAACTGGAAGAAAAGCAATGCTAGGGAAAAAATCGCACAATTCAGTTATAAGTGCATTAAGAAGATTTAAAGAATTTTTAGAAGATAATTAATAAATACTTATTGCCTCTCTTTTTGAGATAAAAGAAAAACTAAACTATTATGGAGTGATTAATGAAATATAAAAAAGTCCACAATGTGAATTAAATTACATAAAAGAAGATGAAGACGTTTGTGAAATTTGCAAAAAGAAAATAAATCCTGATACTGAAGAAGATAATTTTATGAAAAACACAAAAAGAAATGAAATTATTAAAATTGGAGATACTTTTCCTTTAAGTAAAAATTATAAATTGATAAACTATCTTATTGGAACTAATCTACAAAAGTGGTTTCAGGCAACATATAAATTAACAAATACTTATTATATGTGGATTATTGCACTTGATGGAATTGAACGAGCTGGATGGAAAGATGTCTTATTAAAAGATGGAAGAATAAAAGAAAATTTTGTAGGCGACAAATCAAATCCACCTGCTAATTTTGGCAAAACATTTGATTATACTTATAAAGCAGTTTTTGAAAAGAATGGAGATAGTTTTACATTTATTGGTGTTTATAAATTAGATATAAAAAACACCTCATTATTTGAAAGATATTATATCAAAGTTTCAGATACAACAACATTAAAAGATTTTTAATTTAGTGGTAAGATTAGATACGAGCCGTAGACAATTTGAAAATTTTTTGAAAATATTGAGAACCATAAATTAATAAATATATTCTAGAAAAAAAAGGAGATATCAATGGAAAGTTATATTGAGTTAATAGATTTGAAAATAGAAAGAAAAAAAGCAAAAGAATTGGAACAAAGTTCGTTGTTATATAAAAATATTGTTGAATCAGAGAACTTTGAGAAAAAAAGAAATAAATTCAAGCCTAGCAAAACAAAAATATTGTTTGTTGGAGAGAGTCGCCCATTTGGTGGAACTTTCTTTTATGATGAAAATTCAAATCTATATGAATATACAAAAAAGGCATTTAATAATGTAGGTATTGATTTTTCACTCGCAAAATTTAAAGAAATGGGTTGTTGGCTGTATGATGTTTGCAAAGAACCAATTAACTTTATTAAGTCGAACAGTGCAAAAAGAAAAATCATTGAAAAATACATTCCAGATTTGATAAAGATCATTAAAGCTTTATCTCCTAAATATATTATTGTCGTGAAAAAAACTTGTATGGAAAAAGTTTTTTCATCAATTTTGGGAATTGGCTATTCAGAAAATTCTAATGCCTTTAACACTTCGTTTCCTTCATGTGGAAATCAGAAGGAATATGTCAACGAACTAACAAAAATTTTAAGAAACATTTTGTGAGGACTGATAATGGAAAAACAAAATAAAAACTTTAAAATAAAAATTGTTGGCATTGGAGATTATGGAATTCGTTTTATAGAATCTTTGGGAAAAATGCCAAATGTTGAATATATAAATATAAATACCGATTGGGCATTTATGGGGAATAGTGCCAACCAACAATTACGGATCGGCAAAAGAATCACAAGAGGACTGGGAACAGGCGCACACGCTAAATTTGGAATGCAAGCCGCGGAAGAAGATAATGAACTTATATCCAACAGCATAAAAGATGGCAGCTTTATCATTGTTGTGGCAGGTCTTGGTGGTGGAACAGGGTCTGGTGCATCACCAGTTGTTTCTAAGATAGCAAAAGAATTACATATTCCCACTATTGCTTTTGTAACAAGTCCCTTTGACCTTGAAGGGAAAATAAGGTGTAAAACCGCAAATGATGGCATTGCACAACTTAAAAATGTTGTTGATGTTTTGTCAGTGATTTCAATAGAAAAAATACTTGAAAGTTCTAGTGAATATAAAAAAATCCCTATTCCCAAATTCTATCTCGAAGTAGATGAAATATTGAGGTTAAGCATAACAAATGTGATAAAATATATAAATTCGCAAGTGATAAAAGAAAAATCAATGAAAAATGCATTCAAATTAATTAAAAGGGATGAAATATACAACATTATATGCGAAGATGGTAGTTTCAAAAATTTTATAGAAATTTTTTGAATAATGTTAAAAGAGTATAATCATAAAAAGAAAACATAGGCAAAATCTCTGCCTATTTTTTTATTTCACAACATTAAAAAAAGATGTTTAAAATAATTATTTTATTAAAAAGTTCAAAAAAATTTTTGAAATCCGATTTTTTGGATATATGTTTTGCTATTATAAGCATAACGAAACGGATAGTTTCGTTTTGTGGAGAAAGATATGAAAATATTAAACGAAAGAAAATTGGCGGAACTTTTAGAATTTATCAATAAGTATCAAACTCAAAATGGCAAGTCACCATCATATCGAACAATAATGAAAGCAAT
>CALVMJ010000024.1 GCA_944345365.1 uncultured Clostridia bacterium | reverse complement strand
TCAGAGTACACGACTTTCCAGGGAGGGTGCTCTGAGACTTTTTCTTTCTGTAGTCTTATGACAGTATACAGAGCAATTCGCTGACAGGCAAGTAGATCATAAATATGCTATTTTAAGAAATCAACAACAGTCAAATTCATGGGATGAGCTCCTTTCTGATTTTTGGTATAAAAAATGCCACAGGTGGTTAACCTATGGCATATAAAGGAATATAAAATTTTAATATAGCATAAGTATGTATAAAAACACTGGAGGCAATATGGACTCTTTAAAAACACATTGTCAATACGGATATGCATTGTTGGGCGAAAAACCACCTCGAATAGACAATACCGTAGAATATGTAATTATAGGTGTGTCAATTTACTTTCCACATTGTGTAATTATACGGCGTAGAGATTCTTGTTCATTTAATGGGAAAAAACAATGGATAGTTCCCCAAAATAGTTTGTATTAACTCATATCTAATTCACTAATCAAATCACTCAGAGTGGATAGACCTTTATTTTTTTCGAGGAAATCACTATACAAATTTTCTGCATTACGAAGCAATTCATCATAGTACATTATTCGGCAATTATATTCTTTTAATGAACGTTTAGTAGCCTCGTAAACAGTTTCATTAAAGTCTTTTCCATCTAAATGTTGACCTAACAATACTATAATTTCAAATGGTTCTGGCATTTCCTGAGTTGCCATTATCTTTGTAGTGGCGACAAAATACTTTCTTACTTGTGCGGAAAGTTCATCAGTTTTAACAACGCGATTACCTTTCTTAAGTTCAATGATAAGATGTTTGTTTGAAGCCTTTTTGTATCTAATGTCGAGACGCGCATCTTTTTCTTCTTGGGTTAGTCCTGCGTCAATGATGTCAAATTGAGTTTTAAATGCTTGCTCTACTATAGGAGCTTCCGTCCCTCGATCCCATGATGGATCTAACAACCAGAGATTTTTACTTAGATGTTCTTGAACAACTTTTTCTAAACTTCCATCAGAGACAACATCTTTCATTTTTTGAATAACAGCTAATCTCTCTTGCACAATTTGATAATACATAGTGGCTTCAATATTATCAAGACGTCCAGCAACTTCCAAAAAGGCCGCAATATTTTCAGCAGAGATTTTTTCTAATTGACTTAACTCATTTTTTAATTTAAATGATTCAAAAGCTAAAACCCCGTGTTTAAATAATTCTTTCTTTTCATCTTTCTCCACAGTTAATTGATTGATTTTTCCGAATAGTTTTTTTGCAGATCTTTTATCGTCGCCTTGTAAATCTTTATACCAATCACTTACAACAGCATATTTACATGCTTCTGCTTCACCTGTATTGCTTCGTGTTTCTTCCCAATCACTTCTTATAGTTGATAACTCTTTTTTGATAAAGTCCTTTAAAGCGACATAGCGTTCATCATCTTCAAAAAAATCTTGTCTGCTACTTGTTGTTATATCTGCTTCATCATCTAAATCTAAAAAATCAGCTGATAATTCACCAAAAATATACTTAGAATAAAGGGCCGTTGTACCAATTTCAGAAAATATGTCTTCTTTAGCCATCTTACCTCGTACCATGATTACGATACGATTTAAGTTTTCATCATCATCAAGTTCATTTGGCTCTGCACAAGTAGCAATCCAACCGGAAACTTGATATTTTTCTTCTCCGATTGTTATAGTTGAAGGCCGCTCTTTTTTTAATTTTATTTTTTCATCTTTGGTTTGCTTTAGTAATTCTTCCTTATATTCTTCGCCTTTTTCTTCAGGCAAATACATCCAGACACATTGAGCTTTAGAAAGATAGTTTCTATCAGAAACCATAATTTCTTTGTCATTTATAAAAACTTTGAAATTATTCTTTTCTCCAATAATAGCAAATCTGCGTGCTAAACGTTGCTTCAAGTGTGTTGCAAGAGAAGCAGTTCTTTTCTTTTTTAAGTCATTTAAAATGATAAGTGTCCCGTTCCCTTCAAATGGCACATCCGTTGTTGGAAGCTCTTTTGGATAATAGGTATCATTTGTTTCTATTGCCGCTTTTAAAGAATTTGTATCAATTTCAAATCCATTTAGTTCGTTATTTTTGCGGGAATAAACTTTAACAATGTTCGCAATAGAAAATAAAGAAAGCTTACCAATTCCTTTTCTCCCCATTACCGGTCTATGTAAGTTAGGAGATTCACCACTTTCGCTACGCTTTTGATAACCGACTGTTAAGTATTTATTATTTATATCAGACAGATCCATTCCTACTCCATTATCGGCGATGGTAATGGTATCTCCATCAATTTGAATTTTTACTTCTGTAGCATCTGCATCCCAGGCATTAGCAACAACTTCTGAAAGAACAGCCGAGGTATTACTATAAAGATTCAACCCCAAATGATTTAACACCTGTAGATTGATAGACATCTGAAATTTTGGCTCACTCATAATCCTACCTCCATATGTTTAGAAATATATTCAAAATATAATCTTACTGCTCTGCGAATTTGGGCACGAACAGATGGAACAATATTTTTGAAAGAATTTTCTTCATTTAAATTCTTTAAGTAGCTTTCACAATCATTGTTCTCAAAATCTAAAATTCTTTTAGCTCGACCTATTCTTGAGAGTGTGTCGCCAGCAACTTCTGGAGAGAGTTTTTTTTCATTCTTAAGCCAATCTATAAAACGCAAATTATGTAAATCAGTATCTCCGTTAATAAAACGCATTAAACAAGTTGCCACATAATTAGCCAGTTTAACTGGAACTGCATTTCCAATCATTTGTTCAGTTGAAGCAGATGATTCATCCCAAATAAAATTTGGAGGAAATGTTTGTATAAGAGAGCGTTCTAATGAGGACAAATTACACACCCCATCAGGAGCAATTAAATCTCCAGCATGTCTTTTATAATTTCCCGGTTTTGGTCGATTAACACCTCTTATAGTAGGAGATGGTTCATCAACAGAAAATATGCCACGTCGTTTATATGAACGAGGATGGCGATAATAGTATTCCATTGCTAATTCATAATTTTCTTGTTGAAAGTATTCTCGTACCGTTAAAGGAAATACAGATTGGTTTGTAGAAAGTAATCCATCTAAAAAACTATCTTGACCATCTTTATATCCAATACAAAAAAAGCGTTTTCTTTTTTGTGGGACACCACAAAAACTTGCGTCAAGAACCTTTTCTGTTAGTCCATATCCAGCCTCTTTGAAGATTTTACGAGCTTTTTTGTAAGCTTCGCTGCTCGAGGCACGCTCCACATTTTCCATTACAAAATATTGGGGCAAAATTTCACTAATAATTTTGGCGTAAGCAACAGTTAAATTTGCACGATCTCCTTCGATTCTATTACCTGCACCTGAAAAATCTTGACAAGGAGGTCCCCCTATTATAATATCAGGATTATATTTTGAAATGGTTTTAACGGAAAGTTCTACATCAGAAAGATCAACATCTTCAACTGGATGCGAAAAATTCTTTTTATAGCAAGAGATAGCAGTATTCCAATGTTCAAAACCAGCTAAAATATTAAAACCAGCTTCTTGAAATCCCAATGACATTCCACCACAGCCACAAAACAAGTCTACAATAGTAATGTTAATCTCCTCCTCTCCGTTAAGTGTTTTAATAGTTTATTATACCATGCCCAAAGTCATAGAGGCAACTGGATTTGTATTTTTTTATCAAAGTCAAAAATTGTTGTGTGTATGCTAAAACCACAATACGGGTTTTCAGTCTGAAAAGTAAAGGTTAAACTAATAGGTGCTTGCTAAGAATTTGCTAATTGGATACTACATAATAGGGCGAAAAGCGTTGTATGAAATGTTGAGCCATAACAGATACAACGACTGAAAAAGCCCGTAAAATCAAGGTTTTCTTGAATGAGAAGTTATGTAGTCGGCAACTGCACGAGGTGGTAAGCCATACTCCTAAGCGAAGGGTCGGAGGTTCAAATCCTCTTGTCGACGGTGGGCATCGGAATGATTAGCAGAAATTGCGAAAT
>CALVMJ010000023.1 GCA_944345365.1 uncultured Clostridia bacterium | reverse complement strand
GAAAAATATTTTGACAATGTAGAAATTGAAGGAATATCTGTAAGTTCAGAAGTTGGAGACCAACCAATAAATGAAGAAATATTTCAAGGAGCTAAAAATAGAGTAAAAAATTTAAAAAAATATGCAAAAGAAAATGGAATAGAAGCAGATTATTATGTGGCATCAGAAGCGGGAATTACAAATTTATTAGGTGACTGGATTGATATAAATTCAGCAGTAATAGAAAGTAAAGATGGAGTACAAAGTATTGGAACAAGTCAAGGTTTTCCAATACCAGAGAAATACATTGACGAAATAAGAGCAACAGAACTTGGAAAAGTGATGGATAAAATATTTAATGGAAATGCATTAGGTAAAGGTAATGGTGGAATAAGTAAATTAACTAAAGATGTTATAACAAGAATAGACTTAACACGAAATGCTTTTATTATGGCATTAACAGGACAAATTAATGGAGATATGTGGAGATAATTAAAAAAGAAGTATTTAGGATTTTAAACATTCCTAAATGCTTCTTTTTAAAATTATCTATTTGATTTTTTGACCAATGTATTTTATTATGCCATGATAATGGGGAGCATCTATTGGTTCATCTAAAAAATATTCTTCAGAAATCAAAAGTGTTTTAAAACCATCGAAAAGTGACAATATTTCTTCTTTAGAAAAGAAACTAATATAAGTATCATTTATAATATTATGAAGAATATTATTATTAAGAAGTTCAAAGTTGGTCGAGTGTATTCCATTTTCTAACTTAGGGTCATTTAAAGAAAATACACTAATATAAACTAAGCCATTTTCTTTTAAATTATTTTTGATATTATTAATTATTTTATAAGTATCATCTTTGTGTAAAAAATGTAATACACATCTTGAAAGAATTAAATCATATTTATCTTTTTCAATTAAGAAATTTCTAATGTCATCTCGAATTAAATTTAAACTTGGACAATTATCCTTGCATATTTCTAAACACTTTCTTGAGTAATCTACACCAGTAACAATATATTCTAATCTTGATAGTGGAATTGAATTCATTCCTTGTCCTATACCTAAATCTAGGACTTCTTTTCCTGGAACTAAATCTAAATATCGCTTTAATGCCCAATCAAATTTTGCGGGGAAAATAGGAAAATCTTTTTGGTATTTTTTATCATAATCTACAGGATTGCCTATCATAATGTACCTCCTTAATTATATAAGATTTTATATACTTGTCCTTTTACTTCATGCCATAATTTTTTTAGGTTATTGAAGTTAAGCTTAGTCTCAATATCATCAAATGAGAACCACTCAAATTTTTCTCTATCACAAAAAGGAATATTTTTGGTAGTTTGACCATCATTAATAGCTAAATACATATGATTTTCTACTTTTTCTCCATTTGGAGTAGTATATTTTAGTATAGATATTTCTTGAGCATATAATAAATGACAAGCTCTCAAAGTTTCTTCCTCAGTTTCCCTTATGGCGCATTGCTGAAGTGTTTTGTTTCCTTCTAGATGACCTTTTGGAAAAGTATAACCTTTATCTTTACTTCTATAAACTAATCCGATTTGCTTTGTTTCTAAATTTAATAGAATTGTTCCAGCTTTTTTTGTTGCCATAGTACCTCCTTGTATTCTATACTGAATATTGTATTTTAAAGGGATGGAAAAGTCAACTATTAATAAGAAAATGTCGAAATTTGTAATTGTTTACAATTTTCGACAAAATTTTCAATAAAAAGATGGTATGATATTTAAGGGGGATATTTATATGAAGAAAAATAAAATAAAAATTGGAGCAATTTTAGTAATTGCGTTAAGTGTAATATTAATAGGGTGTAATACATTTTCATTTGCTCATTCAGGAAGAACAGATGCAAATGGTGGGCATAAGGATAATAAAAATAAAAGTGGATTAGGAAGCTATCATTATCATTGCGGAGGTCATCCAGCACATTTACATACTAATGGAGTATGCCCATATTCAGCTAGTTCTACATCAAGTAATAATTCATCAAATGCATCATCTACATCATCACAAAGCAAAGATAGCACAACTAGTTCTTCAAGCACAAGTACTGTAACAACAGTGCCATCTACAATTGCTGTAACAGGTATACAGATAAATGAAAATTTAGAGAATCTCAAAGTAGGGGAGAGCAAAACACTAACAGTAACTATAAATCCTGACAATGCAACAGATAAAACCGTAACATGGAAGTCAAGCAACGTAGAAATTGCTTCGATTACTTCAACAGGGTTGCTTTTAACGAAAAAAAGTGGAACAGTTGATATAACTGCAACTAGTTCTAATGGAAAAACAAGTACTATTAAAGTAAACATAGAAGAACAAAAAGAAGATAATACAGTTATAGCAAGTACATCAACAAATAGTGAAAACGATACAAGTACAGATATAACAGATAATTCAATTAATACAACAAATACAACCAACACTTTAGATAGTCAAAACGCTTCTAATACATTAGGTGGAACTGTATTGCTAGGTTTATTAGGTGCTGGAGGATACTTTGGATATAAAAAGTTAAAAGAGAAAGAATAATAAAAAAAGAGTGTAGCTAGAAGAATCAGTTGTTTCTTCTAGCTACACATCATTTTACAGCTTTAACCTCTTTATTTGGAAGCAGCAATTTCGGCAAGCCGAATTGCATCTTCCATGGTTTCTGCCCCACCGATGAAACCGGCGGGGTGGCAGAATGTGGCGGTTGCGACACCAGTCACTTTCTGCAAGTCAGGGCCTTTCAGTCCTTTCCACTCTGCAGGGACAGGTTTCTTCTGGACAAAGCTACCCAGCTTTTCCGGAACACACTGCCAGTTGAAGCCACCCCTCAAAGAGGGGAATACCACAAACAGAATGTCTGCGGCCTTCGTGTCTTTCGAGGCATTGAGAGCACCTTGCCACGGAACAAAGTGCTCCAAAACCAAAACATGTCCTTCGGTTTTGCTGATTGCCTCATCGACAATCGTTTGGGCTTTTGCCGTTGCTATGGCACTAGCCAAAACATTGTCAAAGACAACCTCCGCAAATGCAACGGCCTTGAGAAAGGCGTCGTCGCTTTTCTCGTTGCTATCCCAACTAGGATTAAACAACGAGATTGCGCGGGAAATGGACAATGCTTCAGCAGGATAATCCGGCTTGGGCAAAGTCCCATTATCCACGGCATCGATGCCCTGGATAATGTTTCTATCCACAATCTTCCAGACGAGGTCGGGATTTTGAGTGTTGGCAACCAGCTTGGGACCAAACTCACGCCAGATCAATCCGGCACTGGAGTAGGGCACACCGTTTTCACGGCATCCATTGCCACCACGCTGATGGTGATCAAACTGACCTCCACCAATGTCATAAACGATGGCATCTGGGTTGAGGTCTTCCGGGACCTTGAAGGTCCGACAGACAACGAACTCATTGGATTCGAAATACATCGCGTGGTACTTTGCCAAGATGACACTCGCCACAACCTCATCGGCGTGGAAGATGCCACCATGGGTGCAGGCGTTTGCAAATTCGGGATTAATAGTGGTCTTGATCATGGTTGAGTTACCTCCGTTTTTTCTTCTTTTCAAAGTACTTGGTACTTGGTTAAAGCTGTATTCAAAAAAGTTGAATACAACTATACTTATATTATACCATATTTTGAGATAACATACAAGTTATGTAAATTTGTACGGATATAATAGTTTCTTATATTTAGGATTAGAAATTTTTATGGAATATTAAGATTTCCTTAGATAGCAAATTTAATATCATTTTTTATAATATCAACTGTTTCATTAACAGATAAATTTGATGTATCTAAGATATTTCTTGAATTATAGTTTCTATTTTTAAAACTATTAAGTAAAGTCAAACAGCGTTGACCCATCTGGCAATCTATAGGTCTTTCTTTATCCCTTGCAAGCAAAGTTGCTTCATCTGTTATCAAAACAACAAACTTAACATTATAATCTTTAAAAGCAGTTTTAATTAATTCTAAATTTTCTGGAGTTATTATATAGTTAAAAACCACATCAAATCCATCTTCTAAATATGTTTTGATAATATTTACACAAACTTTCCAAAAAGTTTTCAAATGATTACCTTCCTTCCAAGCTTGCACAAATCCACCAATAACTTGATGATAAATGTCATCTCCTTCAATTAATGCAGATTTATTATATGATTTTGCAAGTTCTTTAGAAATA
>CALVMJ010000022.1 GCA_944345365.1 uncultured Clostridia bacterium | reverse complement strand
AATCCAAGCTTCTCTCTTTTTGTTTTGAAATATAAATAATTTATGATATAATAATTTTATAAGACAAGTTAATTTATCTTAACTCTTAGTTTGATATAACCAACACCAACTTGGACTTGTAGTCGGTTCGGATACTTTATCTCTTGTCGCACCATAAATTTACAAATATAAAAACATAGGCTTTTTATAAATCACCTATGTTTTTTTTGTTATAATTATCAATAACTCTTATGTAATCATTATATGCCTTTTTTACTACATCATCCCAGTGGACGTAAAGGTCATTAAAAGCGTTTTGAGAAATTAATTCATATTCTTTTTTATTATTAAAAATACTCAGTATTTTTTCTGCAAATTTTTCGGAGTCATTTTCAGAAATATATCCGTTGACATTTTCTGTAACAGTTGCAGAGGTCGCAGCACCTCTTAAAAATATTGTTGGAGTTTTTTGAGAAGCTGCTTCAATTTGGACCAAACTGCTTGCATCATATAATGAAGGGAATAAGAATAAATCTGCCATTTTATAGTGCTTGACAAGTGTTTTTCTATCAGAAATTCTACCTGTAAGTATTACTTGATCGTGTAATTTATATTTTTTGATAATATTTTTTAATTTTTCTTCATCTTGTCCACTCCCAACAAAAAGCATCTTAAATTTAAAACCTTTTTCTTTTAATATTTTTAATGCATCAACAATAAAAAATATGTTTTTTAGTGCAACAAGCCTGCCAATAAAAAGTAAAACTTTTTCTTCTGGCTTTATATTGTAATCCTTTTTTAGTTGTAAAATTTCGTTTTCATTTTCAAAGGGCAAAAGGTCAGTCCCGTTGTTTTGAGTTTTTGGAAGAGTCAAAGCCCCATACCTAACAAAAATTTTTGCAATTTGGTCATTTACTGCCCAACACTCATCGCAAGAATTAAAAACTTTCATTATTGATTTTAAAAGAATCTTGGTTAAAAACTTGGAATTGGTAGCACGCATAAAATCCTGTTCAAACTGACTGTGCATGGTGGCCACTACAGGGATTTTATGTTTTTTCGCATATGAAAGTCCTGCCTTTCCTATCGAAAAAGGCGAATGAATATGGACGATATCCAGATTCAAAGAGTTAAGTTGTTTTTTAAAATTTTTGTCCATTTTGGGTAGAGGTAAATCATAATCTAAAAAAAACATAGGAAATTTTTTATTGCACCTTACAACTTTATATGGTAATGAGGAGTCGTCATAACATTTTCCACCATATGGAGCAAAAACTGTGACATCACAGAATTCGCTAAGGCGCCTTGCATAATTATCTACAACCATTACAACTCCATCTATCATTGGGAAAAAACTGTCGTTAAATAATCCAATTCTTAATCTTTTATTAGCAGTTTTCATATTAGCTCCTTTTTTATAACTTGATGATAACACAATATATACAAAATTCAAAGTAAAAAATTGTTAAATTTTTTTGGAAGGGTATTGAAAACAAGCATTTTATATGCTACACTAAACCTACGGGAGAGAACAAATGAAGAAAAAATGTAAAAATGCAAGACTAAAATGGACAAAAGAAAGAGTTTTTGACGAAATGTGCGAGAAAGAACTTTTTGGAAAAGATCTTAATACTGTTGTTTGCGCAATAGCAAAAAAGAATACCAGTAATTTTTTAAAAGTTACGGGACTAATAAAACAACTGTTGCAGGAAAAAAGGCTGACAGAAAATGAAAATGGAGGGCTGGAAAACACTTCAAAAATTTGCGTAGGAAAAGTGTTTATCAAGCCTGGCGAAAACTTTGCTCATGTGGAAGTTGAGGGGAGAAAGTCGGATATTTATGTCTATGACAGAAAAGATGCAATGGACGGCGATACGGTGGAAATTGCAGTTAGAGAGCTTTTTGGAAAGTTAGAAGGTGTTATAATTAGAATTAAAGAAAGAAAAAACGAGTTTCTTATTGGGACTATCAGAGAGGAAGAAAAAGGACTTTTTTCTTTTGTTCCTTCAAACGATAAGTTTGATAAGGAAGTTGTTCTTGTGGGAGACAATTTAAAAAGCATGGCAAACAAAAAAGCCAAGGTTAAAATCATATATGCAGACACGCGATTTACTAAAAATAAAAAGAATGCCATAATTGGAACAGTGGAAGAAGTTTATGGTTATGCAGGCGATCCTATTGTTGAAAATATTGCAATAGCCGAAGAGTTTGGTTTTACACAAGATTTTTCACAGGAAGTTTTGGATTATGTTGAAAAAATACCAGAAGAAATTAGGCCTGTGGATAGGGAAAATACTGTTGATTTAACAGATGTTCGTTTTTGCACAATAGATCCCCAAACTTGCAAAGATATAGACGATGCGATTTATGTTGAAAGAAGCGAAAATGGATTTAAGGCGCTTGTAGCACTAGCTCATGTTTCTTATTATGTTCCAAGAGGATCGGAAATCGATTCAGATGCTTTTTCCAGAGCGATAAGTTGTTATCTTGGGGATGGCGTGTATCCAATGCTTCACGAAAAGCTCTCTAATGGGATATGTTCTTTAAATCCAAATGTTGACAGAAGGACTATTTGCGCCGAGATTGATGTTGACAGACAGGGAAATATTGTTGATTATAAATTTATGTATGCGATTATTAATTCTAAATACAAGTTAAGCTATGAAGACGCAGAAAAGATTCGCTTTGATGAAAATTTTGCAAAAAATTATTCTGATATTAAAGAGAGTATCGACAGTGCTTACGAATTATCAGACATACTGGTAGATTATAGAAAGAAAAGAGGAGCATTAACCTTAAATTGTGCTGAACCAACCTTCATCTTTAATGGACATAGAACAAAAGTGGAGGACATGGTTGATAAGACAAAGATAACATCAACAAAAATTATTGAGTCGCTGATGATTTTATTTAACGAAGCTGTTGGAGATTTTGTCAAAGAAAGAGGGCTTTCCACTTTGTTTAGAGTTCACTCAAAACCCGATGCCCAAAAAGTGCATATATTAAAGGCTTTTTGCGAAGAGTTTGGGATCAATTATGATGGAGATATGAGCTCAAAAGGGATAAATAGATTGCTTGAAGATATTAAAGGAAGGCCAGAAGAAGAATTTTTGCATTCACTTGTTCTTAGATGTTTGCCAAAAGCAAAATATCAACCAAATAATATTGGGCATTATGCTCTTGCAAGCAAAAATTATATTCATTCAACTGCCGCGATTAGGAGATATTCAGATATTATCACTCAAAGATTTTTAGATGAAAGTATAAACAAAAATAAGATCGAAGAGAATTATTCAGAACTTGAAGCTCAGGGTAAATATCTAACTCAAAGAGAAATTTGTGCTGATAAAGCAGAGCGAGAAAGTCGAAAACTTTTGAATGTAATTTGGGCAGAGGGGCAGATAAACAAAGTTTTTGAAGGGCACATATCTGATATTGTTAGCAATGGAGTTTTTGTTAAAATTAAAGAGAAAAAAGCAAGCATATTTATTCCTATTGAAAAACTAGTTAATGGGAATATCAAACATTACCAAATAAACGATAAGAAAACTGAAATAAAGAGAAAAAACAGTTCAGAAAAATATAGAATAGGTGATGCGATAAAAGTTTTAATAACTGAAGCAGACAGGAACACGAGGAAGGTTTATGGAGAAAAGATAATGGCCAAGCAGTGTGAGAGTGAGAAAAAAAGTGCAGATTCATGTTCTGTAAACTTAAACGAAAGTAGCAAATCCTGTAGTCAATTCTTGCAAAAAAAATAGCATAAGCTTATTGCTTATGCTTTTTTAATTTAATATCCAAAGGGATAAGTTTAAGGTTGTGGCAACAAACAGCCAAATTGGATAAATCCAAAGCAGGTTAACATACAACTTGCTTGTTTTTATTATTTCTAAAAGAAGTAGCACGCCAAAGAAAGCATTTAGAATAATTAAAATGTTTCCTAATAAAAGTTGATTTAGTGTAAAAAAGACCAAGCACCATAAAATATTTAAAATTCCGTTTACTATGCTTAAAATGATTAATTTTTTTGAAACTAATTTTTGTTTTAATAATATTGAAAAAATAATTGCAAAGGAAAGATAAATTATAGACCAGACAATCGGAATTACAAAATTTGGGATCCACTCACTTGGCTTATTTAATCCTTCCAACCATTCAAGACCCATATTTACAAACAAGCTTCCAAGTCCTGCCACCAAAAAAACGGCGACCAAAGTTATTATTATATTCAAATTATTTTTTAAAAAATCTTTCATATTACATAGTTTATGCTATACTTAAAATTAATATTATAAAATGTAAGAAATATCAATAATAATTAGTTGATTTGCACATTTTTCAAAATGGCTACGCTCGTAGGTTCAAAAAAAAGAACTCAATCGAGTTCTTCCACTGGCTCCCCAGGTAGGATTCGAACCTTTTACGAACCTAGAAGAACCCAAAGGGAAGTGGTGCGTGGTTCTTACTACGCTCGTAGGTTCAAAAAAAGAACTCAGTTGAGTTCTTCTACTGGCTCCCCAGGTAGGATTCGAACCTTTTACGAACCTAGAAGAACCCAAAGGGAAGTGGTGCGTGGTTCTTACTA
>CALVMJ010000021.1 GCA_944345365.1 uncultured Clostridia bacterium | reverse complement strand
TCACGGTGAAGTTGAGGGTATAGGAGAAATTCATATATATACCGTCGAAGACGTCTTAAATAAAGAAATAATTGGTAGAGCAAGAATTAATAGAATAGAGGATTTATATTAATGGCAAAAATGTTTCCGAAAACTTTCCCTGAAGATTCGTCAAGTTCTGGGGAACGTAAAGTGTTTGAATATTTAAAAGATTATGCACCAGCAGATTGGTTTGTGTTGCATTCTTTTCGTTTGCCAAGACATAAGGTTGTTGTTTTCGGAGAGGCTGATTTTGTGGTTGTTGCACCTAAGCTTGGAGTTTTCGTTTTAGAAATAAAATCAGGTGGTGTTGGTTTTGATGGTTCTGACTGGATTTTTATAAATCGCAATCATGAAAAATCCTATAAAAAGAGAGGACCATTCCAACAAGGACACGATGCCATGTTTGAAATCGAAAGGATAATCGTAGAGAAATTGGGCGCCTCTTACAGTCGGACAAATTTAATGTATGGCTATGGCGTAATTTTTACTGATGAAGCTAATTTCCCAATATCAACTATAACAGAAGATGAAAGTTGGAGATTGTGTCAAAAAACAGACAATAATGATTACTGTGCATTTGTCAAAAAACTACACAAGAATTTTGTAGAAGAGTTGAAACAATTAGGAAAAAGAGTGCCCACAGAATTAACGTTTACAACAGCTGAAACAATAGCAAAAACATTACGTCCAATGGTTGATTGCGTTGTTCCGTTGAAAAGTTTTGTTCAAGAGACAGAAAAAGATATCATTTCTTTAACAGAAGAGCAATATGCTTGTTTAGATGATATAGAAATAAATGACCAGATTGTAGTAACTGGTGGTGCGGGAACAGGAAAGACTTTAATAGCTGTAGAAGAAGCAAAAAGAAGTGTTGAAGAAGGAACTGTGGCATTTTTCTGCTATAATAAAAATCTTGCTGATTTTATAAGAGGAAATATCGACAAGGATAAGATTTCCGTTTATTCTCTACATGCGTATTTAACTAAAATATGTGGAGTAAAAACTGAAGGCTTCGAGAAAGATGATGAGTTTTTTGAAAAAATATTACCACAATTAGCTTGTGAAGTAGTTAAAGAGCAAGGGATTTGCTTCGATAAAATTATAGTCGACGAATTTCAGGACTTATGCACAGAAGAATATTTATCGTTTTTTGATAAGGTTCTCAAAAATGGTTTAATGGAAGGTAAGTTTACTTTTTACGGTGATTTTGCTAGGCAAGCCATATATAAAGATGCATCTTTAACCACGCTAAAAAATATTGCTTTTTTTGCTCGAAAACATTTGTCAATTAATTGCCGTAATACGTTGTTTATAGGTAATGAATTGATAAATATTACTGGGTACGAAGATAAACAGTACAGATTGAAAATCACAGGTGAACCAGTAGATTTCTTCATTTGGAATGAGAAGGAAGAGCAGGGCGCAAAACTTTTGGAAACTATAAAAGATTTGAAGAAAAAAGGTTTCAAATCATCTTCCATTATGGTTTTATCGCCAAAGAGAAGAGATAGGTCTATTGTTGGGCAATGTGATGAAGATGAATTTTTAATTGGAAATTATGGAGAAGATAGTTCTGCATATTTAGCTATGTTTTCTACGGTACATGCATTTAAAGGGCTAGAGAGCGAGATTGTTATTTTGACTGATATAGAAGATTACTCTGATCCACAATTAATGTATATAGCTTTAAGTAGAGCAAGAAGCAAATTAATCGTATTGGAATCAACTGGCGCGTCAAAACAACGAAAAAAACTTACCGTTGCGAGGTGAAAAATGGGCGAAAGAGAAAAAGTATTAAAAATTGTTAAAGATATTTTGGTTGGACCTAATCCATTGCCTGGATTTACACAGGATAATGGGGAAGAGATTTTATTTTGTGATTCTCCTTTAAAAACTTATGTAACGGGAGTATTGTTTCCTCAAGTAAAAATAAGTGAATGCGAACAGGAAGATAAAGAGGAAGAGAACATTGAGGAAATAGAATCGGATATCCCATTTGAAACGGTTGCTCCAGCATCCAAAATGATTGGCGATAAAAATATTGCGGAACCTTCTATTGAAGCTGAAACGTCAAAAATTAATAATTTTCGCCAGTCGGCTATGGGTATAACATTATGTATTCCAGATACAGCGGATTTTGCTGACGTTAAGATATCTGTAGGCTCTTATACGGAAGGTATGTCTACTGTTCCGATGGAGAAGAAAGATGATAATGGGAACAGAATAATAGTTCGTTCAGAAAAGGAAAGAAAATGTTATTATAGGAAACAAAACAATGCAGTTTTGAGATTAAATAGTGATAATCTTCCTAATAAAACCAAGAGACATAAAGAATATCAATTATTTGATGCTGAAGGTAAAGAAATAAAGGGATTAGGAATTACAGTAACTTTTAGATTAAGAAAACCGCAAGAAGGATTTACTATCTATACAATTACATTAATTAATACCAATCCTGGCTCAGAAAAGAATATTGACGCAACGGCTTGTTGGTATCAATGTGCTTTTGACGTGGAGTGCAATGCAAAGTTATTGCCACTACCAGCTAATTTTTGTGCTGAAATTAAAGATGACGATTATCAATTAAACGCATTATTGTATAGAGACGTAAAAACTTATGCAATTGGACATGGCTGTGCTGCTACATGGAATGATACCGATGTTCCTACAGTTATTACTGCATCGGTTATGCCAGAATATGAAGTTAAGCCAATAGTTCCGACGACATCAAATGCTACATTATCCATGAAAATGTATGCATTAGATAAGGATGCAACTTTTTCTGATTTGCAAGTTTTATGTGACGAATACAGAGAATGGATAGTTAAAGAAGAAAAGAAGATTATAGATATTCCAGGTGAAACATTTAAGCAAACTGCAAAAAAACAAGTAGAACTTTGCAAGGTTTGTTTGGATAGAATGGAAAAAGGAATAGAGTTATTAAAATCAAACGAATCGGTATTAAAAGCTTTTCAATTGGCGAACAAGGCGATGTTGTTACAGCAATTACATTATAAATTGCCTCTTACCGAATACGATAGATATAATAACAAAACGTTTTCATTTGTTTTGAAGAATGAAATTGTTATGCCAGATTTTGATGACGAAACTACTTGGTATAATAAAGAAAAAAATGTATACGGTAAGTGGAGACCTTTTCAATTAGCGTTTATTTTGTTAAATCTCAATTCGATATATAAGGAAGATTGTTCAGAAAGGGATATTGTAGATTTAATCTGGTTCCCGACGGGTGGCGGAAAAACTGAAGCATATTTGGGATTAACAGCGTTCACCATATTTATGAGGCGTATTAAAAATCCTAATGATTTTGGTACGACCGTAATAATGCGCTATACGTTAAGACTTTTAACTGCTCAGCAATATGAAAGAGCGGCATCCCTTATTTGCGCTATAGAAAAAATCCGGTCTGAAAATGAAACATTATTAGGAACGGAACGAATTACTATCGGTTTATGGGTTGGAGATTCTTTGACGAAAAACAATTCGTTGGAAGTTATTTCCAAAATTAAAGATATTCGAGCAGGAAAAACTAGCGAAAATGTTTCCGTTATTTTGAAGTGTCCGTGGTGTGGCGCGAGCATGGAAACTTTTAAAACGGATAAAACAGCGCAAACACCTGGCTATGAAATATCTCCAGATAAAAAACACGTTGTTTTTAGATGTTGCAACGAAGATTGTGATTTTTCGGATGAAGATTTTGATTTACCATTGAATCTTTTTGATGATGAAATATACGCAAATCCACCTACATTACTGTTTGGAACGGTGGATAAATTTGCTATGCTTCCATATAGACCAGAAGCAAAGAGTTTGTTTGGTGGTGATAATGAAAGAACTCCTCCTGAATTAATTATTCAAGATGAGTTGCATTTAATTACTGGACCATTGGGTTCTGCTGTTGGATTATATGAGACTTTAATAAATGAGTTATGTGTAAGAAATGGAAAACGCCCTAAAGTTGTGGCTTCTACGGCTACCATTAGTCATGCAAAGCAACAGTGTAATGCTTTATATGCTTGTGGCGAGGATAAGGTTTTTCAGTTCCCAGTGCAAGGAACTACATATAAGGACTGTTTCTTTGCAAAAGAAGCTGAAGGAAAAACTGGTAGAAGATATGTTGGTTTATATGGTGCAGCAGCATCTTCATCAGCAACAGCATCAATTTATACCTTTGCTGCGTTTTTATATGCTGCTAAAGCAATGGAAGTAGAAGACGAAAAATTGAGAGATGCTTATTGGACGAACCTTGCTTACTTTGGTAGCATGCGTGAATTAGGACAAGCTGCCACTTGGTTTATTGCAGACATTAAAGAGCATTTAGAAGTTATATACAGAAACAGGTTGGAATCTTCGCTTTCTTCTGATGCAAGAAGATACATATACGAGAGTGGTTTGGCGGAATTAACTAGCAGAATGAGTAACGACGAAATTCCGAAGATCTTAAAGAGTTTGGAAGTGAAGTACGGCGGTAATGAAAAGCGCCCGTTAGACGTATGTTTAGCAACAAATATGATTTCTGTTGGTGTGGATATTTCTAGGTTAGGATTAATGACCGTCACTGGTCAACCTAAATCTATGTCAGAATACATTCAGGCGACTAGCCGTGTAGGAAGAGATTCTAATGCTCCTGGTTTAGTTTTTATTATATACAATACATCTAAATCAAGAGATAAATCTCATTATGAAAAGTTTCAGTCTCAACACTCGAAATTGTATTTTAGCGTTGAGCCTACGTCGGTAACTCCTTTTTCGAGACCACTTAGAGAAAGAGCACTGCACGCTGTTTTTGTTGCTTTACATAGATTTTTCATTGAAAACGACAATAGAAACAATGCGAGAAGAGTGCCTACGGAAGAAGAATATAAAAATATTGTTGATATAATAGTGTCGCGTGCAGAAAGCATAGATAAAGAAGAAATAGATGATATCAGGAAACAACTTTATTCTAAATGGGAAGAATGGAAGGCGTGGTTGCCTGAAAAATTTCATTCGTTCGTGATTGGGGAAAATGCGCCTTTATTATGTCAAGCTGGTACGATTAAACCTACATCTTGGGAAGATAGAGGATGGGAATCCCCAACTTCGATGCGTAGCGTTGATAGAGAATGTGGGTTAACGTGCAGTAGGGCATTAAAGGTGGAAAAGGAGGAAGACATAAATGGCTAATAATAAATATTCTATTAGGCGAGATGGATTAATTTCTCCTTGGGGCGTTGGGGCAATCGTTCCTTTTCCTCACGATGAATCTTTAATGGTTGCAGGGCTTGATTTTTGGTTTGATGAAAATCACAGTTTTGAAGATTTTGTTGTGGTAGATGAACGTCTATCTAAAAGGTTGGGAGGAAAACAATTTGTTATGCCACCAGATTTTAGAGATTATGCACAAGACGTAAATCATGCTGAAATGAAAATACCAGCTGTGAGATTTCCCCTTTGGCATTATTGTCCAGTTTGTGGTAATATGGAAAAAATTGGTACAGCGGGTGAGAGAATGCGTTGTACTGGTGAAATTAGAAAAGCAAACGGAAAGGAAACTTATTGTTCTAAAAATAAAGCAAAATCTAAAAATTTACCAGTTTTAGTTCCTGAACGTTTTATAGCAGTTTGCAAAAAAGGACACATAGAAGACTTTCCTATAATGGAATGGGTTCACAGAAAGAGTGAAAAACCTATAACGTCTTCGTGTAAGTTAGTTAGAAGTACTGGTGGTAGTTCCGCATCACTTTCTGGTATACGTTATACGTGTACTTGTGGCGCAACAGCGACGATGAGTGGTGCTTTTGGCTGGGACGCGTTAAGTAAAATTGGTTATACATGTACTGGTAATCGTCCGTGGCTTGGTAGTGAGCAAAATGTAGAATGTGGTGAAAAATTATTAGTTTTGCAACGTGG
>CALVMJ010000020.1 GCA_944345365.1 uncultured Clostridia bacterium | reverse complement strand
TCACTGTTATCAAAGTTGTCATTGAAATTGATAATGTGTTTTGAAAAACCTTTTATTTTATTTAAAGTAGTGTACATCATTTTACCGATTGGGTGGTTTGAATTATAGAAGTTTGAAACAATGTCTTCTACATTTGCTATTTTTGCAATAAGTGGAAAATATAAAGGGTTGGCGTAGTCATTGGTATCAAATAAAGTTAATATTGCTTAATTTGCACTTAAACGTTCCATAAGTATTTATATTACAAATTTTCACTTGCTATTTCAATATTTATTCCTGTCCATATTTCGCCGTTTATATCTTCTACTGCGGCGACGACATTATCGCCTGTTACGAAAGGAGAACATTCGGTGTGAACACCAACATTTTTGTATTTTTTATCAATTTCATTTTTTTATTTTTCCAAATATCATTTTCCATTTTTATTCTCCGATTTAAATATATTAAATTATAAATTAAACACAAATCCAATTATTGTTACAAATTTTTGCAAGAAAAATGCAAGTTTTTTTGCAAATGAGGTGTTTTGTGTTGTATTTTTATATGTTCATATTATATAATCATTTATAAAATTAATAAAAATATAAGGATTAGTATGACTGAAATTTGTGTGCAAGTTTTTAAGAAATTAGAAGAAGTTAAGAAATATGTAATTGAAAATGGTTTCACTTTTTTGGAAAGCTATAATAATCACGATATATATTACACAACTTATAAAAATGAAGAATTAAAAAAGATTACTTACAAAGAATTGTTGGATAGAACAATAATTATAAGAAATATTATCAGTAAAAATTTAGATTTAAAAAATTTGGTTTATAAAAGCAAAACGTTAGATAATAACGGAAATGTTATTAAAGAAATTAAAACGAAAGTTGAAATTGATAGTGTGGAAAAAGCAAAAAGCATATTTGAAAATTCTGGGCTATTTTGTTGGTGTGACTATATAAATCAAAATTATGAATACAGAAAAGGTGAAGTTGTTATTAATGTTCAATATGTTAAGGAGCTTGGAACTTTTATTGAAATCGAAGAATTTAATTCCATAAAAAATAAAACAGACGAAGAAAAGTTTGAAATTTTATCCAATATTATTAAATCGTTAGGTTTTCCAATTGGGAATGATTATAGTTGCAAAAAACCTTATATGTTTTTAAAGAAAAAACAAGCAAACTAAAATGCTTGTTTTTATTAAATTTCATACAAATATTCCTTTATTGGTCAGGCTTTTAAAAGCAATAATAATGAAAAAATCAGAAACTTATTATTTATTTTTAAAGTTTTTGTTGATAATTTATCAATCCATATGTAATTAAATTTATACTGCTACAAATTTTTGCAAGAAAAATGCAAGATTTTTGCAAATGGGGTGTTTTGTGTTGTATTTTATCTCGTTTGTATTGTATAATATCGTTTGATAAGGTCAAGTGGTTAAAATGCCGATAAATAAAGGGGTTAAGGGTTTTTGGATATGGTATTTTATGATAAAATATGATACGAAAAGTCGAACTCTTGGCATTTTCAGGTCGCCCCTTCGGAACCAAGGGTTGGGGGTTAGAATCCCTCGTGGAGCACCATAAAAAATTATTTTAGGCAAAGATTGCTTTTGAACAAGAAAATTTTACGGGGTTTTACAACGAAAAGATGTGAAGATTTTTTAGTCTTTTTTGTTTACGGTTCACTTTCTTAAAAATTTTTTACAGTGTGATAAAAGAGGTAGAGTATGAAAAAATTATGTCTTGCTTATGGGAGAAATTTGGATCTATTAAGAATGAAGGAAAAATGCCCTCATTGTGTTCTGATTGGGCAAGGAATTTTAAAGGGTTGGCGAATAGCTTTTAGGAAATATATTACTTTGGAGAAAATTGAAGGAGGAGAAGTTCCTGTTGGGATTTGGCAGATAGATGAAGAGGGTGAAAGAGAATTGGATATCATTGAGGATTTTCCAACAATGTATCGAAAAGAATATGTAGATATTGAAATAAATGGGAAGACAAAAAAAGCACTTCTTTATTTAATTAATGATTTAAAGCCAAAATTTCCAGACAAACTATATTTTGAAAGGCTTTTAATTGGTTACAATGACTTTAAGTTTGACAGAAAATATTTAGACGAAGCAGTTTCTCGAATTGATGCAAAATTTTAAATTGAAAAATCATTTGTTCCTAGTTTGTTGACAAAAAAGCTTATATTTAAGTATTATACTATGGTAGAAAATTTCTATAAGTATAATTTCAAGAAATGTAATTAAGGGGTTATAATGTTAAAGCTTTTTAAATTTTTAAGGTGGCAGGAGTGGATTCAAATTTTTCTTTGTCTTCTTTTAACAATTTTTCATGTTTGGGTTGACTTAAAAATACCTGAATATATGTCACAAATCACTGTTTTAGTTCAAACAGAAGGAAGCAAAATGTCCGAGATTTGGATTAATGGTGGGTATATGCTTTTGTGTGCTTTTGGAAGTTTGGCAACTGCTATTTTAGTTGGCTTTTTTGCATCAAGAATCTCTGCTTTGTTATCTTTTAGAGTGAGAAAGGGAGTATATGACAGTGTGGGGGCTTTTTCCATGGAAGAAATCAACAAGTTTTCCACATCAAGTCTTATAACGCGCTCTACAAACGACATAACTCAGGTGCAAATGTTTGTTGCTATGGGGCTTCAAGTTTTGATAAAGGCTCCCATTTTGGCAATATGGGCGATTATAAAAATTGTGGACAAAAGTTGGGAGTGGTCTGTTGCTACTGCTATTGCAGTTGCAATTTTGGTTTTGCTTTTATCGGTGATAATAATATTTGCCCTTCCAAGATTTAAGGTAATTCAAAAATTAACTGATAATTTAAACAGGGTTACGAGAGAAAATTTGATGGGCGTAAGAGTGGTAAGAGCATATAATGCTGAAAGTTACCAGGAAGAAAAGTTTGAACAAGTAAATAAGTCAATAACTAAAAATACATTAATAACAAACAGAATAATGGCAATGATGATGCCCGGAATGACATTAATTATGAGTGGTCTTTCACTTGCTATATATTGGATAGGTGCCTATTTAATCAACAATGCTGTTGGGTATGAAAAAGTTGCAAAATTTTCGGAAATGGTGGTTTATTCTTCTTATGCAATACAAGTTGTTCTATCTTTTATGCTTTTAATTTTCATATTTATTCTTCTTCCAAGAGCATCTGTTTCAGCCAAAAGAATTAATGAAGTCCTAAACACAAAAACTAAAATTCTTGATGGAAATTTGACAAATGTAAAGAGGGGAAAGGGCGAAGTAGAATTTAAAAATGTTTGCTTTAAATATCCCGGTGCAAGCGACTATGTGCTTAAAGATATAAGTTTTAAGGTTAAACAAGGAGAAACGGTTGCATTTATTGGCTCGACTGGAAGTGGAAAAAGCACATTAATTAATTTAATACCAAGGTTCTATGATGCGACAGAGGGCAAAGTCTTAATTGATGGAAAAAATATTAAGGATTATAGTCAAAAAGATTTGCATAGCAAAATTGGTTATGTGTCACAAAAGGCAGTAATATTTTCGGGGAGCGTATTTTCAAATGTCGCTTTTGGAGACAATGGAAAAGAAAAAAGTGACATTACAGATGTAAAAAGAGCTTTGGAAATTGCTCAGGCAAAAAAGTTTGTCGAAGATAAGCCAAATTCCTACGACTTTGAGGTTGCTCAAGGAGGAACGAATCTTTCTGGTGGGCAGAAGCAGAGACTGTCAATTGCAAGGGCAATATGCAGAAATCCGGAAATCTTCATTTTTGACGATTCTTTTTCGGCTTTGGACTATAAAACGGATAAAGAGCTTAGGAAGGATCTTTCAAACCAGACAAAGGGAGCTACAACTTTTATTGTTGCACAACGAATAGGGACAATTATGAATGCAGACAAGATCATAGTTTTGGATAAAGGTGAGATTGTTGGTATGGGTAAGCATAAAGAATTACTCAAGAATTGTGATGTTTACAAGGAAATAGCCCTTTCACAACTCTCTGAGGAGGAGTTAAAATGAAAAATCCTACAAATTTTCAAAATCAGGCTATTAAAAAAAGAGAAAAGTTCAAATTTTCTGTTACTTGGGGTAAATTATTAAAATATTGCAAACCTTTTTATTTTTTAGCCGTGCTTTCAATTGTTTTTGCAATAGGAGGAACAGTTTTTACAATAATTGGACCGGACAAATTAAAAGAGATAACCGATTTAATTTCTAGTGGATTATTAACAGAAATTGATTTAGAGGCAGTAGCAAACATAGGGTTAACATTAATTGCTTTTTATAGTAGTAGTGTAATTCTTTCATACTTGCAAGGATTTGTTGTTGCAACCGTAAATCAAAAAATTTCAAAAAAAATGAGAGGAGATATTTCAAAAAAAATAAACAAACTTCCTCTCAAATATTTTGATTCAAATACATTTGGAGATGTTCTTTCTCGAGTAACAAATGATGTCGACACCATAAGTCAGGCGTTAAATCAAAGCATGGGGACGCTTGTGATATCGTTAGCACAATTTATTGGCGCAATAATTATGATGTTTGTAACGAATTGGATTATGGCTTTGGTTGCAATAGCTTCATCATTACTAGGCTTTGTTGTAATGGGGTTAATTGTTGCCAAATCTCAAAAGCATTTTGTTAAGCAACAATTATACCTAGGAGAAATGAATGGGCATATCGAAGAGGTTTATTCTGGGCATAATGTGATAAAAGTATATAATGCAGAAGAAGAATTTGGAAAAAGGTTTAATAAATTAAACAAAAACCTTTATTCATGTGGGTGGAAATCACAATTTATATCCGGCCTTATGATGCCGCTTATGAACTTTATTGGAAATTTTAGCTATGTTGCAGTGTGTGTCGCGGGCGCTGTTTTAACAGTAAAAGGAATTATTTCCTTTGGTGTTATTGTCGCTTTTATGATTTATATACGGCTATTTACACAGCCATTAAGTCAGTTTGCACAGGCTATGACAAGTTTGCAGTCAGCTGGTGCTGCTAGTTTTAGGGTATTTCAGTTCTTAGAAGAGAAAGAGCTCGAAGATGAAAGAAACAAGAAAGTCTTGCTTAATAATGTTAGTGGAAACATTGAGTTTAGGAATGTTAAGTTTGGATACAGTAAAGACAAAGTTATAATTAACGATTTTTCTGTTAATGTTAAGGCAGGGCAAAAAGTTGCTATTGTTGGCCCAACCGGTGCAGGGAAAACCACAATAGTAAACCTCTTAATGCGTTTTTATGAAATAAATGACGGAGAAATTTTAATAGATGGAGTCTCAACAAAAACATTAACAAGAGAGAATGTCAGAGATCAATTTTGTATGGTTTTACAAGATACATGGTTGTTTGAAGGGACAATCAAAGAGAATATTAAGTATAATCAAAAAAATGTTACACAAGAAGAAATCATTAATGCTTGTAAGGCTGTTGGAATACATCATTTTATTGAAACATTGCCAAATGGTTATGAAACAATTTTAAATGAGGACGCAAGTATATCCTCCGGTCAAAAGCAATTAATTACCATTGCCAGGGCGATGGTTGACAAGTCTCCAATGCTCATTTTGGACGAAGCAACCAGTTCTGTTGATACAAGAACAGAAGTTTTAATTCAAAAAGCGATGGATAAACTGATGAAAAAGAGAACATCAATTATAATTGCCCACAGATTATCAACAATTAAAAATGCAGATTTAATTTTGGTTATGAAAGACGGAGATGTAATAGAGAAGGGAACTCATAAACAACTCCTGAGAAAAAAAGGTTACTATTTTGAGCTTTATAACAGCCAATTTGAAAGAGAAAACATTATGAATGATTAAGCAAAAGAATTAACAAAAGTAATACCTGCTTGCATATTATGAATTGATACAAAGGAGGTATTAATGGTAAGACTTTGTTGTAATAGATTTAACAATTGTTTTCGTCAATCTTGCAATAACAGAATTTGCGGTTGTGCTCCAATTTATGGATTCAGAGGCCCAACAGGCCCGACCGGTCCTACTGGATCAACCGGTCCAACAGGGCCAACAGGACCGACGGGGCCATCAGGAGGTCCAACAGGTCCAACTGGAGCAACCGGTCCGACAGGTCCAACTGGAGCTTCTGGTCTGAGTATTACAGGCCCAACCGGTCCAACAGGACCAACAGGGCCATCAGGAGGTCCAACC
>CALVMJ010000019.1 GCA_944345365.1 uncultured Clostridia bacterium | reverse complement strand
TCGGAGGAATTTCAGCTAAAAGAAGCCGAAAAGGTAGTTTACTGACAAAAGTTTCCCCAAACCAATTTTTTGAAAAAGCAAAAGTAAAACAAAAAAGCCCGCATATGCGGACAAAACAGGCTGAAAAGCGGGGCAAAAAAACAAAATTCAATCCGAAAAGTTTCCCCATTTCTTTCCCCAATTTGGGGAAGAGTGAAAGAAGCCACATAAAACAAAAACCATATATTGTATTTGATCAACTCAATCTTATACAATATATGGCGTCTGTGGCTGACCACTTTGTGGCCCTTTCGAACTTTCCAACTCGTCAAGTGAAATTTCTTCATCCTTGCCGTTTATATTATAGATGATTTTTATATAGTCATCGTACAGATAAATTCTGTCGATGAATGTATCGATCAGTTTGGCTTTGCCTTCCTTGGTAGTCGTGTCAATCTTGCGGAAGTTATAAAGAGCCATTCTGAACTGATCTTTGGTGAACAGCGGCCGCTCCGCTTGTTCTTTTTTTATTTCATCTTCCAACTCTCTTTTATTTTCCTCAAGCTCGTTGAGCCTTTGAAGGAGAGCATCCGAAGCCACACCTTTTTGAATTGCCGTTACGATGTTGTCTATCTCTTTTGTCCTTTCGGCAAGTTGATTTTCCAGCCTTGGCAGAAGAGTGTTCTCCTCGTACTGCAGGTTATAGAGTAGATCTGCTAAGCGTTCGATGATTTCGTCCTTTTTCAAAAACTCCATTGTCTTGGCAACGACAAAATCTTCGATCTTATCTTTTTCTACCTTCTTTTTGTCGCACTCATGTTTTCTGGTGCGATTGCAGATATAGTAGCGATAGACATTACCGTTCTGGCTCGTGCCTGAATATGCCGTCATCAATGCGCCGCATTTGCCGCAATAAAGGTGAGTGGTAAGAAGATAATCATTGCCATCATTGTGGGCGGCAGGAGCAATAGAATGCTTTTTAAGGGTTTCCTGTACTTTCTCAAATGTATCCTTAGAAATGATTGCGGGAACGCCATTCTCTATTACAACGCCGGAATGATTGTATTCGCCTATATAAGTGCGACCGCCAAGTATATAAAGTACAGTCGTATAGCCGATAGGCTTTCCGTTAGCGCGGCATACGTGCTTTTCTTTGAGATAGGCATACACCTCTTTGGCGGTTTTACCGTCTGCACACATCTCAAACATAAGCCTTACGATGGGTGCACTCTCTTCATCGATCGCCAATCTGTGCTCAACAACTTTGTAACCGAAAGGAACTGCGCCTCCGTTCCATTTACCTTTGAGTGCGTTTTCTCGGAAACCTCGTTTGACATTCTGGGAGAGGTTTGCGGAGTAATATTCCGCCATACCCTCAATCATAGATTCAAGAATAATACCTTCCGGTCCGTCCGAAATGTTTTCCTTGACGGAAATGAGCTTGACACCATTCTTGCGAAGAGTGTATCGATAAAAGGCAGAATCATAACGGTTACGGGCAAACCTATCCAACTTCCAGACAAGGACAACATCGAACAGCTTTTTAGAGCTGTCGGATACCATGCGTTGAAAGTCGGGGCGGTCGTCCGTCTTTGCCGAGAAAGCGCGGTCTATGTACTCGCCGACAATATCTATTCCGTTGTATTCAGCGTAAGCTCTGCAATCTCGGATCTGACCTTCGATACTTTCTTCACGCTGGTTGTCGCTCGAATACCGAGCATAAATTACTGCTTTCATATTATTTATCCTGTTCTTGCATATCAAGTAGCGTATTAATCTTTAAGAAATGTCTCGAATAGAAGCTGCTCTAAAACAGCTTGAATTTTATTTTTTATTGTCCTAGCATTTTCTCCGCTAGTTAAGATACGTTTTGAAACCAGCTGATAGATTTCTTCTTTTGTAAAATAATCTTTATATTCATCAAAGCGCTCATCTAACTCCTTATTCACAATCTCATGAATGGTAGCACACGAAAAATCTTCAAAATGAATAAATTTATCTATACGATAAAAAATCGGCAATCCAAGTCTTTCTTTTATTTCTTCTTCTGAGGTATAATTTGAAGTCAGGATTATTAACGCACCAGAAATATTTACCTCATAAAACGCATCCTTAAAAATAGTATTATCAAACATTGTGTAAAAAACAGAATAAAAATAATCTGAGCATTTGTCAAATTCATCAAGAAAAATCAGGTTTGATTCTCGTTCCAATAAATCAAAACTTATACTTCGGCGATTAGACTTATCGCCAAATAAATACTCGCTATTGGCGTTACTTTTATACATAGATAAGTGCTGTTCGAGAAGCTGGTTATTAAAGAAATAATTTGCAATTTTTCTTACTAATTCAGTTTTTCCAATACTACTGTTGCCATACAGCATTATAACATAAGGTTTCGATCTTTTTACTTCGGTCAAGTATTTTAATGTTTTACTGACCTCAATAATCGCGGCATTCTGCCCAATAATTTCTTTTTTGATGGCATTTATACCGCTTACATACTCATCCTTTCCTCTTAAAATATCATACTTTTGCTCATCTGATTCTAATATGATTTCTGAAGAAGAACCTTTGCTTTTTAGAAAAAACATCAGATTTGACGGCGGATTATGTATAAAAATTGTTGAATCATCTGTTGTTAAGTCAAAAATCAAATCTCCTAATCTGTCATTAGCCGGTTCTGAAAGGGCAAGATAATTGTCATTTTTTAAAACTAATAAATCTGCCTTTTGTTCCTCTTTTAAAAGGAATCCTCTTTCTCTACAAGCATCCGAAAGTTTGACTAAGTCTAAGAACGATTTTGCTTTATCTATGTCTTTTATTCTTTCTTGAAAGTATCTTTTTGCTCCAATAATAACTTTAAATTTTCTCATTCTTGTTCCCTTCATGAGATATGCTAGCGTAAACCACATCAAATAGTTGAATATATGGAGCGTCCGCTCCACCAACACAACTAAATTTTTGTTCTTGTGTTTCATTCTTAGTACTAGGATATACATCAGCCAATGTCTGCGCACTCGCACCTTCAGATAACTTCGCCATTTTGTTCAACTGAATAATGAAATTGAAATCATCTTTGCTAAATGAACCAACACCAATACAATAAAGTTGTAAATGCGAACTAAGTAAATCATTCCTTTTATAATTACTTAAAAAAGCCGTCGAGTTGAAGCGTACATACGTTGTTTCATCTACTTTATAATGCTCATAACCCTCATATCCATCCATTACATTTTTAAATTCTTTAGAATCAACATCTTTAACCGCACCTTTTAGAATGCGCATAAAATTCCCCGCCACCCTAAAAAATGTTAAAGAGTTTTCAATGTCACTCAGTTTTACACAATTAAACAATTTAAAGTTATCTTTGATTTTTTCAAAATCAGACAGCTCGGTCGAAGTAACCGTAACTGTTTTATCAATCATAGATACATAATTGGCACTAATCTTACTTGAAAAAAGAAATTTTATCCGCGCGATTAACGGGATAGAAAATCGTATATCTGCTGTCCCTTCAATATTACTCTCAACTTGAATTGATGTGGAGGAATTAGAGTTTATTGTTGATTTTTTTGTGCCTTTATAATATTCCTGTAATATATTTCTGATCGTTTCTTTGTCAAAATATATAATTTTGTTTATCATAAATATTAAATCCTTCTGTTCTTTGATACCATTTTATTTGCTGGCTACTTACTTGTTTGCGCCTGATACATTTTCATAAGTTCGGCGACGCATTCTCCTTCGTGTTTCAAATAAATTCGTTAAATCTACTTTTTCAGAGATAACCCGAAATATGTAATCCCTTCGGCATAACGTGTTTTATTAAATTTTTTGCTTAAAATCAGAAAAAACATCCTGTATGAAAGTTCAGGCAATTCATTATCTGTAATATACCTATAAAAACTTTCATAAAGATTGGATGCACGTTCGCTTAATGTATGATCTTGTATGTTAACAACGCAACATTTTGTAAGCCATTCTTCTACAAGCATACTCTCTGGAGAACATCCTACAAAATTCTCATTGACCTGCTCAAATCCAAATCTCTTATACTCTTCATAACCAATGAGAATCCAATTAAGAATCTTTCCAAATTCTGATATATACTGTGAAATATCGCCCAATTGGTTTGTTGGATGGAACTTAAAAATGAGTTCTTGTGTATGATCTTTCGGTATTTGCGAAGATGATATAAATGCAACGTATTTATCAATATTTAACACGGATTTGGGAAATAATTCGTTCTCCGCAAGTTTTGATACTTGTCTATGCTGTATTGCTCCATTGCATTCTCTAAAATATAGAAGTCGAGTATTGGGGATACTATCTACTTTTACGGTTTTGTATAGAACCTTTGCGTTGTCATATTCAAAAAAATATGTACCGAGAACAGATTGAAGAATGTCCATCATGAAACTGATTGCGGGTATATCGCCGTACAAATATACACAGTCATGAAATCCTTCCCCTGACAATGCAATTCCTAATATCTTTTGAAAATTCTTTATAAGAGCAATATTCTCGTTCAATACGTCCCGAAGCAATTTTAAAAACATCTCGGGAAAACCGCTACATGGATCAAAATCAGTGCGGCATAATCTAAAATCAATATCCGTAATTTTGACATCTGGTTGGCTGAAATCAATAGAATAGGTCTTAAAATTCAAATAAGGCTTTATTTTTTCAGGCACAATGTACTGCTCGTTTTTTAATATCAAATTTACAAAATCCGCATTGGAAATATAACACTGAAACTTGAATTTTGTACGGCGTATAAACTCCTCTTTTATTTTTGTCGTTAAGCACTTATGCCATCTACCATCAACCTGAACAATAAACTGGGACTGATAAAACTTAATTCCGCAATCAAAATACGGTATCTCTATTTTTTCAAATTGTTTTTGATAAGAGATTGGCTCCGAAGCAATATAGTGCTTATAATAAAATAAACTTCTATGCAGAGCCATATAATGTCTTCGCTCCGCGTTATAGACGTTTTCATCTAGTTTATAATTCTTGAATTCCTCGCGTATTTCCTCTGCGACATTGTCACTACAAATGATATATCCATTATCATCAAATGTAATTTCCAACTTGTCAAAATAATCATCTATATTTTTTGCCAATAAAAGCCCATTATTTATATTGAATTTAGAATACTCATCATTTTCAATCACGCACAATTTATATGGCTTAATGTGTGAAGCAATCAATCCCTTATAGGGCTTTCGGCATGCCCAACACCGTACAGAGCCATAAATTTGAAGAGATTCTTCCTCCAGCTTGCTTTTATATTCTAATTGCTTTTTTGTATCTCTGTTGAGGTTAAGGTTCTTTGCCATAAATTTCTCCACATATTTTTAATCATTATATCACAATAAACATGACACATATTGTCATATATAAAATTTATTCTTCAAATTTGATATGATTATTTTTGCAAAAATCATGAAATGCCTTCTGCCCTTCATAATTAGGTTCACAGAGACCGCGCTCCCATCTGTTTATCGTCGCAAACGATACGTTCAGTTCTTTAGCGAACTTTTCCTGACTTAAAAATAATTGTAGTCGGGCGAATTTCACCTTTTCTCCAAAAGTCATAATAAACTCCTACTGCTTTATAACATTATTATAGCATATTCATTCACATCTATCAACCGAATTTAGAAAAATTGATGCAAAAGAATAAGTCCCCTGAATTTATATCAGGGGACTTATTCTTCGTTGTTATCTTCAAAACTGTATTCGTTCAGTTCTTCAAAATCCAAAAATTCAGCAAGAGTCATGTTAAAAGCATTGGCAATCTTGTGCAACGATACGATTCCTGGGTTCTTTGTGATCCCTCGCATAAGATTGTCCAACGTCGATTGTTTGACGCCGCTCATGGTAGCAAGCTTATTGATTGAACAACTTTTCTTTTGGCAAAGCTGCTGTATTCGTTTAACTATTATTTCGGAGTATTCCATATATCGACCATTATTACCCGTATTCGGTTAATATATAATAGCAGAGTATAAATGCTGTTTTACCCATATTCGGGTAATTTGGTTGACATATCGAAGGAAATTCAATAAAATATTTGTAAGATTACCCGAATACGGGTTATAGGAGGCAATTATTTTGGCTGTGTGTATGTTTACAGGGCATCGCCCGAAAGGATTATCATTTGGCTATAACGAAAGGGACAGCCGTTGCAAGAAATTAAAAAAGGCACTAAAAAAGCTAATCTTAAACAAGATACAGGAAGAAAATACAACTGCCTTTCTATTCGGAATGGCTCTCGGTACAGATATTTTTGCCGCTGAGATCGTCTTGAAACTTAAAGAGAAGTTTCGCGATATAACCTTGACTGCCATTCTCCCTTGCCGCACACAAGCCGCAAGATGGAATAAGGAAGCAATTACAAGATATGAGCACATTTTGGCTAAGTGCGACAAGGTCATTGTTTTGCAAGAGGAGTACACCTCAAGTTGTATGCACAAGCGTAACTTATATATGGTTGAACATTCTGACTGTGCTATAGCCGTATGGAGCGGTACCGAAGGCGGAACAGCAAATACTATTCGCTTTGCAACAGATAGACACTTGCCTGTTACAGTCTTAGATCCGACAACGTTTGGGACGTATAAACTTTAAAATATTAATTTACCGCACATTACATCTTTGCTCCGTAGGGCGGCTCAAAATTTTTCAACTTTTTTCGCTCCGAGTGAAATTTGGGGCGCAAATTTAATCTGCTTAGATGTGTAGGGTTCTATTCCTCAAAGCCAGTGGCGCTTTTCATGCTCCGCTGGCTATTTTTTGAAATACGGATGAAATATTCGCCTTATAAGCATAAAAACAGCTCCTTACCTGACTACCACTTGTAAGGGGCTGTTTATACGTAGCCATCTAAAAAATCTTAAAGTCAGAGGCTCCGATTTTGCTATTCTCGTGGCTACTAAGTGAGGATGGCTATTCTTTTGGTTGTCTCTCTTTTAAAAGTAGATGAAATATGTCATTCAGGGGGATGAACTTTTGCCATTTTCGTGGCTTTTAATTGAGAGATTTTACTCGCTCGAAGAAAAAATATTTGTAAAATCTTCAGAACGATACCCCAAAAATCCCACTTTTCGTGGCTATTAAGTGAAGGGACTTTTTATGACCTGTATGTATTCAGATAAAAATTTTGAAAAAACGTCAAAGTTTTTTCCCTTAATTGTCGGGTAATTATGAGGGGACTTTTAAAAGGAGACACAATACTATTCTTTTTCGAGCGAAGAAATTTTTGACTTACCCGTTGAAAAATGCCCCGTGCCGTG
>CALVMJ010000018.1 GCA_944345365.1 uncultured Clostridia bacterium | reverse complement strand
TGGTGGTACTGGAATATCTACCAGTTGGACATCGCCTACGCCTTTCGGCCTCAGCTTAGTTCCCGACTTACCCTGGGTGGACGAACCTTCCCCAGGAAACCTAAGACTTTCGACGGTGTGGTTTCTCGCCACACTCTCGCTACTCATGCCGGCATTCTCTCTTGTATACAGTCCACAGCCCCTTTCGATACTGCTTCTGCCCGTATACATTGCTCCTCTACCAATCCTAGTAAACTAGAATTCCTAAACTTCGGTGTATAATTTTAGCCCCGTTGAATCTTCGGCGCATTGTCACTCGACCAGTGAGCTATTACGCACTCTTTTAATGAATGGCTGCTTCTAAGCCAACATCCTGGTTGTTTTAGCAACGACACATCCTTTTCCACTTAACTATAACTTTGGGACCTTAGTTGTAGGTCTCGGCTGTTTCCGTTTTGACAATGAAACTTATCTCACACTGTCTGACTCCCTGCTATCAATTATCTGGTATTCGAAGTTTGATAAGATTCGGTAACCCGTGAAGGCCCCTAGCCTATTCAGTGCTCTACCCCCAGTAATCTAAAAATGCAGAGGCTAGCCCTAAAGCTATTTCGAGGAGAACCAGCTATATCCCGATTCGATTGGCGTTTCACCTCTAACCACAAGTCATCACCGACTATTTCAACAGGCGTGTGTTCGGTCCTCCACGGTGTGTTACCACCGCTTCAACCTGCTCATGGTTAGGTCATCGGGTTTCGGGTCTACAACATGCAACTAAGCGCCCTATTCAGACTCGCTTTCGCTTCGGCTCCGTGTCTTAAACACTTAACCTTGCTACATGCCGTAACTCGCCGGCCCATTCTACAAAAGGTACGAGATCAAACTAGCTCTTCGTAGAGCGTCGTCCTTTCTCTGCTTGTAAGCATACAGTTTCAGGTTCTATTTCACTCCCCTCCCGGGGTTCTTTTCACCGTTCCCTCACGGTACTATTCGCTATCGGTCACTAGGTCGTATTTAGCCTTACGGGATGGTCCCCGCGTATTCACACCGGATTTCGCGTGTCCTGTGCTACTCTGGATACCCCAGAGGAGACTTCAATTTCGGTTACGAGACTATTACTCTGTTTTGTGTAGCTTTCCAACTATCTTCACCTATCGTCATCTCATCTCTTTATGAGGTCCTAAACCCCTAAGATGTTTCCATCTTAGGTTTGGGCTCTTGCAATTTCGCTCGCCACTACTATCGCAATCGTTGTTTTACTTTCTTTTCCTCCACTTACTTAGATGTTTCAGTTCGGTGGGTTCCCCTCATAACATTATGTATTCATGTTATGATAACATCGTATTAATGATGCTGTGTTGCCACATTCGGATATCTACGGGTCATAGATTATGTGCATCTCTCCGTAGCTTTTCGCAGCTTATCACGTCCTTCATCGGCGCCTAGTGCCAAGGCATTCCCTATATGCTCTTTGTAGCTTAATCATATTTTTGGATTTCTCTTAGCATTTTCGCAATAAAACAATTGTTTTATTTTGTTTTTGAACTTAGCGTAAATTGAATATGCAAATATTTGTATTACTTAATTGTGTTTTCACAATTATAAGTTAAACTGATATTTGACTTCATCACAAATCCTTTTTCAAAGATTTGTTTACTTTCTAATTATGTAGTTGTCAAGGTTCTATGCTAACAAGGCAACTGCCTCTTTGCGTTAGCATTGTTATATTACCACAGACGTTTTTTCAAAGTCAACACTTTTTTAAAACTTTTTTTAGTTTTTTTTAAAAAATTTTAACTTTTTTTATAAATTTTTATTTTTTTTCTTAAATAGTTCCACAACCCTTCCGGGTGTTTATAAATTTAGCAAAAAAAAATAGAATTTTTTAAACTTTTATAACGAAAATAATTTTCAAAATTTTAACTTTTTTGCCAAAAATAAATCTTTTCGTTTGAAAATATTGTTCGTTAATGTAAAATTCTTAAATAAAAAATTAGCATTGTTTAAATCATTCTCAATCAAAAAACTTATAAAAGAGAAAAGTTCCTAAGTAATTCTTAGGAACTTTCTCTCTGCCTCATCTTTAAGGCAATAGTATTATTTGCACTTTAACCTATATTATTCGCTAAAATTTAAATAATTTTTAAAATTTAACTAGGATTCTTAATCACATAATTTGATACTGAGATAATTAGCCAATTTCGATTATTATTATGTTATATATTATATAATAATGTTTATGTATTAAATATAGAAGGGTTGACTAAAATAGAATATTATAATTTATTTTTAAGATCCATAATCGCTTCAAGCATTCTCTTTGTGTTTTGTGCAGTCTCTGAAATTTGCTGTCTTTCAGTTGCAACATTTTTCTTTTCTTCCTTGTCTTTTTCTTTGCCTGTCTTCAAATCATTATCAAAGTCTTTTATTCCAACGCTGTTGAGCGTATCTTTAAAGAATGTCTTAGAAGAGTCAGTAACGCCCTTTTCTTCTAGCTTCTTGTACATTGAGCTTCCTCTAAGAATCTCGCCTGGTCCAAGTTTAAGTGTCGCTCCAGCTATATCTAATATTCCTTTGCCGGTTGCCTTTAAGCTCTTATCTGCATCAATTTTTCCATCTTCACCTCTTTCCACACTTCCACCAAATGGCACAGAGGTAAACACCAAAGCCATTTTCAAGCCCTTCGAAACATTCTTTGCAACACTCTCTCGGCTTTCTCTTCTACTAAGCCTTGAATCCATTTTGTCATTAACAGGTCTGTAATGCTCTTCGTATTTTCTTAATCCCTCTTCTTCGCCGTACCTTTGCTTATAATCATTAAGATTTCCTGTTGCATCATGTGCTACATGCCTATTATAGAACCTTTCATCTCGACTCTTTCTGCTTGTGGCCTTTGATATTTTAGAACCAAGCGATTTAAGTGGCCTAGCAACAGGCGACATCATAGCTCCATAAAATTTCCCAGCGCCTGCGCCCATTTTTACTCCGACACCACCCGCTTTCATTCCAACATTTAATGCCTTTGCTCCAATCTCTCCAACACCTTTTGCAGTTTCTTCTCCCACAGCGTTTGCATCGGTTGCTCCAATAAAGGAAGAGGTCATTTTTATTAATTTCTTCACCACAACTAATCCAGCAAGCATTATAATTAGGTTCATAATCCTGTCAAGAATTGCTTCATTGAAGAATGAAATTGTATTTAAGAAAGGCAAAATTAAGAAGAATATATTCATTCCAACTATTGCCCCAAATGCCATTACAACATCAGATATAAATTGCTTTCTCCACTCTTTAAAAGCCTTTGCATCATCAAGTGGAGCAATTCCAATAAGAGGAGGAAAAACAAAGAAGAGCGCGAGAAGTTGTAATAATCTAGTAATAAGACCAAATACAATATTCCCAAGAAGAATTAAGAATGCAATTATACCAGCAAAACCAAGAAGGAAATTAAAGCCCCACAAGTTATAGAAATAGTAAACAAGTCCAACATTAAATTTTGAAAAGTTTTTGACATTTATAAGACCAAGACCAGTAACAGCACCATAACCATAAAGATAGGATGATATTAATGATGAATCATCATTATTGTTTTTCCAGTCCAAATCTTTGTTTTTTATTGCTTCATAAATTCCAATCGTTTGAACATAATCATCTTGTAATGTTAAGGTATTTGAAAAAGCAAAATCAATTTGATTTGCCACATCTTCGGTTGCCAAGCTTGCATCTTTGTTGCTGAAAAATATCCCGAAATTATCCCATTTTTCAAATTCTCTTGAAGTTGGAGTTGTGTATTCTCCCGACCTCACTCTGTTGCAGTTATAAGCAACTGTTTTAAATAGAACTCCCGAAAAAGTTTGCGAATTTGTGTAAGCCACTGTCCCAAAGAAGTCATAGCTCCCATAAACTTTTTGAGCGTTTGACTGATTTTCATCATCTTCATCTCCCTTTGCATTCACTATCCCGGGCTTAAACGCTTCATTTAGTATTTTTATTGTTTCTTTTTCTTCCCCTTTGTCGGTTTCTATTGTTACTTGGTAATCAGAAAATACTCCATCTATATATGAGGACGAGCTTGTAATTTCGTCAAGCGTTTTGAGTAATATATTTGAAAGATATAATCCAAAAATTGCAACAATAGGAACAATCGCCATTAGCGAAAAAGTTTTTAATGAATTAAGCACAATTGTTATTGGGTGAGATTTTTTGCTGTCATAATTATAGTGAGCCTTTATAATTGAGAATATCGTTGACAATATGAGTAGTATACAACCAAAAATGACAAGCGACCAAAACACCGTTGACATGGCTGAATAGGTTTCTGATTTTTCAATTCCTAAGATTCCCTTAACAAAAGATACTATAATGTCTCCCGATGTCGCTTCTCCGTTAACATAATAAACATCTAGACCGGCAAGTTTTCTTATCAAATATTGTAAAAAATCCAAAAAACTTGCACAACTAGTGTAAATAAAGTAAATAAACTGAGGAATTATGGCAAAAAAGCCAGTAATTAAATTTTGAATTTTGGTAAACCAACTTAATCCAAGCAAACTATTAATCCCTGCCATAAAATCTCCTTTCATTAATTATAACAAATTTTGAATCAAAAAACAACATTATTCTCATTTTTTTACTTCCTTTTTATCTTCTCGGTAAGCAAGAAGATCTCCTCAGCCAATCTCTTGCTGTTATCTGACATTTCTTTTACTTTCTCCATCTTCTTCTTAGTAGCACCTTGACTTGATTTTTCAAGTTGTTTAGAAGTTGATACATCGCTCAAACCTCCTTGCATTTCTTTAACAGCATTTTCCATTCCAACGGCTTGGAAGAATGATTGAGCAGTAAGCTTTCCTTCATCAACAACACCTTTTTCTTCCAATGTCTTAAATGCTTTTGACAGACCAGTCAAATCACCAACAGCCTTAAACGTCTTTCCTGTAATATCAAAAGTGTTTTTAAACGCATTTTTAAGTCTCGCCTCGCCTCTTTTTATTCTCGTCTCCTTGGCGTTAAGAGTAACCGCTCTTCCATCTTCTCCTAACACGTCCATTTCCTTCTTTTCAAATATAGCCCCAGGAGAAATTCCTGTGTAACTTAAAAATGCCTTTCCCGCAGTAGAACCAGCAATGCTTTTTCCAAGTTTTGAAATTTTTCCATTTCCTTCCCCTGTGAAAATTGAGGTTAACTTTGACTCACTATAATCTCTGATTTTTTCTTCCTTTTCCTCAATCATATCAAGAGCAGTTGCTTTATCAGGAGCCTCGCCATTTTTTACCATTTTACTTGCAGTCATTCTATTGCCAAAAGATTTTAAAGAATTTACTGCAATTCCACCTCTAAGTGCGCTTCCCCCCAATTTTATTCCCAAACTGGCAGTAGCCATCGTCGTCTTTAAGGCTTTTGTTGCTATATCTCCAACGGCTTTTTTGGTTTTAGCTCCATCATCTTCCAAATTGGTAGCACCAACGAATGAGGAAAGCATCGCTATCAATTTTTTAATTAAAACCAAGCCACATATAATAACCAGCATATTAAAGATTTTATCTAATATCGCATTGCCAAAAAATTGAATACTCTGTAAAAAAGGTAAAAGCAAGAAGAACAAATTCATTCCAATAACAGCGCCAAATCCTGCTATTAAGTAAGAAACAAATATTTTTCTCCACTCCTTAAACCCGTTACCCTCATCAAGTGGAGTAATTCCAATAACAGGAGCGCTAACCAAAAACAGGCAAACGCAAAGAAACAATCTCTTCATTAAACCAAAAACAATGTTACCCATCAAGGTCAAACATACTATAATCCCAATAAAGCCGAGCAGGTAGTTAAATGCCCATAGGTTATAATAATACCAAACCAACCCGACATTAAATTTTGAAAAGTTTTCAACACTAATAAGCCCCGCTGCAAAAGATGCACTTGGTCCATAGCTTAATGTCGAGGCAATCACATAAGCCGATTCATCGAGCAAGTCAATTCTTTGAGCAGATTGCAAAGTTAAACAATTGGAGAAAGCAAAATCAATCTGAGTTGCCACTTTTTCTTGAATTTGGTAATCTGTGTTGGCATAAAAAATTCCACAATTATCCCAGTTTTCATTTGAAATCGTTTTTGTGGCAGTATAATCATTATTCCTCACTCTGTTGCAAGAAGAAGCAACTATATCAAACATTAATCCCGAAAAAGTGCTTGTATTTGTCCACTCTGTCACCAAAAACATATCGTAGGAAGCATAGTAAATTTCATTATTGGAAACTTCAAGCCTCTTTATATTTGGCATTGCCTCTCTTTCAAAAACACTATCTATTTTTAAAGATGCGCTTGAATTTGTAATTTGGTCCAAGGTTTTAAGCATAATTTCGGAAAGATAAAGTCCGAATAAAACAACAACTGGTGTAATTGCCATTGTAAACAAAGCTTTTACCCCATTTTTTAATATTGCCATAGGCTGAGATTTTTGGCTATCATAATTGTAATGCGCCTTAATTAAGGAGAAAATTAAAGATAAAATAAGCACAATCACACCAAAAATAACGAGCGACCAAAACACTGTTGACAGTGCCGAATATGTATTATTAATACCTAAAATACTCTCAATAAATTCCTTTAATATATCTCCGGATTTTTCAGTTCCATTTTCCGAACTCCCAACTTTAACATAATAAGAATCAAGCCCTGCAAGCTTTCTTATTACCAATTGTAAAAAGTCAAGCAAACTAGCAACCGACGCATAAAGAAGGTAAAAGAATTGAGGAATGATAGCAAAAAAGCCGGTTATAATATTTTCAACCTTTCGCCAAACGCCATCTTCAATCTTTTCAAGCAATCCTAACATTGAAAACTTAGGCACCTTCATTCCTCCTTTAAAAGTTAATTTATTCTTCCATTTCTACGCAAGTAATCTTCAATGGCTTTAACCATATTTAGAGTTTCCTGTCTCATTTTTTCACTATTGTTTTTCATTTGATCAAGTGACTTTCTATAAGCACCTTTATCTGCTTTTGCTATTTTATCCTTTTGCTTCTTAGTAAGAAAGCTTGATGTCCCATCTTCAATTCTTCTGATTTCAGATGTAACATTCGCTTTTTGAAAAAAGGTTTGTGCAAATGATTTAAGGCTGTCGACGACAGGGGTGTCTTTATCAAGGGATTTCCATGCAGAACTTAATCCCGTAATCTCCCCAATAACCTTAAATGTCTGATCCGAAATATCAAGAACAGACTTCGTCAGCGGAGATCTGTAAGCTCTTGATCTTTTTGCTGATGCGCCAGTCCCTTTGTTTGACGAAGAAGCTTTGCTATCACCCTCAACAATTTTTTCGCCTGCATCTGAATTATCATTAACACCAAAGGCAGGACGACCATTTTTAATCATTCCGCTATCAAGCAAGCTCTTAATCGCCCCAATCATAATAGAGTGATAATTATGATTAGAAAACTCTTCAATCGCTTCATTTTTTATCCTGTCATAGAATTGTTCTTTTCTAGCCTTTCTTTCTGCACTCGAAAGAGACTCATCTTGATCTATCATAGCAAGCCCGTTACTAAGCCTTCTTCTAAATTTATTATAAATAGGTCTGGCCAATTTTTCACGGCTCTTTTTGTTGATGTTTCTGATTCTGTCAATTGATTCTTTCGAGTTTTCGTCTCCTTTATTCTGGTCAAGAACATCGCTAAACTCTTTGACATCTTTTTCCAGTTCTGCATTTTCATATTCCATCATTTTTTCGTAATCTAAATTCCCGCCTTTTTGTTTAGCCATTTGCTCCTTTTGTAACGCCTGAGCTTGCTTTACGGCCTCCTTGTTTGCTTTGGTCTTTGCCATGCTCATCGCTTTATCTGCAACTTTTAACTGTGGTACAACTAACGCTCCAACTTTTAGTGCTACTTCAGCGGCCTTAATTGTGGCATTTACTCCTGCCATACCAACCTTCTTTATCTCTTTCTTCGTATCAGCCCCCACTGAATTTGCATCTTCTCCGCCAACTATTTTAGAGAAAAATTTGATAACATCTCCAATTACCGCCAAAATAACAAGAAGGATAATCATATCCATAATGTAGTTTAAAATGTCCGATTTGAAAAAATAGATTTTTTGGAATTCATTTAATAACATAAACGATAAATTAAGTCCAACAATTGCACCATAACCCATTAAAACATTTTTAACAAACTCTTTTTGCCACTTTCCTATAGCAGAGTTATTATCAAGTGGCCCAATGCCCACTAAGGTAGGATAAACTAAAAATAGTGCCAAAAGTTGAATTAATCTTATAATCAAACCAAAGAAAACCGAACTAAAAAGAGTAATACAAGCGATTATTCCTGCATAAGCAAGGAAAAAGTTAAAAGACCAGAGATTGTAATAATACCAAACAAGCCCCACATTATATTTAGAAAAACATTCCACATTATGAAGCCCTAAATACCAAACAGCACTTTCAAAATATGTAAAAGATGAAATTAATGGTTTCGATTCTTCCCCAAGAAGAGAAGCATTTGTGTCTTTATTGATTAATGTCAAGCAATTGGCAAAGGCAAAATCAATCATATCGGCAACTTCATCTTGTCTAATATCAGGATTAGGAGACTCAGAAGTAAACACACCAAAATCGGACCACAAGAAATTATCCCCTGTCGTACTGGCTGTTGAAGCAGTATATGAACCATATCTGACTCTGTTGGCATTTCTAGCGACAATTTTAAACATTATTCCAGAAAATGTCGGACTATTCGTGTAGGCCCTTGAACCAAAAAAATCATAAGAAGAATATGTTTCAATTCCTTGCGAAGTCTTTCCTTTTTCAAAATACATAGTGTAGTTTACACTCGAATTTTTGTAAACTTCTTCTATCTGAGAGGAAGATGCAGGACTGGTTATGTCGTCGACAGCCCTTAAAAGAACATTTGAAAGGTAAACACCAAATATGCAAGTGACAGGAATTATCGCCATCAAAAAGAAAGTTTTTATTGATGAAAACACAATATTCATAGGGTTGGACTTTTTTGCATCATATGTATATTGATTTTTTATTATCGAAATTATTGTCGATAAAATTAAAACTATCACGCCAAAAACAACAAGTGACCAAAAAACAGTAGAAAAAACTGAATAGTTTGGATTCTTTCCATCAATCCCCAAAATTCCACTTATAAAATCGTATACTATGTCGCCAGAGGTCGCCTCCCCATTAACATAATAAACATCAAGTCCAACAAGTTTTCTAACAACAAATTGCATTAAGTCCAAAATGCTTGCACAACAGGCGTATATAAAATAAATAAATTGAGGAATAAGGGCAAATATTCCTGTCACAAAATCAATAAACGATTGCCAGATGCCTCCAAGCATACCCATGAAATTGCCCATACTCCTCCTTAGTTTCTCATATTATAACAAAAAGTTTCTTAAATTACAAGAAATTTGTTTAATTTTATTATATATATTATTTAAGTATTTATAATTAATTAAGATGGATAATACAAAAAAATTAAGGCGCCGGTATAAACTCTTATGTTTTTTTATTTACAAGATAACCCTAACTAAACAGAAAAATCCTTTAAAGAAATTTTCCTAAAAAAACTTTTTTAAAAAAACTTTTTTTGTTGTTTAATTTTATGTTATAATCACAAAGAGGTCAAAAATGAAAAATGAAATTACTGTCAAAGAGAAAAGAAATATAAAAATTAACAAACAGGAATTAATAAGGGTGCTAAAATTTTTGGCATTTTCCTGCACTGCTGGAATAATCCAGTTTGGAACATTCACCCTTTTAAATGAGGTCGCAAGGCTTTCATATTGGCCAAGCTATTTAATAGGGCTTGTTCTATCGGTGGTATATAATTTCACGCTAAACAGAAGGTTTACTTTTAAGTCAGCAAACAATGTTCCATTGGCGATGAGCTTAATTTTGCTTTATTATGCGATATTTACACCTCTTTCCACTCTTTGGGGTGACGCATTAACTGATAAGGCAGGATGGAACGAATACATAGTTTTAGCAGGAACAATGGTAATTAACTTTGTTACAGAGTTCTTGTTTTCAAGATTCGTTGTTTTTAAAAACTCAATTAATTCAAGGAACTCTTCCGAAAAAGTTGCCCTTGAAAAAGAAGAATCAGGAGAAAAAGATGGAAGAAATGTTTAAAAGAACTCTCAGCCTTATTGGTGAAGAAAATTTAGCAAAAATACAAAAATCAAACATTTTATTGATTGGGTTAGGAGGTGTTGGAGGATATGTTGCAGAAGCTCTTATAAGAGCAGGAATAGAAAACATCACATTAATTGATGGCGACATAATCACAAACAGCAATAAAAACAGGCAAATACTTGCCCTTTCAAGCACAATAGGAAAAGACAAGGTTGAAGTTGCAAAAAACCGCCTTTTGGATATCAATCCAAATGCAAAAATTCAATCAATAAAAGAGTTTTTAACTCCTGAAAATGTTGCATATATCGATTTTTCAAAATTTGATTTTATCATTGACGCAATAGATTACACTCCCACAAAACTGAGCCTAATTGAAAAAGCGCATAAAGAAAAAATAAATATAATTTCTTCAATGGGCACGGGAAACAAACTAAACTATAAAGATTTAAAAATTGATTATATTGAAAACACATCAGTTTGTCCTTTAGCAAAAAAAATAAGACAAGAACTAAAAAAAAGGGACATAGAAAAAGTTCCCGTTTTATTTTCAACCGAGCCTCCACAAAAAACAAACCTAAAAGAAGACGGAAAAATAATCCCTTCAAGCATTTCAACCATTCCTGCCATAGCAGGCTTAATGATAGCAAATTATGTAATCACAAAAATAATAAAAAAATGAGGCATATTGCCTCTTTTTTAAATCTCAATATATTGATTGATTTTTAATTTTTCTCTTAAATCTTTAATTTCAAAAGACTTTAATAAAAACTCGCAAGAAATTGCTTTTTTTCTAAAAAGAAGCAGTTTTTTATTGTTATCTGCTTTATATGTCAACCCATTGCAATAGTTGCATTTATTGCAGGAGCTACCAAAAAATTCTTTAAAAGGACAATGTCTAAAAAGCATATATTCCTCCCGCCCAAAGGCAAATGAATATAGGGTTTTATTACAATTAAATTCATTAATTTCATCTATTTTAAGCTCTTTTGACAAAACAATATCTTCAACCCCAAATTTAGCAAAAAAATCTGCTGTAAATTCGTTAAAAATGTTAAGTCCCATTCCCGCAATTATTTTTTTTGGCTCGCATAAATCAAAAGTGTATAAATTATTAGCCACGATACCTATGTCAGTTTTTTCTAATATTTTTTTATAAAAAGAAATATCTTTTTCTTCTGCAAAAATAGGCAAGTCTAAATACACAAAAATATTATTTTTCGTTGCATATTCATAAAAATTTAAAATATCGCTATATGCATAGTTTTCAGGAGAATAAATTACTTTTTTATTTTTAAAATTATCAATATTTTTTAATTTATCCAATTTGTCAACCATTATTAATTTTTTATCTTGGCTTTGTTTTTTTAGGGAGATATAATTAATATTTATATTATTTTTTTTCTTTTTTATTTTGTATTTTTTTAGCATTTCTTTTTCAAGAGACTCAACAGCCTTTCTTCTTAATTCATTGATCTGAGCTTTTCTTAGAAACACATTCTCGGCCTCAACAAAAAGATCTTCAAATTCAAAAACAGAATCCCCTAATTTTAAAAGTTGTTCTTTTATGCTTTCTGGATCTGTTGGACTGGTTTTTGCTTCTTCAACAATTTCTAATCCCTCAACACAAACCCAATTATCATTGCAAGAAACCTTTAATTTGGCTCTTTCTCCTTTTTTTGCAACAAAAACTCCTTTTATTTTTATTTTTCTCCTCGCCATCAAAAGACTTTCTTCATTTTCAGAATCTAGCGTTAAATAAACTTCACTTCCAATAGCCACATTGACAGTTGTAGTTATTAAATACAGCCCACTTTTTTCTTTAACATCATAAACTCCTATTGAAGCAACTTCTTTTTCATTTAATATAAATTTTAATCCGTCTCCTTTCGCAATCTTATGGGAAGATTTAATTAATATCTCATTAAACCGCTTGCCTCTCTTCACCCCATCAACTTTTCCGATCTTGATTCCTTTATGTCCTTGTATGTTTGGATAAATAATCTTTTCATCATTGAAATAACCTCGGCAGTAATCACCTCTGTTAAAAACTTTTTTTAAATCAAAAACATCTCCTTCTGTAAAAGAAAAGTGGTTTTCAATAGCCTTTTTATATGTTTTAACACACTGTGCAACATAAGCCGGCCTTCTTGCTCTTCCCTCAATCTTAAAACTTATGACCCCAGCCTCTGCCAGTTCTTTTAGTTTATCAATCATACAAAAATCCTTTGCTGAGAGAAAATATCCTTTCCTTTGTTGATTGTTAAGTTCAAGGTTATATGGCAAGCGACAAAATTGCTGACATTTCCCCCTATTCCCACTATTATTTGTCAACAGAGAACAAAGATAACAGTTTCCTGAAAACGAAACACATAATGCCCCCTGAACAAAATACTCTATCTCTAAGTTCGTTCCACTTCTTATTCTCTTAATTTCACTAATTGGGGTTTCTCTTGAAAGAACAACTCTTTTAAAGCCAAGCTTTTCGATAAATTTTGCTCCTTCAAGGTTATGTATTCCCATTTGCGTGCTTGCGTGCAAAATTGCTTCTGGAAAAAATTTTTTGATAAGCGTCGCCAGCCCCAAATCTTGCAAAATAAACGCATCAACACCTATCTCATAAGCCTTCTCAACTGTTTTTAAAAGATCTGCTATTTCACTGGTTTTTACTAAAATATTAAGAGTTAAATAAATTTTTACATCAAATAAATGGGCATAATCAACAACTTTTTGTAAATCCTCCAGCGAAAAGTTTTCAACATTTCCTCTTGCATTAAAATCCTTCAAGCCTAAATATATTGCATCAGCACCGTTATTTATCGCACTATAAAAGCTCTGCATATTTCCCGCAGGCGCCAAAATCTCCAACTTCTTTTCCATTACCTTCATATAAAGATTATACAATATAATTTTATAATTTACAAGTTAAATAAAATTAACTTATAAATAAAAACACCTCCTAATACGGAAGCATTTTATAAAACTATTTCTTCTTTTCTCTCTTAAAGCACATAAACCAATCTAGGCAATATTGATCTTCGTTTTTTGATTCCATTCTTTCTTTAGCCACCCCACAGCTTCCAGCAGTTGGAATAATAACATCGTCACCAGGTCTCCAATCAGCAGGTGTTGCAACACCATCTTTATCTGCTTTTTGAAGGGCGAGAATAATTCTTTTTATCTCGTCAAAATTTCTTCCTGTTGAAAGTGGATAATAAAGAATTGTTCTTATAACCCCATTTGGATCGATCACAAAAACAGCTCTAACAGCCTGTGTGCTTGATTGCCCTGGCTGAATCATTCCATATGCTTTTGCAACTTCCATTTTGATATCTTCAATAAGTGGGAATGTTACATTGATGTTCTTTTTCCCGTTCCATTCCAGTTCTTGGATTTTTCTAAGCCAAGCAATATGTGCATAAAGCGAGTCAACTGAAAGTCCAATAAGTTCGGTGTTAAGTGCTTTAAACTCGTTAATCATTGAGCCAAAAGTCATAAATTCTGTTGTACAAACCGGCGTAAAATCTGCTGGGTGAGAAAATAAGATTACCCATTTCCCTGAAAA
>CALVMJ010000017.1 GCA_944345365.1 uncultured Clostridia bacterium | reverse complement strand
TTTTTTGGTGGATTGCCGGGGGCTCGTTATGAGCGTTGCACCGGGAGGGGCAACAGGAAAGTGGCCGAGCACAATTTCTTCGCAGTCGGCTCCGACCCGGACTGTGTACGGGGTTCGTCTTGCAATAGCAAGGCAAAGATTTGTTAATCTTTGCAAAGCCCTTGGGCAATAAAAAAAGCCCTTTGGGGCTTTTTTGGTGGATTGCCGGGGGCTCGAACCCCGGACCCTTCGATTAAGAGTCGAATGCTCTACCAACTGAGCTAGCAATCCATAATCGTTTGTCAATTTTGTATAGTGAGTTAAACATTTTTTAATTCTATTGCTTAGTAATTATATTTAAACATCTTGAAAGTTTAAATCTTTTCTAAACGCAAAAACATTCTACAACAATATTTGTCGTTTGTCAATCAAAAATAGAAAAAATAATAAATAAATGTCAATTTATTTATACAGACATTATACTTAACTTAGAAATCTTCGTCTGACTCAATGGTTGTTGTTATGTGACCATAAAGTCTTTCAAACTCTGCTATTTGCTTTTTTAATATGTATTCGATTTCCTTGTTTTTTGTTCTCCCATGATAATCAGCAATATATGCAAGTTTTTCAAGCATTGTGCTAGACACCCTTAATGTGAACCTAGGATAATTTTTTCTCATCTGTAAAACCTCTTTTGTTTTTTTTATTTTACTATATTTGTAAAAATTTTATGTCGTTATGACGGCAATGTGACGGCATAATAGGAAAATTTTGTGATTTTTGTAAAATTTTAATTTTCTGTTTTTTTTGTTAAGCAGTTGAAGAAATTTATGTTTTTATGTTAATATATGAATATGAGGATAATTTCAGGAAAATATAAGGGAAGAGTTTTACAAGAAAATCATTATGATCATATTAGGCCGACTACCGACAAGGTTAAGCAGGCACTTTTTACGAAGCTTCAATTTGAAATTGAGGGAGCAAGAGTGCTTGATCTTTTTTGTGGGACAGGGGGGCTTGGTATTGAGGCGATAAGCAGAGGGGCAAGAGAGGTTGTTTTTGTAGACCAAAATGAAAGGAGTGTTTCTCTTACCAAGAAGAATTTGGCATCGATTAAAGAAAGCGCGAGGGTTGTTAAAAGTGATGCTGTTAAGTTTCTTGAAAGGGAGAAGGGGCAATATGATTTAATTTTAATCGACCCTCCTTATAATAGTGAGGTATATGAGAAGATAATTAATGTTATATTTAATAATAATCTTCTTGCAAAAGAGGGGACAATTGTTTGTGAACACTCGAAGCAAAGACCATTTTCTTGGGAACCGTTTGATGTTTATGATGAAAAAAATTATGGAACAATAGCACTGACATATTTAACTTTTATGGAAGAATAATTTCTTCTTTTTTTTATTCATAAATTTTAAATTCTCCTAATATAATTACATTGAGCTTAATTCGACAAAAGACCTTAAATTAAGCGCGATTATACCTAAAATCGCATAAGAAAAGGTATTAAAAATTTTTATTATATTAAGGAGGTTTGAATGCACTTTTTTGTTATCAAATCTAAAACCATCAAAATCTTAACTATTATGACCATTGTTTGCTTGCTATTGTGTATTGGATTTAATGGAAGGGCAAGTGCTGAGGTGTTCTTTGGTTATTCTACAAGAAAAGTGCCTGTTTACTGTGTTGACACAACACAAAAGCAAGTGGCCATTTCTTTTGACTCTGCTTGGGGTGCAGAAAAAACAGAAGGCATACTTGATCTTTTAAAGGAGTATGATGTTTCGGCAACTTTCTTTCTTGTTGGGATTTGGGTTGATGAGTATCCAGAAAAAGTTAGGGCGATTGACGAAGCCGGCATGGAAATCGCCTGCCACTCGGACACTCACCCCGATATGACCAAAATATCGGCAGAACAAATTAAAACTGAGCTTGAAGAAAATGTCTCTAAGATAAAGTCTGTTACTGGCAAGGATGTTAAATTTTTTAGACCTCCTTTTGGAGCATATAACAATCTTTTGATTGATAGCTGTGAGCAAATGAATTTAATTCCTGTTCAATGGGATGTCGACACTCTTGACTGGAAAGGCTTGTCAGGAGCTGAGATGACAAACAGAGTTTTATCCAAAGTAAAAAATGGTTCAATAATATTAATGCACAACAATTCAGAAAATATCTTAGATGGACTTAGGATGATTTTAGATAGACTTACCTTAAAGGGCTATAAAATTGGATCGGTGGGAGATTTGGTTTATAGCGACAACTACACAATTGACAGAAATGGCGTACAGCATGCCTCTTAAAGGAGATAAAAGTTATGAAAAACGAATTAGAACAAAATAATACTGCAAGAGTTATAGGAAGGGTGGTGAATGAGCCTGTTAAATCTCATGAGATTGAAGGGGAAAGGTTTTATGAGTTAATATTAGAGGTAAAGAGGTTGTCCGAAACATTTGATTATATTCCTGTTACAATTTCGGAGAGAACTCTTGAAGGAAAAACGCCTGTTTCTCAGGGAGATATAATAGCTGTTTTTGGAGAATTTAGGTCTTATAATAGGCTTGAAAATGAAAAAAGTAAACTTATATTACACGTTTTTGCAAAAGAAGTTTTTAAGGAAGATGAATTTGATAAATTAGACGATTTAAACAATACTAACAGTGTTGTAATAACGGGTTTTGTTTGTAAAGAACCGATTTTTAGAGTTACCCCATTTAAAAGAGAGATTTGTGATGCTTTAATAGCCGTGAACAGGAGAAATTATAAGTCCGATTACCTTCCTTGCATTTTTTGGGGAAGAAATGCAAGATTTATGGATAGGCAACCAATAGGCAAAAAACTTAACATCGAGGGAAGGATTCAGTCGAGAATTTATGTTAAAAAATATCCTGATGGCACAGAGGAAGAAAAGATTGCTTATGAAATTTCTGTTAGCAAGTTAAGAGAAGTTGACCTTGATGATTCTGCTGATTCATATAAAACAGAAGCTTATAAGAACTATATAAAAACAAATGCTTACGATAGTGAAGATGTTATGTCAAAATAGAGAAATGAAAAACAGATTAAAAAGAATAATCTGTTTTTTTGTTTTAGAGTTTTGGAATGATTGACTTTTTGTTTTGCTTTGATTAAAATTAAAATATAAAATGAAAGGCCATATTGTTAAGAAAAATGCAGATTTGTTTGATGTTCGCTTTGGCGAGCAGATTTTTACTTGTGTTGCAAGAGGGAGTTTAAAAAAAGAAGGCGTTTTTGTTGGGGACAAAGTTTTGTTTGATAAAAATAACAAAATTATTGAGCAAATTCTACCAAGAAAAAATTTGTTAATAAGACCTCCAATTTCCAATCTTGACACGATGATTATCGTTATTGCCAAAAAGCCTTTGCCAGATTTTTATTTGGTCGATAAATTAATCTTATTTTGCTTTGTTAATGGAATTAATCCGGTTTTATGTGTCAATAAAACTGATGACCCTAATGATCCTTTTTTTAACGAAATAACTAAGGTTTATCACAAAGTATTAAAGGTTATTAAGACATCTGCTGTTATGGGAGATGTTAAAGAAGTGATTGGGGTTATGAAGGGTATTTGTGCTTTTGCTGGGCAAAGCGCTGTTGGAAAGTCATCATTAATCAATGCTATTTTTAACCAAGAACTTGAAAAAATTGGGGACTTCGCAAAAAAAGTAGAAAGAGGAAAGCAGACTACAAGAACAGTTACTCTTTATAAGCTTGGCAAGAATTTTATCGCTGACACGGCTGGGTTTTCTAAGCTTGACGAAGAATTAATTAATTTAGAACCTAATGAAATTTCAAGATTTTATCCAGATATGATAAAATTTATTCCAAATTGTAAGTTTAGGTCCTGTCTTCACAACAATACTGATAATTGTGGAGTTGTTGAGGGAGTGAAAAAAGGAGAGATTTCAATTCAGAGATATCAAAACTATCTCAAAATCCTTCAAATCAAGCAAAATTCAAAAAGGACGGGTAAAAAATGAAAAAAAACATATATATTTCTGTTTCAACAGATCCGATTAAGTCATATCAAGAAATTGTTGAATACGCAAAAGAAATTCAGCCATATTCAGATTTTTTGCACTGCGATATTATGGACGGAGATTTTGTTAGCAAGGAAACTTACGACAGCAATCTAGTTAAAAGTATCAATGCAAATTGCGCATTGCCACTTGATGTTCATTTGATGGTTAATGAGCCTCTTAAGGAAATAAAAAAATATATTGATTCTGGGGCAAATATTTTAACAATTCATTATGAAGCATTTGAGGACAAAAATCAAATTGTTGAGGCATTAAATCTTATAAGAGAAAACCACGCTCTTGCAGGTTTAAGTTTAAAGCCGGAAACCCCTTTTAAGGAAATAAAACCATATTGTTTTGATATTGATGTTGTGCTTGTGATGTCGGTCGAACCCGGGGCTAGTGGACAAAAATTTTTGCCAAGCATTTACAAAAAAATTAAGGAAATTGATTCCTTTAGGAGAGAGAATAATTTAAAATTTAAAATTGAAATTGATGGGGGGGTGAATTCTGAAAACATTAAAATGCTTGCTGAATTTGGGGTTGATATTGTTGTGAGTGGAAATTTTGTGTATAAAGACGACAACCATAAAAGGGCAATTGAGGAACTTAGGAGTAATGCATAAATTACCTATTAATTTAAATAATTATAAAAATTAAGTATTCTAAAAAAAACTTATCACAGAATGATAAGGTTTTTTTGTTAAACGATTTCGTTTTATTTGTCTAGAAAATTATATCCTTGGCTCGAAATTTTCAAATATTACATTGTCCGAACATTTTACAACTCTTAAATATTCTTGTTGGGTTTTAACCGTCCAAGCAAGAAGGGGAAGTTTTTTAAGCTTACCAAGGCGGTGAGTTGGAAGTGCCTTTGCCTCATACATAATAAAGTCTGCTAGGTTTAGTTTTTTAGTTAGCCACATTCCTCGTAGTGCCCATTTTTTTATCAAGGAAAGCTTTTCCCCCTTTAAAGATCCCGCAAGTTGTCCTCTTAAAATCTTAGGGGCGTTTTCCTTAAAATATGACAAAACCAAGGGATTAAAAGAGCAGATGGCGTATTCTCCCTTATAGTTTTTTAATAGATCTATAACCTTTTGTTCGAGCTTTCCGACTTTTGATTTATTTTTTATTTCTATTATAATTGGCGCTTTCCCGTTTACAAAATCCAAAACTTCTTCAAGTGTTGGTATGGTTTCTTTTGAGTCTTTTAAGGTGAGCATTTTTAAATCTTCTTTTGTCAAAAATTTTAGGTATCCATCATTTCCAGTCATTCTTGACAAAGATTCGTCGTGAAATACTGCGACTGTGCCGTCTGAAAGCATTTGAACATCAAGCTCTATGTTATAACCTTTGTCTATGGCATTTTTAAAAGCCGACAAAGAGTTCTCTGGTGATTTTTTGTCGTGGAATCCCCTGTGGGCAACAGGAGTTTCTACTAGCCATGTTTTAAATAGATCCATATTTAGCTCCTTTTTTGTATTCTATCATATTAATAACAAAATATCCAGCAAAAGATCGATTATTTTATGGTTTTTATATATTTTTTTGTTGCAATTTAAATTTTCTCTAATTAATTTTAAAATAAACATTCGATACATTAAAAATAATTGCTAAAATGGGAAAAGTGTTGTATAATTAAAAATCATGAATAGACAGGAAGAAATAAGAAATTTTTGTATTATTGCGCATATTGATCACGGCAAGAGCACTCTTGCCGATCGTTTGATGGAATTAACTGGGTCGGTTGCAAAAAGGGATATGCAAGAGCAACTTCTTGACAGCATGGATCTTGAACGGGAAAAGGGAATTACTATCAAATTGACGCCAACAACTATGAGTTACAATTTTAATGGAGAGGATTACACCTTAAACCTTATTGACACTCCGGGACATGTGGATTTTACTTATGAAGTTTCTAGGTCGCTTGCTGCTTGCGAGGGGGCTATTCTAATTGTTGACGCATCACAAGGAGTTGAGGCTCAGACCCTTGCCAATGCTTATTTAGCGATTGACAACAACCTTGAGATATTGCCGGTTATTAATAAAATAGATTTGCCATCTGCAAGACCGGAGGAAGTGAAGCTTGAAATTGAAGATGTTGTTGGAATTTTTGCCGAAGATGCTCCTTGCATTTCTGCTAAGAATGGGACAAATATTGATAAGGTTTTGGAGATGATTGTCAAAAGAGTACCTTGCCCAAGTGGAGATGAAAATGCTCCGTTAAAATGCCTTATCTTCGACAGCGTTTACGACAATTTTAAAGGTGCTGTTTGTGTGATTAGGGTTATAGACGGCTCTATTAAAGCAGGGGATAAAATTTTCATAATGCAGGCAAAAAAAAGTTATGAGGTAACAGAGGTTGGAATTTTTAAGCCTAAAATGGAGGCTTGCGAAAAACTTATGGCCGGCGATGTTGGGTATATCACAGCGTCAATTAAAAATATATCCGATGTTAGAGTGGGTGACACGATTACAAACTTAAATAATATGACAAAATTTCCGTTAGAAGGTTATAAAGAAGTACAACCTGTTGTTTTCTGTGGGATTTTTACTGCTGACGGAGCAAAATATAATGACCTAAAAGAGGCGTTGTTAAAATTAAAGCTTAATGACGCAAGTTTGCAATTTTCACCTGAGGTTTCACAGGCTTTGGGCTTTGGGTTTAGGTGTGGATTTTTGGGGCTTTTACACCTTGAAATCATTACTGAAAGAATTGAAAGAGAATTCAATTTGGATATTATTACCACAGCTCCGAGTGTTTCCTATATGATATATAAAACCAATGGAGATGTTTTGGAAATTTCGAATCCAGCAAACTTTCCAACACCTGTTGAGATTGAAAAGATTTGTGAGCCTATGGTTAAAGCGAGCTTATTTACTCCACCAGAATATGTTGGGGCAATTATGGATCTATGCCAAGATAAAAGGGGAGTTTATAAAAATCTTCAATACCTTGACAAGACTAGGGTGAAGATTGATTATGACCTTCCTCTTGGTGAAATAATATATGATTTTTTTGATAAACTTAAATCTGCAACAAAAGGATATGCTAGTTTTGATTACGAATTATCAGGATTTGTTGAAAGTGATTTGGTTAAGGTTGACATTTTGCTTAACGGAGAAAAATGCGACGCATTATCTTTGATTGCTCACAAGGAAAAAGCTTATTCTAGGGGAAGGGCAATAGTTGAAAAGTTGAAAAAAATCATTCCAAGACAACTCTTTGAAGTTCCAATTCAGGCGGCAATTGGTAACAAAATTATCGCAAGAGAAACAGTCAGTGCAATGAGAAAAGATGTTTTGGCTAAGTGCTATGGTGGAGATATTACCAGAAAGAGAAAACTCCTTGAAAAGCAAAAAGAAGGAAAGAAAAGAATGAGGCAAATAGGATCGGTTGAAATTCCTTCGGAGGCATTCCTATCCATTTTAAAAATTGACGATGAAAACTAAATTCTCGATTTATGTTCACATACCTTTTTGTGAAAGCAAGTGCATATATTGTGATTTTGCTTCCTTTGTTTGCGCAAAAGAAATTAAAGAAAAATATTTTAAGGCGTTAAAAAATGAAATAAATGACTTTTCCAAAGAGGGCGTTGTTTCTTCGATATATTTTGGCGGAGGCACTCCGTCATGTGTTAATGCAAAAAAAATCACAGATATATTAAAATTAATTAAAAAGAAATTTGTAATTAGTGAAAATTGTGAAATAACCATTGAGTGTAATCCAAATTCTGCCTCTTTTTTTAAACTTAGTGCATATAGAAGGGCTGGCTTTAACAGGGTGAGTTTTGGGGTTCAGTCCTTAAAAAATGAAGCCCTTAAATTTTTGGGTAGAGCACACACAGCCTCTCAGGCGATAAGAGCTGTTTTAAATGCCCAAAAAGCCGGCTTTAAAAATATATCTGTCGATTTTTTAATTGGTTTGCAAAATCAAAAAATTGAAGATTTGACAGATGAAGCTCTTACTATGATAAATTTAAATGTTTCACATATTTCTGCCTATATGCTTCAAGTTGAAGAAAGAACTCCTCTTTACAAAATGGTTAAACTTAATCAAATTAAATTGCCAAAAGAAGATGATGTAATTGGGCTTTATAATGATTTTTCGAAATTCCTCAAAAAACACAAGTTTGAAAGGTACGAAATTTCCAACTTTGCTAAAAAAAATTTTTATTCAAAGCATAACATTAATTATTGGAAAATGGGGGAATATGCTGGGTTTGGGCTTTCGGCGCACAGTTTTTTAGATGGTTACAGAATTTCTAATTCAGATAACTTTGCAGATTATTTTAATGGAAAGAACAGGGAAAAAGAATTTATAGATAACAAAAAGAGGATCGAAGAAATAATTATGCTTGGGCTAAGGTGCAAGTTTGGTTTTAGCCTTTTGGAAATTAAAAATCTAGGATTTGACATCACAAAAACACCTTCTTACAAAAACTTTTTAAACAACAAAATAATTAAGGAGAAAAGAGGAAGGGTTTATCTTAATCAAAAGTATATTTGTGTTTCTAATTCTATTATTTGCGAATTGTTGCCTTAAAGTAAAAAAAATATTAAAAAGTGCTTGCATATTATTAAAGTCTGTGTTATAATTGCTCTGTAAAGTGAAAACGCTTTACAGAAAAAGGCAATAAAAATTGGAAAAGAATGTTAGATTAAGTTTGTTGTTTGACCTTTATGGTGGATTGCTTTCAGATAGTCAGTTTGAGGTTATGGTTGATTTTCTTAACAACGATTTGACTATTTCTGAGGTTGCAGAGAATAGGGGGATTACCAGGCAAGCTGTTAAGGACATGGTTTCAAAAGTGGAAAAAAAACTTGAAAATTTTGAGCAAAAACTTCATTTCATGGAAAGAATTGAAAGATTGGAAAGAGAGATCAGAAGCTTAAAAAAGGAGGATTAGTTGGGTGGCACTATTTTCATCATTATCAGAAAAATTTAGTCATATATTTTCAAAACTGACTAATCGAGGAAAACTTACAGAGCTTGAAATTAAAGAAGCTATGCGTGAGGTCAGGATTGCTCTTTTGGAAGCCGATGTCAACTATATGGTTGTAAAGGACTTTGTTAAAAAAGTTTCCGAGAAAGCTGTTGGTGATGAGGTTATGAAAAGCCTTACACCAAGTCAGCAGGTGATAAAGATTGTTAATGACGAACTTGTTAATTTAATGTCTTCCGATTCCCAGAAACTTAAAATAAGTTCTGCTCCTCCTACAATTATAATGATGTGTGGGTTGCAAGGGGCTGGAAAGACGACAATGTGTGCAAAACTTGGGGCACACCTAAAAAAAAGTGGGAAAAAGCCTTTGCTTGTTGCTTGTGATATTTATAGACCTGCGGCGATTTCTCAATTAAAAGTTGTCGGGAAGCAGGCAAATTGCGAGGTTTTTGAAAAGGGAACGCAAAATCCTGTTAAGACTGCAAAGGAAAGCATTGAGTTTGCAAAAAAACAAGGTTATGATGTTGTTATTATTGACACGGCTGGAAGGCTTCACATTAACGAAGAGCTTATGAACGAGCTTAAAAACATTAAAAAAGAAGTTAATCCAACTGAAATTTTGCTAACTGTGGATTCTATGACAGGACAAGATGCTGTTACTGTTGCCCAAAGCTTTAATGACGATCTTGACATAACTGGCGTTATTTTAACAAAACTTGACGGCGATACGAGAGGAGGTTCGGCTCTGTCTATTAAGGCTATAACTGGAAAACCTATAAAGTTTACTGGTGTTGGAGAAAAAATAGGGGATATTGAGCCGTTTTATCCGGACAGAATTGCAAGTAGAATTTTGGGAATGGGAGATGTGCTTTCCTTAATCGAAAAGGCGCAAGAAGCAATTTCCGAGGAAGAAGCAAAAGAATTTGAAAAAAAATTCAGACAAAACAACTTCACTTTCCAAGATTATTTGGCTCAGATGGAAAATCTTAAAAAAATGGGGTCATTAAAAGACATTTTGGGAATGATTCCTGGACTTGGAAGCAAATTAAAGAATCTTCAAATAGATGAAAAACAGCTTGATGTCAATAAAGCGATCATTCAGTCTATGACTCCAAAAGAAAGGCTTAATCCCGAGATTATTAAAGCAAGCCATAGGCAAAGGATAGCAAAAGGAAGTGGCACAAGTATTCAACAAGTCAATCAGCTTCTTAAGCAATTTGAGCAATCGAAAGAGCTTATGAAGCAGATGAAGGGCGGGAAAGGCCTTAGAAGATTTTTTTAGGTAGGTATATATTGCTAAAAAAGCAGTTTATATAAAATTAAATAAGGAGGAAAATAAACATGGCAGTTAAAATTAGACTTACAAGAATGGGGGATAAAAAAGCTCCATTTTACAGAGTTGTTGTAGCTGACTCAAGATCACCAAGAGATGGAAAGTTTATTGATATTATTGGAACTTATAACCCTCTTACTGATCCAGCAGAGATTAAAATCGACTCAGAAAAAGCTAGCAAGTGGCTTAAAAACGGCGCAACACCAACAGAAACAGCTAAGTCTATTCTCAAGAAAAGCGGTGTTATTGAGAATAAGTAATTTTAGTTAGGAGATATTTATGAAAGAAGTTATTGAGTATATCGTTAAAAGCCTTGTTGAAGACGAAGACGCAGTTGAGATTTTTGTTGAAGAAACTGACAAAGGCGAAACTGTTGTGCATGTCAAGGTTGCAGAAGGGGATATGGGAAGAGTGATTGGTAAGAGTGGTAAAGTTGCAAGTAGCATTCGAACAATCGCAAAATCTATTTCTGGCCGTGACAAGAAAAAAGTTTTTGTTAAATTTGGTGAATAATGGAAAAAATATTAATTGCTAAAATTTCTAAACCGCAAGGTATAAAGGGGGAGCTTAAATGTCAGCTCTTCACCGATATCCTTGCTGTTTTTAATGGAGAAATATCCGATTTTTATGTTTCAAATAAACTTATGAAAGCTGAAAAAGTGAGTGTTAGGCAGGGAAGTTTATACATTAAATTTGAAGATATTAACACCAGGGCAGAAGCAGAAGGTTTTAGAAACAAAGAAATAGCTTTGCCAAAAGAAGTTTTAAAGCAGTATCTTGAAGACGAAATTTTGGTAGATGATTTGATCGGAATGATTTTGTGTGATGAAACAGGCAATGTTATAGGGCAAATTGTTGATTTCGAAAATTATGGCGCTAGTGATATTTTAACCGTTTTGGAAAATGGGCATGAATATCAAATACCTTTTGTGACATCAATTTTTAAACAACAAGGTCAAAGTGTTGTTGCTGATAGAAAAGCTTACAACGAAAATAAAATATAGGAGGAGGCGTGATGATTATTGATATTTTGACACTTTTTCCAGAATCATTTTCAGCTCTTGATACAAGCATAATTGCAAGAGCAAAAAAGAGTGGAAAAATTGAAATAAATCTCATCAATATTCGTGATTTTTCTAGTGATAAGCATAAAAAATGTGACGACACTCCTTTTGGTGGGGGTGCAGGTATGCTTATGACTGCACAGCCAATTTATGACGCCGTTATGTCGGTTAAAAAGGAAAACTCCAAAATAATTTTGCCATCTCCAAGTGGCAAACTTTTTTCTGCAAAAAAGGCAAGAGAGCTTTCAGAAAACGAGCATATAATCATTATTTGTGGACATTATGAGGGTATTGATCAAAGGATAATTGATATTTTTGAGCCCGAGGAAATATCAATTGGAGATTATGTTTTGACCGGTGGAGAGTTGCCCGCAATGGTTATAGTTGATGCAACGCTTAGATTTGTTGAAGGGGTTATTTCAAAGGAAAGTCTTGAAGAGGAAAGTTTTTCTTCAAATCTTCTTGAATATCCTCAATACACTCGTCCGCAAGTTTTTCAAGGGCTTGAGGTTCCTTTTGTTTTGACCAATGGAAATCATAAGGAAATTGCAAATTGGCAAAAAGAAAAGGCTTTTGAAAAAACAAAAAAGAACAGGCCTGACCTGTTAAATTGGGAGGAGAGATGAAGATAAACTGGTTCCCCGGGCATATGAAAAAAGCCCTTGACAGCATTAGAAAAGAAATTGAAAAGGTTGATGTTATAATTTATGTTTTGGATTCTCGTGCCCCTTACAGTTGTTTAAATCCACAGCTTGATATTATCTCGGGAAGCAAGCCAATACTTTTTGTTTTTAACAAGATTGATATTTCAGATGAGGAAAAAATAAACTTAATTTTAAAAAATTTTAAGAGTGATAAAAGCGATTATATGAAGCTTAACAGCACCCAAAGTGGAGCAGACAAGCAAATCGTTGCAAAGCTTAAATCTCTTGCTAGTTTTAAGATAAAGAAATACAAGGATAAAGGAATTAATATTACAATAAGAGCACTTGTTGTTGGTGTTCCAAATTGTGGAAAAAGCACTCTTGTCAACAATCTTTGTAAAAAGGCCAAGGCAATTACAGGAAATAAGCCGGGTGTGACCAAGGGCTCGCAGTGGTTTAGTTTAGATAAATCTATTGAGATATGTGATACTCCCGGAACTCTTTATCCAAACCTTGCCGACCAAGAAATTGCAAAAAATTTGGCTTTTATTGGAAGCATAAAAGACGATATTGTTGATCCTGTTATGCTTGCAAGAGAGTTATTAGAAAAAATTGAAAAACTTTATCCTGGCAAAATAAAGGAAAGATATAAAAATGCTCAGACACTTGAAGAAATAGCAAAAACGAGGGGGTATGTTCTTCAAAGGGGAGAGATGGATATTGAAAGGACTGCTCTTGCCGTTTTGAATGATTTTAGATCGGGAAAAATTGGGAAAATTAATTTGGAAGAAGTATGAAAGTTTTTAATAAAATAAAAGGCTTTTTGGGAGAAGAAAAAGCTTGCCAGTTTTTAAAAAAGAAAAGGTATAAAATAGTTGAAAGGAATTTTAAAAATTGCATTGGTGAAATTGACATAATTGCAAGAATTAAAAAGACTATTGTTTTTGTGGAGGTTAAGGCAAGGGAGTCTGACAGATTTGGGCTTCCTTGTGAAGCAGTGGGGCGCTTTAAGCAAAACAAAATTAGGCTTGTTGCTCAAAGCTACATAAAATTGAAAAGACTTGAAAAATTTGAAGTAAGATTTGATGTGATAGAGATTTTAGACGGAAAAATAAATCATATTGAAAATGCGTTTTAATGGAGAAAGATTTATGCAATTTTCTATATATTTAGCAATGTCATTAATATATTAAACAACCCTAATATTGATGTAAATAAGACGAAAAAATATTATAATTTGTTAAACTAACGACTTAATCAAAAGATATATTATTATTTAGTTTTTTTAAAGAAATGAAATATTATCATAAAATTATAATTAATTCGTAAAGTTGTAATTAAATATAGTAGTCCTGAAATGAATGTTTTAATGATGTTGTAGATGTAAAAGGTTTAACAAATTCTATAATGAGTTGATATAGACTACTTTTAAGATAGGGAAGAAATATTTAACAAACATATAATAAAATTTTGCACATATAATTAATTAACGTCTAAAAATATTAAGAGATTAACAGGATCTTATCAGCTGTCTTTTAAGTAAGAAAATTTGATTATTAATTTTTTTTAAAAAGATAATGATGTAGTCAGGAAAAAGAACAAAATGAAGTTAATTGATTTTTTAAATAAAAAAGGTATTGACAACAGCATTATAGTGTGTTAAAATATCTGCGTAAAGGGAGAAAAAAAATGAAAAATATAGATATTTCCAAAATTGATTGGACAGATAAAAATCAAGTATTGAAAGCAGTTGAGGAAAACGGAGAGTTGCTAAAATTTGCAAAAAACTTTCAAAATGACCAAGAAATAGTTTTGGTTGCTGTTAAAAGATCTCCTTCAGCTGTAATTTATGCATCAATTGATTTAAAAAATAGTTTAGAATTCGCAAAAGAAGTTGTAAAAACAAATGGTTTGGCCATTTATTATATCAACGACGAATTTAAGAATGATAGAGATGTTATGCTATATGCTGTTAAAGAAAATGGCAATGCATTATATTATGTTGATAAGAAGTCTCAGAATAACGAGATGATTGTACAAGAAGCTGTTATACAAAATGGTCTTTCATTAAAGTTTGCAAGTAAGAGATTAAGAAAAAATTTTGATATAGTTATGTTTGCCGTGAGGAATAACGGAGCAGCATTAGCCTACGCTCATAGAAGTTTAAAAAAGAACGAAGAATTAGTTAAAATCGCAGTTGAAAACAATGCAGAAGCGTTTTATCATGCAAGTAAAAAATTACAGCGCGATAAGACTTTCGTAAAGCAATTAGTACAAATTAATGGTTTAGTTCTTGAATATGCTAGCAAAAGAATCAGAAAAAATAAAGAAATAGTTTT
>CALVMJ010000016.1 GCA_944345365.1 uncultured Clostridia bacterium | reverse complement strand
GCTCGGTAGTTCAGTTGGTTAGAACGCCAGCCTGTCACGCTGGAGGTCGTGGGTTCGAGCCCCATTCGAGTCGCCATTTGCCCTGATAGCTCAGTCGGTAGAGCAAAGGACTGAAAATCCTTGTGTCGGTGGTTCGATTCCACCTTAGGGCACCAATAGGTGGCATAAGTGGATAAGAACCACCCAAATCTCTTGAAAGGGAGGGTTCGATTCCACCTTAGGGCACCAATAGGTGGCATAAGTGGATAAGAACCACCCAAATCTCTTGAAAGAGAGGGTTCGATTCCACCTTAGGGCACCAATAGGTGGCATAAATATATAAAATGCTAAAAATAAAATAAAGTCTATTTATGACACTTAAAGTGCTGGTGTGGCTCAACGGTAGAGCAGCTGACTTGTAATCAGCAGGTTGTAGGTTCGATTCCTATCACCAGCTCCATTATTTTTATGGGAAGGTTGCAGAGCGGCCAAATGCAACGGACTGTAAATCCGTCGACTATGTCTTCGATGGTTCGAATCCATCTCTTCCCACCAAGAAATACTGAGGAAACTCAGTATTTTTTTTGTTTTTGAATGTCGATTTGTGATTTTTCAGCTTAAATTATAATATAAATACTATAAATTTATTTTGTTAAACAATCTTAATATGATAAAATATGATTATGGAGGCAAAATGATAAAAATAATAAGTGATTCCACGGCCTATTTGCCTAAGGAGTTTATTGAGAAAAATGATATAACAGTAATACCTTTGCATGTTTTATATATGGGAGAAGAATTTGATGAAGGTCTTCCAGGGACATATGATGCTTTTTTTGAGAGCTTTACAAAAACAAAGATTTTTCCAAAGACCAGTCAGCCATCATTGGAAGATTTTGTTAAGGCTTATAATAAAGTGATAGATGAAGGAAATGAAGCAATAGTTTTTACCATATCTTCAAGCCTTTCTGGTTGCAATAGCGTTGCAAACTTGGCGAAAAATGAGTGTAAAGACCCAAGCAAAATTTCCATTGTTGACTCGGGTTCTTGTGGGCAGGTTGTTTGTGGATATGCAATGGAAGTTATAGAGAAAGTTAAGGAAGGAAAATCAAGGGAAGAAATAGTTGAATATATTGAAAGGTTAAAGGAAAACAGCACAATATGTTTTGTGCCGGATTCATTAGAATATCTATATAAAGGAGGAAGAATAGGTAAAGTAAGTGCAACCCTTGGAACAATACTTCAATTAAAACCAATTCTAACCTTCAAAAAGGGTGTTTTATCCTGTGCAAAAAAAGTTTTTGGTGCTAATAAAGCTATTTCAGAACTGTTTGCAATGATTCCAAAAACATTTAAAAGATTGTTTGTTATTCATATTGCAAACACAAAAAATTATGATACCCTAAAAAGTAAAGTTGTTACAACATTTCCTAATATAGAAGCCGTTGAAGGGGAAATGGGGCCAGTAATTGCATCTCATATTGGGCCTGCAATTGGCGTTTGTTGGATAGCGGAATAAAAATGATTAGAAAAACAGTTTTAATCACAGGGGGCTGTGGAGGAATTGGCAGTGCAACAGCAATAAAATTTGCTAGAAATGGATATAATGTTGCACTTACATATAACACAACCGATCCAAAGAAAACGGAAAATTTAATCAAGTCTTTTGGAGTTGATTGTTTTTCTGTGCAAATGAATATATCAAAAGAAGATGATGTAAAAAAGGCATTCTCAGAGGTGATAAGTCGTTTTGGTGTGATAGATTGTGTTGTTTGCAATGCTGGTATCGCCGAGAATGAGTTTATGCTTATGGATAAAAATTATAATGAAATTTCAAATGTAATTGATGTGAATTTAAAGGGAACAATTCTTTGTAATAGAGAGGCTAGCAAATATTTTATAAATTTAAAAAAAGGTAGCATAGTCAATATCTCCTCAATTTTAGGGGTAAATGGCTGTGCATGTGAAGTTGTTTATTCAGCCAGTAAAGCAGGGGTAATTGGATTGACAAAAGCATTGTCAAAAGAAATTGGACAATTTGGAGTAAGAGTAAATGCCGTTGCGCCTGGAATGATTTTGACAAAAATGACAGAAGGGTTCAGTGAGGCTGAAAAAGAAGAAATTAGATGTGCTACCTCGCTAAAAAGATTAGGAGAAGCAGAAGATGTCGCAAATGCAGTATATTTTTTGGCGACTGATGATGCTTCATTTATAACAGGAGAATGTATTACTGTTTCGGGTGGATTATTAATATAAAGAGATACAAAAAAAACAGGTATTATGTTATGTTTCTATAACATAATACCCGTTTTTTATGCGTTTTAATCTAAAATTATAACTTTTGTGTTAACTATATTTGCTATTGAATTGTCAACAACCGAGCTATATGTCACTCCATTTCCAAGGATTTTTCCTGCGTTTGCTGTTATATCAATTAACTTGTCATAAGAAGATTCTGTCATTGCAGGATTTGCTGTCCAAGCGTTTATATCAACATATGCTTTTATTGCTATGCCAAGTTCTTCCTTAGTCATTCCGTTAAAGGAAGGTAATAGGGCTTCGCCTGCTTTATTTAGTTGGTTGTCTTCTACACATTGCTCTAAAAATTTATATCCTTTTGCTACTGCTGTTAAAAATTTTTCTGCTTGTTCTTTGTTATCTTTTAGGTAACTAGATTTTGCGACAAAACAAGTGTATGGAACTTTTTCTGTAAGGAACTGACTTACTGAGCCAATTAATTTATATTCTCCGTTTGATTCATTTACAAACTCAGTTGCAGTAGGCTCAAAAAGGGTGCAATATTTAACATCTTTTCTGCTCACAAAAGTGCTTCCTATGGCGTTGAATTCAACATTATCAATCAAATCTACTTCATCGGCATCTTTATTTGTTCCAATGGTTAGGCCAGACTCTTCGATTATATATTGCAAAGTCATTGCTGGCAACCCTCCTTCACGGCCACCAATTATTGATTCGCCTTTTAGCATATCTAAATTAAAGTCTTCAACATTTCCTTCATAGTCTCTTGCTACAATAAACGCCCCGTCAGTTTGAGTTAATTGACCAAAAACCATCGGTTGATCCTTAATTCCTTCTTGTTGGGTGTATACAACCGTTTCAGGACCGACTAAAACAATGTTTGCTGAACCAGACACAAGAGCAGACATAGAGACATTAGAGCCCCCGCCGTTTGAAAGGTTGACTTTTAAGCCTTGTTCTTCAAAGTATCCGTTATTTATTGCAACATATAAGGGTGCATAAAATGTGCTGTGAGTTACTTCGCTTAAATTAATTGTGTTTGGATCTGGCCCTCCACAACCAAAAGCAAAAGCTGGAAATAAGCAAGCCACTCCTGCAAGTGTAAAAAAGGGTAATTTCTTTAGTTTTTTCATTCTTCCTCCTACATAAAAATATGTTATGATTAATCGATGTTTTTTGACACTAAGCAAAGACCTATCATAAATGGATTAATTAGAAATCGGTTTGTTAATGAATTTTAGATTTTAGAAAGTAGAATAACGCGAAGTGAAAATTAAATGCAACAAATCAAAAATTAAATGCATTAATCATGTTAAAAGTTTTTCTTATTTGGATATTGACAAGTGAAAAAATATATGCTACAATATGCCTATGTAAAAACTTAAGGGAGGAAAAATGGAAGAGAACAAAAGTTTTAAAGAAAAACTAAAAGAAAAATTAAAGAAAATAGGTGGATATTTAAAAAAGAAGGAAGTGTTTTCTAAGGCAAGAAAATACAAAAGTATGGGTAATCATAAAATAGAAGACTCAGTAAGTGCAAGTTTAGAAGAAAAAATATATCAAAGAACAGAATCTGATGGTTCAAAAACCCACATAGACATTCCTTATGGATATACATCAATTGAAGATAGGGCATTCGCTGGATGTTCTAACTTACAATCAATAACGATTCCAGACAGTGTCACATCAATTGGAAATTGGGCATTCATGGACTGTTCTAGTTTAGAAACAATAACGATTCCAGAAAGTGTTACATCAATTGGAGATTGTGCATTCGAAAGATGTTCTAGCTTACAATCAATAACGATTCCAGACGGTGTTACATTAATTGGAAGGGGTGCATTCAAATACTGTTCTAGCTTACAATCAATAACGATTCCAGACAGTGTTACATCAATTGGAGATTATGCATTCTCTGGCTGTTCGGCCTTAGAATCAGTGAAAATTCCAAAGCATTTGACAGAGGAAGAAGGCTGGAAAGAAAGAATTTTTGGAGATATGCTTCCAGAGAATATTGAAATTTATGATAAAGCCGAAGTGAAAACTGATAAAAGGTCTAAGTAAGTAAAGTAAATTAAAAAAAGTGGTAGATTTGCCTAACAATTTGTTAGCTTAACTGCCACTTTTTTACGATCTTTTTATTAAGATTAAAAATTTAATGCGAAAAAAAATAAAAGTATTGACAAGATAGCTTTTTTGTGATAACATCTTTTTAAAAAAAGGAGAGTAAAATGGAAAATAAAAAACTTAGAGAATTATCAGAGAGAGAAAAAAGGGATAGGGAATTTTTGATTGGACTAGGAGAAATGTATATTTACCCTCAAAGAAAAGAAGAATGGGAAAGATGCGTTGATATTCGACTCAGGGATATTTATCAGGGAATGGATGTTAATTGTGCAATTCAAGTTATGATGAAGTTGGATAAGGATGATGAAAATTCTTTAGAGGAAGCTCATAAACTATTAAATAGTCAGGATCATTCAGGGGCTTCTTATTCGATTACCCTTGCAATTATAAGAGACTTTGCAAAGAGAGGACCTGAATTTGCAAGAAAAGTCTATAAACAAGAGTTCGGAGGTTTTCCAATTGCAAAAAAAGATATGGAGAAAAGAGAAGAACATTTATTAAAAATCGAAAGAGAAAATAAAATTTTTGAAGAAGAAATTAGAAAGTTAAAAAATAAAAATTTAGGAAAAGAAAAGTAAGCTTTAAAATATTTATAATTAATCTGATAGGCTATAAAAAAGGAATATAAAATATGTCAATGCTTTTAGATAATGATATTTTAGCAAGATTTACGCAAGTTAATGTTATAACAGGACTTGCATTACTTGTTTTTGGTATGATTTTAGCGATTTTCTCGGGTAAGATTGCAAAACTTATTAGAAAAAAAGAAAAAATAGAACCAAACGATAAGGTTTTTTTAGGAATTAAGGCTTTTGCTCTTGCAATTATTTTGGCGTCTTTAATTGTTATGATTATTGAATAATTATTCTTTTGCAAGCTTAATTGCTTGCTTTTTTTTTGCTTCTTATTTATAATAATTAAGTATTTATACTTTAAGGAGCAACTATGGAAAAAAATTACGAGCCAGAGAGATTTGAAAGTGCGATTTATCAGAATTGGCTGGACAAAAAATATTTTAAGGCAAGCATTAACAAGGACAAAACACCTTTTACTATTATCATGCCACCTCCAAATGTTACTAGTAAGCTACATATGGGGCATGCTTTTCAACAAACAATTCAAGATATTATAATCAGAAGAAAAAGAATGCAAGGGTTTGAAGCCCTTTGGCTTCCAGGTACTGATCATGCTGCTATTGCTACGGAGGCTATGGTTAGCAACAAATTGGCAAAGCAAGGGATAACAAAAGAGATGCTTGGAAGGGAAAAATTCCTAAAAGAGATTGAAGCGTGGTATGATGAATATAAAAACACCATTGTTGATCAGTTTAAAGTGATGGGTTATTCTTGTGATTGGGATAGACTTGCTTTTACTATGGACGAACAAAACAATAAAGCTGTTCGTTGGGTCTTTGTGCATTTGTTTAAGAAAGGGTGGATTTACAAGGGTAAAAGAATTGTTAATTGGTGTCCTCATTGCAAAAGCTCTATTTCTGATGCAGAGGTTGAATTTAAGGATTTAAAATCTCACTTTTGGCATTTGAGATATAAAATAGAGGGTGCTGACAAATATCTCGAGCTTGCTACAACAAGGCCAGAAACTATTCTTGGAGACACAGCAGTTGCAGTTAATCCAAATGACGAAAGGTATAGGCATTTAGTGGGTAAAAATGTTATTTTGCCTATATTAAATAAACCTATTCCAGTTGTAGCAGATGAATATGTAGAAATGGATTTCGGAACAGGTGTTGTTAAGATTACTCCTGCGCATGACCCAAACGATTACGAGGTTGGAGTTAGACATAATCTTGAAATTGTTAAGATATTAAATGAAGACGGAACCCTTAACGAAAATTGTGGGAAATTTCAAGGAATGTCCAGAGAAAAAGCCAGAGAAGAAATCGTTAAAGAACTTGAAAAACTTGGCAATCTAGTTAGAATAGAGGATTACTCTCATAATGTTGGTCATTGCGAAAGATGTAAGACGGTTATAGAACCACTTGTTTCCAATCAGTGGTGGGTAAAGATGGACGAACTAAAAAAGCCTGCTATTAAAGTTGTTGAAGAAGACAAGGTTAAGTTTATTGACGAACAATATAAAAAGACATATTTACATTGGATGTATAACTTAAAAGACTGGTGCATTTCAAGACAATTATGGAATGGGCACAGAATTCCAATTTTTACCTGCCAGGATTGTGGTGAGGTTATATGTGAAATGGAAGATCCTGTTGTTTGTCCAAAATGTGGAAGCAAAAATTTGGTGCAAGAAGAAGACACTTTGGACACTTGGTTTAGCTCTGCGTTATGGCCTTTGTCCACACTTGGATTTCCTGATAAAACAGAGGATTTAAAATATTTCTATCCGACAGATGTCTTAGTAACAGCAAGAGAAATTATTAACCTATGGGTTGCAAGGATGATTTTTAGTGGGCTTGAATATTACGGAGATATTCCTTTTAAAGATGTTGTTATTAATGGAATTGTCAAAGATGCAAATGGTAAAAAGATGAGCAAAACCCTTGGAAATGGAACTGATCCAAGAGATGTTATTAAAAATTACGGAGTTGATATTTTAAGATATTCACTCTTTAATGGGATTTCTATCAATATGGATTCAAGGTTTTCTGAAAAAAAAGTTGAGCTTAGTAGAAACTTTTTAAATAAGGTATGGAATGCAAGTAAGTATGTTTTAATGCAACTTGAAGGAAAGGATATAAAAGACATTAAGAATGTAAAATTAAATCTTGCAGACAAATGGATAATTTCACAGCTTAATGCCTTGATAGAAAATGTCGATAAAAAATTTGACAGATATGATATAGGTATGGCTGAATCTGAAATAGGTGACTTTTTCTGGACTAAATTCTGTGATTGGTATATAGAACTTACCAAAACTGATTTAAATGGGGAGAATAGGGAAGGATCATTGGCTACTCTAAATTATTCTCTCACAGTATTACTAAAACTTTTACATCCTTTTATTCCTTTCATTACAGAAAAAATTTATTTAGAATTGCCTAAGCACGATGAAAGCATTGTTATTTCAAAATGGCCTGAAAAGACAATTTCATTTGAAAAAGAAAACTTAGAAATGGAAGAAATAATGGACATCATAAGGATTGTGAGGAACACAAGAAGTGAAAAAAATGTTCCAGATAACAAAAAAATTAATATTGAAATTTTGCCTATAAAAAATAAAGAGATATTTAGCCTTGCAAAAGGATATATTAAAAAGCTTTGCATTGCAGAAGACATTAAAATAATAGATAGTGATACACAAGCATCAGATAATTCTGTTAAATTGATATTTAATAATTGCATAGTTTTTATTCCTCTTGACAGTTTGGTTGACTTAAATCAAGAGAAGGAGAGGATATTAAAAGAAATCGAAAAGGTTAAATTCGAAATAGCTCGTTCTAAGAAAATGCTGGATAATGCTGGCTTTATTACAAAAGCTCCAAAGGAACTTGTGGAGCAAGAAAAAAATAAACTTGAAAAGAACAATGAGCTTTTGATTAAGCTCGAAAATGAATTAAACTAAAAGAGGTTTTGATGAAAACAAGAGAGAAATCTAATCACTTTTCCAAAGGAGAAAAAATTTTTAGATTAATCAATATTCTTCTTTGTGTGCTAATGTCTGTTTTATGTTTGGCGCTATCTTTTTACTATGGACTTGTCTACAATTGGAACAACAGGCTTGGTTCGGCAATAGGTATGTCAGTTGCATCTTTAGTTCCATTGCTTTTTGAATTGATATCACGGAAGAAACTATCTAATACAGTGTTTTTTATGGTAAATATTTATGTTTTATTTGCAGGGGTTATTGGGTCGGCTTTAAATGTTTATTATTTAATTTCTTGGTATGATATTTTAATTCACTGCATAATGGGATATGCCATTGCTCTTTTGGGGTTATTTTTCATTTGCAGACTTGGAGAAATTAACAAGATGAAAGCAATAACTATTGCATTGTTTTGTCTGTTTTTTTCACTTGGGATAGAATTAATTTGGGAAATTTTTGAAAGATTTATCGATGTTTATTTTGGTCAAACATCGCAAGGGATAAAAGTGGAAGGCACAAATGCACCTTTGGTGACAGACACCATACAGGACTTGGTTTGCAATTTCTCTGGCGCGATTTTGTTTTTTACACACTATATTGTTGACAGATGCTTTAAAGTAAATCTTGGAATGAATTTTATAATAAAAGATTTTGAAGGGAAAGATTCTAATACAGATAATTAAAGCGAATAGAAAAGTTAAAATCGAATTTACATGAAAAAAAATAATAATCATATTAAAACTGAAAAAGAACTCTATATTATTAGAGTTCTCTTTTTATTTAGATCTATTTTTATTCTCTTCTTAAAGCTTCAACAGGGTCAAGTTTGCTTGCTTTTGATGATGGGTATAATCCAGACAAAACACTTATAAATACTGCAATTAAAATGCTTATTAAGAAGTAGTACCAAGTTAAAGTTATTGGAGCAAAGCCTATAATTGCTGTCAATATGATTTTAATTAGGATTATTGAAACTAATGAAAGGGCACAGCCAACAAGTCCGCTTAACAGTCCAACAAGGAAACTTTCTGATGTAAATATTAATTTTATATCCTTTTTTCTTGCTCCTATTGATTTTAAAACACCAATTTCCTTTGTCCTTTCTGTCACCGAAATATATAAAACTACTAAAATCATAATTGATGCTACAATGAGGGATATCCCAGAAATAATCGCTAATGCTATCCCAAATGTATCCATCATTTGGCTAAACATAGTCGCAAGTTTTTCTTCCATTGAGCCACTATACTCTTCTTTTGTTTTAATATAATTATTAATAATATTTGTTGTTTCCTGTGAATCTGTTTCGATGTAGATTGATGAAGGTTCTAATTCAACGCCTTCACCAGTTGCTTGTAGTGTTTCTTCATAAACTGTTCTTGAAAAGAAGTCATAATCAATATATAAAACATTCATCGAATTAAACATTGAGCTTTCAACAATTGCTGTTATAGTGGCAGATTTTTTAATTATTGTTCCATTAAAATCAATCGAAATAGTTACAGTCCTACCAAAAGCTTCTTCGCCAAACTGATTTATTACACCTTGCGAAACCATAATTTCATTTTCTTTGCTTATTTCACCCTTAATTAAATTTGATGAATTATAATATTTTGGAGTCGTGTATACTGCAAATAGAGAAGAGTTTAATTCTTCGTCTTCGGAATTAGTGTAGGTGATAGATGCTGTTCTTGTTAAGCCTGTTACTGCCATATATCCATAAGAAACATCATTTTCAATGTCAATTTTATAATCAGTTATTTGCAATGCGTTATTGTTTAAATCATTGACCACCTCGACAATTTCTTCTCTTGTGAACGGTGAAGGAGAAACAAAACTAAATGGATCGCTTGAATCACCTTTCTTTGATATTGTTACAATAGTGGGACTTGAGTATTGCGATGCCATGGATTGAATGTATCCGGTTAACCCAGAGGAAAATGAAAGCATAAGGATTAAGGAGGAAATACTGATTGCTACTCCAAATGCCATAAGAAAATTTTTTGTTTTGCTTGCCCACATATTATGAAAGGCAAGTTTTATTGCTGACCAAAAACCCAATGACTGTTTTTCATTCTTTGTTTTGCTGGCCTCTAATTTTTCTTTGTTTTTTCTCGTCTTATATTTTTTATAATTTTTGTTTTTTTCATCTCTGATTACTTTTCCATCAGAAAGTTCTATTACTCTTGAAGAAATTGAAGCGACTTTTTCAGAATGGGTTACCATAATAACAAGTTTTCCATCATCTGCTATTTTCTTTAATATTTCTAAAATTTGTCCTGTTGTCTCTGTATCTAATGCGCCGGTTGGTTCGTCTGCAAGAATTATATCGGGATCATTAATTAATGCCCTAGCAATTGCCACTCTTTGTTTTTGCCCTCCACTTAGTTGATTTGGTTTTTTCTTTAATTGATTGCCAAGCCCGACTTTTTCAAGCATCATTGTGGCCTTTTTTACTTTTTCATGCTCGGACACTCCTGAGAGAGTTAAAGATATTGTTACATTATCTAGTATTGATAGGTGAGGAATAAGATTGAATGATTGAAATACAAAGCCGACCTTATTTTTTCTGTATTTGTCAAGCTGTTTATCCTTTAAACCTTGAAGATTGGTTCCATAAACTTCAATATCTCCACTAAAATCAGAATCTAATCCTCCGATAAAATTCATCAAAGTCGATTTTCCACTTCCACTTTCTCCAACAACAGAAACAAGCTCGCCTTTTGTGAAATCTAAGTTAATATCGCTTAAAGCTTGAAATTTTTCTTTGTTTCCAAGTTTATAAAATTTATTAACATTTTTTATACTCAAACTTTTCATTTTTTTATCTCCATACTAATTATATTACATATTTTGTAATATTCAGATTGATTTTATTATATATATGAAATTAGAGGTAAAAAAAACAAAAAAAATTATTTATATAAAAAAAGTTTGATTTTTTATTTGAATGTGCTAAAATAAGTCAAAGGAGTTTAAGATGTGTTGGTTAATGAAGGATAAAGAAAAGGTTATTGATCCAATTATTCATGAAGAGGAAGAAAATTTTTCTATTTCCAACGGAGTTCATATTTTAAACGATTGTAAAAATGTTTCTCTTTCAGGGAATGCTATTATTTTGGAGGCTGTTAACACATCTTTTAAGGAAGTATGTGGAAAAGCTGTAATTCAAATGTTTGAAAATAGCTCAATTGAAAATTTGTTTGGAAAAGCAAAAATAGGATTACTAAAAAGTGGTCGTATTGAAAAAGTTTCGGGTAAAGCGAGGATAACAACTGTTAATATGTGTCAAATCGACTATGTCTGCGAAAAGGCTAAGGTTGGCACAATGAATGATGGTTTTATTAGATTTATAGATGACAAAGCAGAACTTGCAACCATGACAAAGGGCAGGGTGATGTTTGTTAGAGGTAAGGCAAGAGTAGTTTCATTGATTAATGGAGAAATAACTGGATTTCTTGGACAGTCTGAACTTGTAACATTATTAGACGGAAAAATAACCTATTGCCTTGATAGGTCAAAGGTCGGAACAATCAATAATGGTAAAATTGATCTTATAGCAGATAATTCTGAGATCTCTACATTAAATAAAGGTAAAATAGAAGAAATGCTTGGAACGTCTATTGTTTCGGCAAACATGGATGGAGAGATTTCGATTAAAGGGAATAAAAGCCTAGTTTTATATAGCCCAGCTCTAAGTGAAAAAAGGAGAGAGGAGTATAAAAAACAAAAAACAGATGAATTAGAAGAGGTCAAGGAAGAAATTAAGGAAGAAAATTCTAATCAGGTTTCAATGTTTGACGATAAAACGATTAAACAGCCAAAAACAAAAAGTAAAAAAACAAAAAAAGTTTCTGAATAATAAATAAAATAAGTGCAATTAATAATTGTACTTATTTTTTTTGTGCTAAAATGTCTTTTTATGATAATAAATGTCGAAATCGGTTGACTTTTTTACAAAAATAGAGTATTATTGAATAAATTTGGAGGAAAGCGTGAATAATCAAGCAAATAAATTGAGCGAAAGCGAATTGGAAGAGAAGAGAGAGGCAATTTCAAATTTTGGAATTTATGAACTCAGAGCTTTAGCTCGAGCAGTGGGAATCCCTTCTCCAACAACCAAAAAAAGAGATTTCCTAGTAGATGCTATTATGGATGCTCTTAACAATAATAATGTTGAGCTTGTACAAAAAACAACAAAGGGTAGGCCCTTTAAAAAATTGGAGAGTATGGACAGCATTTTAAGTGTTATAGGGGACAATACGGTCAAGCAATTTGAAATTCCAAAAACTTATTCTTATGATGATTTGGTCACTTTTGCTCAAGAAATTCCTGTCTTTGAATATCATTCAGAAGATGTTATAAAAAAAGAAGGTGTTTTAAGACAGGTCAAAAAAACTTGTTACTTTATGGACTTATTAGAAAATGTTGTTGTTTTTATTCCGGGAGAGTTTATTGAAAAGTATTCTTTAAAAAATGGAGATTTGGTCGAGGCTGTTGCTTATAAAATTAATGCTGATAATCAATATTGTGTAAAAGAATTAATAAAAGTTAATAACATATCTTGTGACGAATATAAAAGCTTTAACTATGATAATATAACAAAGACCCTTCCATCTTTATCTAGAGATTTTAATGGTAAAAAAGTTGTTTTAGGGGGAAGGAATGTTTTAGTTATAGATGAACCTTTGTTCTTAAACCCAGAAATAAGTAAATTGATTTCGGACATTGAAAAGGCTGAAGGACAAGTTTTGTTTTTGGGAGTTAATTTATGCACAGAAGACCAAATACTATTGCAAAGATATCCCAAATTAATAAAATTTCTAACTGAATATGGCGAAGATAATTTGTCTAAAAATTTTGATAAAGTAATAGACACAATTAACCTTTCAAACAGGTTAATTTCTTCGGGGGAAAATGTTGTTTTAATTATTTATGATATTGTGAATCTCCTTAATGCCTTAGATTTATATTTTTCAAATAGCGATGCTATGAAGGTTTTAGGACATTGTCAACAGTCAAATGTTATTATTGAAAAATTAATTTCGTTGGCGTCAGCTTACTCGACTGGCAAAGATTGTACTGCTTTATTTATATGCAATAAGCTTGATATAGAAGATATGTTTTTAAAAAATCAAGTTTTAAAGATAAGCAGATTATTAAAATAATAAATATTTTTTTTGTTTGACTTTTCTTTCTTTCATTTACTATAATATAAATGATGTTAAATTTAATAAAAGGTTTTTATATTTTTGGAATAGAAGTAAGATTTTATGGAATAATAATGGCTATTGCTATGGCCATTGGAGTTTTTGTTGCTTGTAAAAATGCAAAATACAGAAATTTAACTTCGGAAAATATACTGCTTTTAGCATGCTATGTTTTGCCACTGGCAGTAGTCGGGGCAAGAATTTTTTCTTTTGTATCGGAAATTCACCTTTATGAGTCCTTTTGGCAAATTTTCAATCTCCGAACGGGAGGAATGTCAATTTTTGGAGGGATAATTGGAGGGGCTGTTGCAATCCTTCTTTACTGTTTAATTCATAAGAAGAATTTTTTTGCTGTTGCAGATATTGCAGTTCCGTCTTTAATTTTGGGGCAGGCAATTGGAAGATGGGGGAATTTTTTTAATCAAGAGGTTTACGGATTTGAGGTAACCAATCCTTCACTTCAATGGTTTCCGTTTTCAGTTTTCATCGAATCAACTGGTAAATGGCACTTGGCGACATTTTTCTATGAATTTTTTCTTAATTTAGTTATTTTTATTATTCTTATGCTTATGCTAAGAAAATTTAAAGTAAAAGAAAGGGGCGTATTGATGGCCTCCTATCTAATTATGTATGGTGTTGTTAGAGCTTGTTTGGAGCCTTTAAGAGTTCCTCAGTATATTTTATATATAGGTTCAGTTAGGATTTCGCTATTAACTAGTATTATTTGTGCTGTTTTAGGTTTTTCTTATTTTATTTACTTGCTTATAAAAAATTATCTAATCAACAAAAAAGAAAAAAGTGAATTGTTTACAAATAAAAGAAAAAACATTAGCTCCTATCCTAAGGAAATAATCTTAAAGAGAAGGCATGGGGTAAAATTTAGCAATATTGGGCAAAAACTGGTTTTTACTTATAAAAGACAAAATATAAAAAATATAGATCAAGGTTAATCTATATTTTTTTTGTCAATAATAGGGTATGCGTGGGAGAATTGCAGGGCTAAAAAAAAGCAATATATTAAAGTCATGTGCAATTATTAACTTTATTCTTGCACTATTTTTTATTTTATTTTCTATCCTATATTTAAGAGCTTATGACTTGTGGTTTTTTATAATTTCCTTTTTTTTAGGTGTTTATATTATTACAAAGGCTTTCCTTTTTAGGTCAGATTCCTCTTGTTATCTTGGCTCTCTTCTTTGTTTTATTGCTATAAGTGGAGTTTTATGCATTGTTTTTTCTATTAAATATCCCTCTGTTTTATATCTTCTTTCAACGGCTTTTTCGTCCCTTGTAGTCCTACTTTTTTTTAAGCAAAAATTTCACTTATTATTGTCCTTTATATTTATATATGAAGCTTTAATTTTGTATTTATTTCTTGCAAAAAACATAAATTTAACCATTTTTCTTGTTTTAAATTCCTTAATACTCTTTATTTTTTTTGTGATATGTGTTATCATGATTAAGAAATTAAAATACAGGAGTTAAAAATGTTTAGTGTTGAAAGAGAAGGATACAGTAAAGAAGAGGTTGATGCTTATATTTCAAAATTAAAACAGGAGCTAATGGAGAAAAAATTAAGTTTGTTAGATTCCGAACAAAAGGTTCTTGATTTAAAGCAAAAAAGAAATGAAATAGAAACAAAAGAAAAAACAATTATAAGGGCATTAAAATCATTGGAGGAGGCGCAGAAAATTCACGAAGAAAGATCAAAAAATTTGTATGCATTAAGAGATGAACAAAGCAGGCTTTTAAGCGAAAAAGTTCAAAGCCTTATAAGCTACATAAACACAAATCATCCTGAAATAAAAAACGATAGTGATATTGCTGATTTAATTAATCAATTAGATGAAATAAACAATAATGTGAAGAATTCTTCACCTAGCATAAATTCACCTAATGATTCAATGAGGGTTTTGCTTAATAAAATGCAGGAATACAGAAGACAAAAGTCAGAGGTTAAAACCATAAAAATAGAAAGAAACAACATTAAGCATATATGCGAAGAGGCCAAAAATATAGATGAATTTTTAGCGACTAAACCAAAAGAAAATCAGCTTTATAAAAATGTGGAAATAGATGCAAATGGGTTTGATTTAAAAGAAGCTGTAAATCCTAAGGAAGGGCTCGATGAAATTATGAAGGCATTCGATTTCTTTAATAATCAAGAATAAAAAATAAAAGATGGATAAACCATCTTTTTTTAATAAAAAAAAGTAAAAAAAAATAAAAAAAACAGTTGACAAGGTGGAGTTTGTTGTGGTAATATAACAATGCTAACGCGAAAGCGAAGGCAAGATCATTGAAAATTGAATAGTTACAAAGACAAGATTT
>CALVMJ010000015.1 GCA_944345365.1 uncultured Clostridia bacterium | reverse complement strand
AAGCAATTAGTACAAATTAATGGTTTAGTTCTTGAATATGCTAGCAAAAGAATCAGAAAAAATAAAGAAATAGTTTTGGAAGCTGTTAAACAGAATGGGAATGCGTTAAGATTCGCTAGCAAAAGATTACAAAGAGATAAAGAATTGATTTTTGAGGCAGTTAAGCAAAATCCAGAAGTTTTGGAGTATGTAGAAAAGAATTTAAGTGATAAGAATTATAATTTGCTTATTCGTGATATTATTTTTATTGGAAATAGACCTGATATATTAAAATATGCTAACAGGCTTACAAAAAAACAATATTATGACTATATTTGCACCTCAGTTTCAAATAATCCAGATTCTTTAAAAACTCTTTCAACTTTTATAAGTGAAGAAGAGTATAAAAGAATTGTTTTTAATATTGCAATTGATTTTCCAAAAATATTAGGACTTGAACATGTTAGGGAAAAACTGTGTAAAGATAAAGAATTTTTTAGGAAGCTTTCAAAAATAAATGGATTTGCTTTGCAATATGCAGACGAATCTGTGCAAACAGATTTTAATATTGTTTATGATGTTATTTTAAATAATCCAGAAGTACTAAAGCTTTTTGAAGATAAATTAAGCAAGAAAGAAATAACAATTGGGTCTTATAAAACAACATTGTACGATTCTCTTGTACACAAATTAGTTAAAGAAATGCCAGAAATCTTGAAATATGTTAGTGAAGATTATGCTAAACAAAAGGAAGCAATTATTGCTGATATAGTTCTTAATCCTGAAGCATTAAAGTATGGTATAGATTATTTAGAACAAGAAACAAAAGGAAATGCAAAAGATTTAAAAGACTGTTTGCTTGCTTGTGTTGAATTAAATCCTGAATGTTTAGGAAAAATATACGAGCTTCAGAAAAATAAAGATTACGCAAATATAAGAGATTATGCAGGTGAAAAAGACAAAAGATTTGCGTTAGAAGCAGTAAAGAGGAATCCAAAGGCAATTAGCTATATTCACAAGAAATTTAAGAAAGATGATTCCATACTAGATGAAGCTTTAGAAAAAGATCCAACAGTCTTGGAGGATTTATCAGAAAGAAGTTCTTCTAGGTAAAAAAAATAAATTTGGGTATTGATAACTAGGATATTTTGTGATATGTTAAGAACAGGAGGAAAAAAATGAATAAAGAACATATAAAAATTATAGAAGAAAGAATAAAAAAAGGAAATGATGCTGCTTTTGAAGAAATAGTAAAAAGGTACGGTGCTAAGTTTAATAAAGATTTAGCTGTTAAAACTGTAAAAAAAAATGGCCTCATGCTTGAACATTTAGCGGCAGGATTTAAAGGAGATAAAAAAATCGCAACGGAAGCGGTTAAGCAGAATGTAGAGGCTTATTCTTTTGTTGATAATAAGTTAAAAGCTGATACAAAATTCTTAAAAGAATTAGTTAAAGTCAGCCCAGGATTTATAGAAAAAGATGAGGATCTAAGTAAAAATAAAGAAATCATGTTAGAACTTATTAGAGTAAATGCAGAGGCAATAAAATACTCATCAAGTTTTAAAGGTGATGAAAATTTTATTAAAGACATTGCAAAAGAAAAACCAGAAGTTTTTCAATATCTAGAAAAAAATAAAAAAAATAAAGAACTTGTTAATGACTTGTTAAATGATTGTCCAAAAATTGCAGATTATTGTGAATTTATTAATGAGGAAGGGAAATTTGATAAAGATCAATTTGAGAAATTTATAGAAAAAAAGTGGGAAAATCTTAAATATTTTAAAAATATTGACAGCAAAATTATTGCAGAAATGATTTATAAATTTGCAGAAAAATCATTAAAAGTAAAAAGTTCTGAAAAAGTAATAGATTTGACAGCATTGATGAATGATAAAAACAAGGAAGATATAACTTTAGAGCTTTTGAAGAAAATAATGAACGAATCTTTAGAAAATGCAGAAAATGGGAACGAAATTAAAAAGAATTCGAAAATTTTAGAAATGATAGGTTGTAAAGTTTTTACAAAAAGAGTTACAAAAAAATCAATAGATAAAATTAATTCATTGTTAAGAGGTGTTTTGCTCAATAAGCTAAAAAATAATAATGAAATTAATCAAGATAAATTTGTAGAAATTATTGGAAACCTAAAAACTGCAATTGAAAACAAAAATATAGAAAATGCTGACTCACTTAATGATGAAATTCCAGAGATTAATTCTGAAACAAACGACAAAAGAGGTGGTAGTTTTGCTAAATTAAAGTCAAGCTTTATTTATCGTTATTGTAGTGCTTGGAAAAGAGGCTGTAATATTATGCGTAACGTAACTTCAAAAAGCAATGCTGAACAGAAAGACAAAGCAGGGGAAGGAGAACTTACGAGATAACTTTATTTATAGGTAAACAAAGTAATTAATGAAAAAAGGCTATAAAAGAAAGAGACAAAAGATAAATTTGACGCAATGTTAATAAAAATCCACGGTGTTTCCGTGGATTTTTTTTGGGCTAAGTGTTTGATATTTAGGTTGTTTATATTAAATTCGTTTTATTTAATAGATTACCTTTTTTTTCTTTAATATAATAGCCCTTGGGAATTTAAAAGTTAAGAAGTTTTAGAACTTCAAAATTTTATCTTTTGAATTTCTTTTCGATTACACATATTATTGCGTACATTAATCCGGCTAACAGGCAAAGGAGAACTGTGCTTGTCATTACTAAGTCAATTTTAAACACTTGACTGCCATATACTATCAAATAACCAAGTCCTGCGCTACTTGACAAATACTCGCCCATTATTGTTCCGACCCAGCTCATTCCCACATTTATTTTTAGTACCGACAAAAATTCCGGAATTGCGCTCGGCAGGATTAATTTGCAAAATATTTGAAATTTGTTTGCGTGCATTGATTGCATTAACAATACTTTATCTTTATCACATGATAAAAATGCATTCATCATTGAGATTGTTGTTATCACTATGCATATAAGCACGCACATCGTGATTATTGCTGTTGCTCCTGAGCCCACCCAAAGGATTATTATTGGCCCAAGTGCTATTTTTGGCAGACTGTTTAGGATTATTATATAAGGTTCTAGTATGCGTCTTAACTTTTCATTCCACCATAGCAAGATTGCTATCAACGTGCCAAGTGCCGTTGCTATTAAAAAACCAATTATTGTTTCAAACAGTGTAATGCCGATGTGTGTCCACAAAGAACCTGAACTTATTAACGAAACAAATGTGGTGTATATTCTTGACGGGCTACTGAAAAAGAAAGGGTCTATTATATTGACAGTTGCCAGTAATTCCCAAAGCCCTATAAAAGCGACAAAAAGCAAAATTTGCATTGAGAGTATAAATGTTTTATCTCGTTTTATTTTTCTTACATATTCATAATGAGTTTTAGAATACATTGCGTGTAGGTTGTTATTATTTTTTTTCTTCATTTGTGAGTTCTTTCCAAATTTTATCAAAGAGTTCTCCAAAAGTTGGATCTTCTCGTTTTTCTAACGGAGTTTTCCCTTTTAGGTTTAATTTTAAAACACTTTTTACTGCTGCAGGACGGCTTGATAGCACAATAATTTTTTCTGACATTGAAATGGCTTCTGAAATGTCATGTGTGACTAATATTGCCGTCTTTTTTTCGCTTTTTATCATTTCGTAGACATCGTCGCACACCTTTAATCTGGTTTGAAAATCGAGGGCAGAAAATGGTTCATCTAATAAAAGTAGTTGTGGTTCTAGTACCAATGTTCTTATTAGAGCAACCCTTTGTCGCATTCCTCCACTAAGCTGGCTTGGTCGTTGATTTTTAAACGCATAGAGGTCATATTTTTTTAGAAGATTCTCGGCCAATTCAAGTTTTGCTTCCTTGTTTTGAGGTTTTTGTATCTCTATTCCAAGCGTAATATTTTTCCAAATGCTTCGCCACTCAAATAGGTGATCTCTTTGGAACATATAGCCAATTCTTGAATCATTTTTTTCTACTGGTTTGTCTTTTAGCAAGATTTTTCCTGAGCTTGCTTTTAATAAGCCCGCAGTTAGTGAGAGGATTGTGGTTTTTCCACATCCACTTGGACCAACAACGGAACAAAATTCTTGATCTGAGACCTCGAAGTTAACAGAACTTAAGGCCTTTATTTCTTCAGTTTTTGTTTGATAGTAAAAATCAACATTATCAAATTTTAGCAGTGTGTTCATACTTCCTCTTGCGATAGGAATTTCTTCCTATAATTTCATTCTATGAAGAGTTTTTGGTTGTGTGAATTTTTTTTGGCACTAAATGTTGATATGAATTCCTTTTGCTTTTATAATGCTTGCAAAGTTGCAATTTGGGGGAAAGATGAACGATGAAGAAAAATTAAAAAAGGCACTGCTAAAAAAAGCTGTTGGGTATGAGGCAAAAGAAATTACAGAAGAGTTTTCTGTCGATGATGAAGGCGTTAAGAGGCTGAGCAAAAAGAAAATTACTAAAAAACATTTTGCACCTGATATAACTGCTTTAAAAATTTTGGTTGATAAATTTTATCCAAATCTTGAGCCTAAAATTTTGGATATGAGCGACGAAGAATTAGAGGCAGAAAAAGAAAGAATATTGCAACTTTTAAAGGAGGAACAAAATGCAAATTGAAAAGTGCGTGCACAAAACCAAGTGTGACTTTGCAGGGTGCAACAATCTTGCCGATTATTCACTTAGCACAAAAGGTATTTTAAGAAGAGAGCTTTGTTTTTGCGAGGACTGTCTTAAAGGTATTTATGAAGCTGTTGCAAAAATGCAAACTCCAAAAGGGACAAAATCTCCCTTTAAATTAAATGAAAGGTTGAGGAGGAATAATGAAAGAAAAGATTAAAAATTCCATAGTTGAAGAGATTAAGCAAGATTTTAGAGCAAGGCAGGAAGCGAGAAAATGCTTGGAAACACAATGGCAACTAAATATGAATTTTTATATGGGAAATCAGTTTTGCACGATTGGGTATGGTGGAGAAATTGAAGATTATGAAAAGCAATTCTTTTGGCAAGAAAGAGAAGTTTTTAACCATATAGCGCCAATTTTGGAGATCAGGCTTGCTAAGCTTTTAAAGGTTAAGCCAAAAACTATTGTTTTGCCAGCTTCTAATGATGATTCCGATTTAAAGACAGCAAAAGTTTCGACAAAAGTGCTTGATTCAGTCTCTAACAGGCTTAATCTTAGTGCTAAAATTAACGAGGCTATGAAGTGGAGCGAAATTTGTGGGACTTCTTTTTATAAGATTTTCTGGAATCCAAATATTGGGCAAGTAATTGCTAGAAGTGAAAATGGAGAGGAAATAAGAAGCGGTGATGTTGATATTTCGGTTTGTTCTCCTTTTGAAATTTTCCCAGATAGTGATACTTGCGAAAATGTTGAGTCTTGCAGAAGTATAATTCATGCAAGAGTTTATGGCAAAGATGAAGTTAAATCTATGTACGGAATTGATGTAAAAGGAGAGAATATTAACGTTTACGCTTTTGATTCTGTTTCAGGCCTTGGAGGCCTTGGTTATACTGCCACAGGAACGAAAATAGTGGAGGCTAGGAAAAAAGATAGTGTGTTGGTTATTGAAAAGTATGAAAGGCCAAGCGTTGACAGACCAAATGGAAGACTTGTCATTATTGCTGGAGATCATTTGGTTTTTGACGGGGATCTTCCTTATGAAAATGGCGCAGAAGGAGCTAGGGTTTTCCCTTTTGTTAAGCAAGTTTCTATTGAGCAAGCAGGTTCGTTTTGGGGAAATAGCGTGATTGACAGGCTTATTCCTGTTCAAAGAGCCTATAACGCAGTCAAAAACAGAAAACACGAATTCTTAAACAGGCTTTCCATGGGTATTTTAAAGGTTGAAGATGGATCAATTGATATCGAAAATCTTGAAGACGAGGGCTTATGTCCTGGAAAGATTTTGGTTTATAGACAAGGATCGACCCCTCCATCTTTCTTGACCGAAGAAGAAGTCCCTTCAAGTTTTGACGAGGAAGAGCAAAAGCTGCTTGATGAGTTTAGAAACATAAGCGGGGTAACAGAAGTTATGGACACTGACTATGTTTCAAGTAATCTAAGTGGAATCGCTTTGGAGCTTATGGTGGAGCAAGATGAACTTAGACTTACAACAAGTTCTACATCTATAAAAAACGCTATCAAAAAGCTTGCTCAGCAAGTTTTGAGGCTTTACAGGCAATTCGCAGTTTTGCCAAGGCTTAACAGAATTGTTGGAGATAATGGTGAAGTGGAATTGTTCTATTTTACCAAAAATGATATTTCTAGCGATGATATTGCGTTTGAAACAGAAAATGAACTGGGGGAGACTGTTGCTCAAAAGAGGCAGATGGTTTTTGAACTTTTAAATGCTGGACTGTTGAGCGATGATAATGGCAACATCTCAAAAAGAATGAAATCTAAAATCCTTGAACTCCTTGGGCTTGGAATTTGGGAAAATGCTCAGGATTTAAACGACTTACACATTAAAAAAGCCGAAAAGGAAAATTTTAAGCTAATTGAAGGCAAAGAAGTTTTGCCTCTTGATATTGACGACGACGACCTTCATATTAGCGAACATATTTCTTTTATGCTTAGCGATGAATTTGATAAAAGGGTTGAAAAAAATAAAGCTTTGCAAGACTTGTTTTTAAGCCATATCAATTTGCACAAAGAGCATAAAAAATTAAATAGTCAAAGTGAGGTATAGAAAATGAACGACGAAAAACTTAGGGAACAACCAGAAAAGGAACCGGCAGATATTTCTTTTGAAATGAGTGGAATGAGTGCTGAGAGTGATTCTGGCTCCCAAAAAGACGCTGAGAGGGAAGGCGAGTTTGGAAAATTTAAGTCGCCACAGGCTTTGCTACAAGCTTACAACAGTTTGCAGGCTGAATTTACTCGCAAGTGTCAAAAGCTAAGTGAATTCGAAAAAGAAAAAACAACTGAAAACACGCTTTCTGATGCAGAAGTTGAAGAGGGCCTTTCAAAGTTTCTTTTGGAAAACACCGATGCAAAAGATTATTCCGACGAGCTTGTGAAAAAGGTCAAGTCGGAAAAGGACGCAAACCCTTTTGAGAATGCTTGGGCAAAAATATTTATGGAAAGAATGGCGAGCAAAAATACTCAAAAGTTTAGTGATCCTTTAATTAAAAAGTATGTTTTTGAAGATGAAGACTTAAAAAGCAAGGTCATTGAAATTTATATGAAAGAATTAAATTCAAAAAAACCACCTATTATTTTTAGCAGCGAGAAAGGGCAAAGGGCGACTAAGCTTGAGCCCGTTGCTCCAACCTCGCTTAAAGAAGCTAAAAAGTTGATGGAAGATTTGTTTTCATAAGAAAAAACATACCCAAAAATTTTAGGTAAAGAGGTAGATTATGGTAACAATTAACAGTGCAGAAAACGCTTTAAAAAGCGTTTATCTTGGAGTGGTGGCTAATCAATTAAACATTAGTGCAAACCCACTCCTTACAAAAATCAAACGCTCTAACAAGGACGTTTGGGGAAAAGAAATTAGAAAACTTGCTCCATACGGAATTAACGGTGGTATAGGAGCTGGTTCGGAAACAGGCAGTCTTCCAACAGCTGCTGGAAACAATTATGCTCAATTCGTTGCTGAGCTTAAAAACCTTTATGGAAAAATTGAGCTCTCTGATAAGGCTATTCGTTCTTCAGCAAACAACATAGGAGCTTTTGTCAACCTTCTTGCAGACGAAATGGAAGGGCTAGTTAAAGCAAGTTCCTTTAACCTTGGAAGAATGTTATATGGTGACGGCTCTGGCTTGCTTGCAACAATTTCTTCTTACAGCGAAGGAGTTGCGACTTGTGATAAAGTTAAAAACTTGATTGAAGGAATGGTTATAGATATTTATAATGGAGAATCTCTTGTTCAAGGGGGAATCAGAATTACATATGTTGACAGAGTAAACAAAAAATTTCATTTTGTTACTACAAGCGCAAGTGCATCTATTACAACTGGAAATAAGGTTTATGTTCAGGGTTCTAAGGGATATGAAATTACTGGTCTTGGAAAAATATTCTCGGATTCAGAGACTCTTTATGGGCTTTCAAGGGCAAATTACAAATGGCTTGCTCCTTATAAAAGCTCAACTCAGACTGAAATTTCTGATATATTAATTCAATCTGCGATTGATTATCTTGACGAAAATGTTGATTCAAAAATTAATTTTATTGCTTGTTCGAGTGCTGTAAGGCGTGCTTATCAAGAATATCTTGGTGCTTATAGAAGAAACATTGATGTTATGGATTTAGAGGGAGGATTTAAAGCAATATCTCATAATGGAATCCCTGTTGTTACAGACAGATTTGTTGACGACGATACTTTATATTTGCTTAACACAGATGACTTTACTCTTCATGAACTTTGCGACTGGAATTGGCTTGAAGGGGAAGATGGTAAAATAATTAAACAAAACCCTGGATTCCCAACATATAGTGCAACACTTGTAAAATATGCAGAGCTTATTTGTGATAAACCAGCAGGACAAGCTAAGATTTCTGGAATTAAGTCGACTGTTACAAGTCCATTTTAATTATTTTTGTTAGTGTTAATTACCCCTTGGATTTCCAAGGGGTATTTAATTAAAGGAGAAAAAATGAAAAACCAAATAGTGCTCGATAGTGATCCTTTGTTTATTTGTGAAAGATTAAAAGAGGTTGATAAATCATATTATGTAGTTTATGATTTTTCCAAAAATAGGTTTGAAGTTCATTCTTCTGAGCAAAGAGGAGGATCGTATTGTTTTACTGTCCCTTTTGACGCCTTAGACGAAAGGGCAATAACTTTTGCGAAAAAAACAAGTGTTTTAAGGCAAGACGAAGTTATTAAGGAAATAGATTTAGAAAATCAAAAACTAGAAAGGAATATTCAAAAAAAAGCTGTTGAGCGCTTAAAAGAGGTGATATATGAAAGTTAAAGATGTTTTAAAAAATGCTTGTAAATTCATTGGCCTTGAAGAATTAAAAACTGTATTTGAGGGTGGTCAAATATCCCCAGAGGATCAAGAAACAGTAGATAAACTCGTTGAAATCTTTAATTTTGTTCAAGAAGAAGTTGCAACGGAATTTTTGAATATTTTACAGTATGAAAAAGTTTCTGCCAGCAAAGAATTATACTTTTCTGATCTTTCAAAAACAATTTTAGATGTTAAATATATTAAAAATATTGATGGAAAAAGGGTTTCCTTTACTCTATTTCCCGATCATATATCTTTTAAGGACAGCATTGTAGAAATTGTTTATTCCTATATCCCTGATATTGTAGGGCTGGAAGATGAAATCCTATATTTAATTCCTGTCAGAGTTTATGCATATGCAATTGCAAGAGAGTTTTTCCTTTTTGAAGGACTTGTTGACAAAGCAACATTATTTGAAAATAGGTTCAAAAATAGTATATCCTCGTTATTAAGAAAAGATAAAACAAAAAATATGCCAGCTAAAAAATGGTTGTAAAATATTGGAGGGATTATGGTTTATAAAAATAATTTTGTAATTAAGCCTATAAAAACAAAAAAATTTAAGTTTAAAAAATTTAATGTGCCATTTAATGTTACAACCGATCAAACCCTACTATCTTATGATGATGGTGTTATGTGTTTTAATTTTAATATTGAACAAGGTGATTTAAGAGATGGATATGGAATTAAGGTGTTAAGCTTTCCAGTTGATGAAGGTGACAAGGATATGGTTGTTGACTCCCAAGTCATCAGCATTTGGGGAGTTAGGTGGCTTAATAATACAAACAAAAAGCCAAGTGATATTCTCCTATTTATGAAAAGTGATAACAAAATTTATTATTTTGATGTTGATTGGGCCGACTTTGTTGTGTCATTAAGTAAGACTTTTAATGAAGTTCCTGCAATGACTAAGATTCTTCGAGACGGTCTTGAAGCCTTTATATTTACTTCTCCATCTGATGAACTTGTTTTACTGGATCATGCACAAGAGGCTGAATATCCAAACGTTCCTAAAATTATGGACGCTTGCTATCATTTCGAAAAGCTTTTTGCAATCACGGCTCAAACGAGAAATGCTCTCGTTTACAGTGTTGACACAGATGTTACAAAATGGACAGAATCAAACATTGAAAGAATTGAATTTGGTGATGACAGAGGACAACTGCTTAGGCTAATGACTTTTAACGATAATTTGTATGTGTTTAGAGAGTTTGGTATTACAAGAGTTAATCCATACAGCACGAATTCGAAGTTTAGCATTGAGCATCTTTATCAATCTTCAAGTTATATCTATCCAGAATCAATTTGTGTTTGTGGCGAGGAAGTTATGTTTTTGACAAAAGATGGGCTTTATTCTTTTAATGGAAACTCGGTTAAACCAGTTGAAATTAACTGTTTGCAAAATGTTGAAAAAACAAACCTTTCAAAACCATGCAGTGCTTGTTTTGACGGTAAATATTTTCTTGCATGTAAAATGACTTTTGATGAAGAAGTTATAGGTTGCGAAAATGAAGATTATGTTAATAACGCTGTTATTATTTATGATTTGAAGACCCAGGGCATAGAAATTCTTAGAGGAGTGGATATTAAAAAGTTTGCTGTTCTAAGCAGTGCAAATCTTTTTAAAATTTGTGCCATTTTTAGGGGCTCTTTGAGTAATAAAATTGGAGAGTTTGTAAAAGGACAATCTTTTTTTGGAGAGCCGATAAAAGCAAAGTGGAAGTCAGCTTTCAGTGATTTTGGTTATAGCTGTTTAAAAAATATTGACAGCATAAAGCTTTTATCAAAATCCGATTGCAACATTACAATTTGCAGTGACATGGAGACAAAAAGAATTTTAGTTAATGGCAGTGGAGATGTTCAAAAAGTAATCACAAATATTAAGGGTAGGTTTTTCAGCTTTGCATTTGAGTCTGAGGCAGGCTCTCAAACAATCTCAAATCCAGAAATTTTAATGACGATTTATGAGAATGATTGTTAATGATAAAAGTTTTTCATCTTTTGTTTTAAGAGCTAGAAAGAGCAAGAAGGAGGAAGAAAAAATGAAAACCTTTATTGAAAATTTAAAAATTTGTGGTGGTAATGAATGATGCAATTGTGGGAACAAATTGTGAGCATGGTTGTAAGCAACGGGATTTTTGCAACTTTGTTTGTGGGACTGTTTTGTTATCAAATTAAGGACAGCAGAAAAAGAGAGGACAAATACCAAAAAACTATTGAGGATTTAACCTTTCATCTTGACATAATAGAAGATGTTAAGGAAGATGTTAAAGAACTTAAAGAAATTGTTATGACTAAAAGGAGAAAATCAAATGAAAATAAAAGAACTGATTAAGTCCTATGGCTTTTGGACGGCTCTTGCAGGAGCGTTGGTAGTTTTTATTAACGCTATTGGAAAAATCTTTGGATTTTATGTTGAAGAAAGTTTAATAAGCGATATAATAATGGCAATTGCTGGGATTTTGGTTGTTTTCGGCATTGTTACTATGCCTAAAAACTTTTCAAGTGTCACTTCAAATCAAGATGAACAAATGTTAGAAGAAGATCAAACTCAAAAAGAAAATGACGATCAAGACCAAGGTGAATTAAAACAATGATAAAAAGCTCCACCTATTACGGTGGAGTTTTTTTATAAAAAAGATACACCCAATAGGGTGTGTTTTATTTTGCTTCATTTTTTAATTCATTAAGGGCTTTTGCAAATCTTGCTTTTCTTCTTGATGCACAATTATCGTGGATTACATTATCGCTTGCAGCTTTGTCGAGAACAGATGAGATCTCAGCATAGGCTTTTTCAGCAGATACAATATCCTTAGAAGCGATAGCAGATTTAAATTTTCTTGAATATGTGTTAATTCTGGATTTTACAGATTTATTAAGCTCTGTCTTTTTTTCTATTACCAAAATTCTCTTTTTTGCCGATTTAATATTTGCCATTTCTTTCTCCTTTACAAGTTTCTAATGGAGTATATCATAACAAAACTTAAAAATCAAGTAAAATTAATAATTTTTTTTATATTTCGTACAATATAATTATGATAGATTTAATCGATGAATGTGCTTATGAGCTTAATGCAAAAAAGAGTAAAATTAAGAAATATAAAAAATACTCAATTTCTACGATAAACTTTTTTATTGAAAATAGTGACTCTAAAAAATCAGACTTTGGAGCAGGTGAGTATTTTATTATTAATTCACCTCTAACTCATCTGCTTGATAAAGAGTGTCACGACTATGTTTGTGAAATTCTAAGGATTAGACTTGGTAAAATGATGAAAGAAAAAGGATTTAAAAAGGGGAGAAAAGTCCTTATTGTTGGTCTTGGGAATCCTGCTATATTGGCTGATGCACTTGGGAGCAAAGTGGTTGATAGAGTGGATATTAATGTTGATTTAGATAAGAATAATATATTTAAAATTTCTCCAAATGTCTTTGCTTTAACAGGTATTAATTCCTTTGATATGGTTCATATGCTTACAATTTGGCTTGATGTTGATTTTGTCTTGTTAATCGATAGCCTTGCAACAAAAAATGTTAATAGGCTTGGAATTTCAATTCAACTTAACAATTTTGGTATTACTCCGGGAAGCGCTCTAAATAATTTTGGAAGAAAAATTTGCAAGGAAAGTCTGGGGGTTCCGTGCTTTGCTATTGGGGTTCCGCTTATGCTTATTGGGGAAGAGGTGATAGAAGATTCCCCTGAAAATCTTGTTTTAACTCCAAAGGATATTCACGAAAATCTTGACAACTTGGTTTATATTATTTCTAAAGCAATTAATTTAATCATGTAATTTTGAAATTTTGACAAATTTTATGCATATATGTTAATATGAAAAAAGTGGCAATCATTGACAGTGGAAGTGGAGGGGTTAATGTTATGGCAAGGTGCAAAAAACTTTGCCCATATTGCAATTACCTTTTGTTTTTAGATGAAAAAAATTTGCCATATGGAGAAAAAAGCGAAGAGGAGCTAAAAAAAATAGCAATTGATTTAGTAGAAAATATAAAAAATATTTTTAATCCAGAAATTATAATAATTGGTTGTAACACACTTACTTCGGTGGCTATTTCTTCCCTTAGAATAATGTTTCCACAAATTATTTTTATTGGAAGTGAGCCAGCATTATTGCCCGCAGTAAGAGAATTTAATATCAAAGATGTTTTGGTTTTAGCTACTGACGTTACTATTAAAAATTGCAGAATGTTAAAAGATTGGCAAGACATCTGTTTTTGCCCTAAAAACTTACCAAAGATAATTGATGATAATTTATTTGACAGAAAAAATATTGAACTATATTTAGAAGATGCTTTGCAAGGGAAGAAAGCAAAAGCTGTTGTGCTTGGTTGTACGCATTTTGAAGGGATTAAGCCAGAGCTTTCAAAAATATTAAATTATCCCAAATTTTTTGATACAAGCGAGGGAATCGCAAAAAGGCTTCTAAGTTTTTGCGATACGTCAAATAATTGTCAATTCCAAATAATGACGAGTGGAAATGGGAGAAATATAGGTAAATTCTACCACTATTTTACGAGTTTAGATTGATGATTTCTTTTATTAAATTATAATTTAGATCTAGGATTTCGCAATATCTGTATTTTATTAGTGATGAAAAAGTTTGTGTTGGAGTTATTAAGATTTTGTCAAAGAGCAAACTTAAACTTTCAAACCCATTAGTCAAGTAATCATTTATGGTTGAAAGAAAATCGCTTGAATTCTTTGGAAATAATGTATTAAAATTATTTCTTTTTGTCGTAAACTTTGACAAAACTTCATTTATCAAGAGGCTTGCTTTTGTTTCATTGATTATTTGTGAGTCAAGGCTTATGGAAATATCGTAAAGCTCAAAATATGCATCATGAAAAGAATTTAACGCGGACATCAATATTTCCATTTCCTTGTTTGAATAGGTTGATGATATTTTTATTGAAGGGAAATCAACTTTGATTATTTGTGTTTTTATGTTTTTCATTTCGAGGGCATTTTTCATAAGCAATGCATCATTTTCGTTTTTATATGCACTTGAAATTATTTCAAAATTGCCGTCATATTCCCATAAATATCCTGCGTTATCATCTATCATAGTGTCTTTTCCAAGAGATATTGCTTCACTTTCATTTTTACAAGAGTTTAGTGAAAGCAGATAAATATTATACGCAGTTGATGAAAGATTGGAGGTTGAATTTGAAATATTTTGTGAATTAACAAGCGAAAAAAATATGCCGGCAAGAGAAATACATAAAACAAGGCCTATGCATATAACTATAATTGGGAATAAAAGCTTCTTTTTTGTTTCCATTTATTTTTAATATATGTATTGATAGTTGACAGTATTCGGCTTAACTTAAAACAAATAGTAATTAAGAAATTAACTTCGATCTTCTTCGCAATAAAGTGGCACACATTACTTTACAAATTAGCATAAATGGAGTATATTAAAACTATGTTAAGGAGGATAATTAATGAAGATAAGACCGCTTTTTGACAGGATTGTTTTAATGCCAAAAGAAAGAGAAAAAGAAACTTTGGGAGGAATTTTGTTGCCAAAATTGGCACAGGAAAAATCGCAGATAGCAGAAGTTGTTGCTGTTGGTGAAGGAAAAATGGCTGACGGGAAAAATGTGGAAATGAAAGTTAAGGTGGGAGATACCGTTCTTTATGCAAAGTACTCAGGAACGGAGGTTGAGCAAGATGGTAAAAATTATGTTATTATTCGCCAGGCAGATGTTTTGGCAATTATTGAATAGGAGGTTTTTATGTCAAAAGCAATTTTAGAAGGAGATAAAGCAAGAAAAGCTCTCGAAAGAGGTGTTGATGTTTTGGCTAATACCGTGAAAATAACACTAGGTCCAAAGGGAAGAAATGTTGTTCTTGGGAAAAAGTTTGCTACGCCACTGATCACAAATGATGGCGTTACAATTGCAAAGGAAATAGAGCTTAATGATCCTTTTGAAAATATGGGGGCAGAATTAATTAAGCAAGTCAGTGTAAAAACTAATGATGTCGCAGGCGATGGAACGACGACTGCTTGCGTGCTTGCTCAGGCTATAATCAAAGAAGGAATGAAAAATTTTACAGCCGGAGCAAATCCAATTATTTTAAAAAAGGGAATTTTTAAGGCTGTTGAGGTGGTGGTTGATGAACTTAAAAAGCTAAGCAAACCAATAGAAAACAGCAAAGCTATTGCACAAGTTGCTTCTATTTCAGCAGGAGATGAGTTTGTGGGAGAGCTAATTGCAAAAGCAATGGAAAAAGTGGGAAGTGACGGTGTTATTACGGTTGAAGAATCTCAGACTATGCAAACAGAGTTAGATATTGTTGAGGGAATGCAATTTGACAGAGGGTATCTTTCTCCATATATGTGCACTAATGCAGAGAAAATGATTGCCGAGTTAGACGACCCATACATTTTAATTACAGACAAAAAAATTTCAAACATCCAAGAAATTTTGCCTGTCTTAGAACAAGTTGCAAAATCTTCTGGAAAACTTTTAATCATAGCTGATGAAGTTGAAGGTGAAGCTCTTACAACAATCATTTTAAATAAGCTTAGAGGAACTTTTGTTTGCGTGGCTGTTAAGGCTCCAAGCTTTGGAGATAAAAGAAAGGCAATGCTTGAAGATATTGCAATTTTAACCGGAGGAAGTGTTGTTTGTGATGAGCTTGGTCAAGATATGAAAAATATTTCTATTGAAGACTTGGGAAGAGCAAAGAGCATAAAAATAGATAAAGATTCGACAACCATCGTTGAAGGGGCTGGTGATAGTCAGAAAATTGCCGAAAGAATTTTGTCGCTAAAAAGCCAATTAAAGGCTACAACAGGTGAATACGAAAGAGAAAAACTTTCCGATAGACTTGCAAAACTTTCAGGAGGTGTTGCAGTTATAAGAGTGGGAGCACCCACAGAAGTTGAAATGAAGGAAAAGAAGCTTAGAATTGAAGATGCATTATCGGCGACTAAGGCGGCTAGCGAAGAGGGAATTGTTCCTGGCGGAGGAGTGGCACTTTTAAAAACTTCAGGAAAAGTTAAACAGCTTATCGAAAGTCTTGAAGGCGATGAAAAGACCGGAGCTATTATAATTTTAAAATCTTTGGAAGCTCCTGTTAGGCAAATTGCAAAAAATGCAGGAATAGATGGAGGGGTCGTAATTAACAAGATTTATGAAAACATATCCCAAAAAGCTTTTGGCTTTGATGCTTACAGCAACGAGTATTGTGATATGATTGAAAAAGGGATTATTGACCCTACAAAGGTGACGAGATCTGCTTTGCAAAATGCTGCTTCTGTCGCAGGAACCTTGTTAACTACCGAAGCGCTTGTGGCAGAAATAGAGGATAAAAAAGAAAGCAATAATATGCAAGAGGGCTACTAAAATATTAACAGTATATTTCAAAAATAACCACGGGTTTTAGTCACTTACTTTTGAAACTAGTGTAATAATTAGAGAATTAGAAAAATATCTAGTTCTCTTTTTTCTTGGCTATTTTATGCCGTGAAAGGTACTTGACAAGAGAAGAAATGAAAACACAATATCAGAAGGCAGAGAAACGAATAAAACAAAGCCACAAGCGCAAATATTGTTTCTCTGCCTTAATCAGCAAAAGAAGAACTCATTTCAGAGACTCTTGTCAAGTACACCATGGAATAAATTAGCCATCATATATAATAGCAAAAAGCGAAAGTGTGTTACGTTTACCAACACTTTCGCTTTTTGTCTAATATATTTAGTTGTAGAGTGTGCTTGTCTGTCGGAGCGAAGCGACGACACTTGTATCAAGACAAGCACAC
>CALVMJ010000014.1 GCA_944345365.1 uncultured Clostridia bacterium | reverse complement strand
GCCGATGGGGCGACGCGTTAAGAAAACTTGCCAGTGTGCAAGTTTTTAGCCAAAGCCGGGAGCGACTCGTCGCGGTCTGGGTCCGACAGGAAGGACTTGAAAAGTCCCACCTAAAAAATTTAATCTATATACAAATAAAAAAAGTAGTATATACCATACTACTTGTCCTAGATTGGTGCCGATGGGGCGACGCGTTAAGAAAACTTGCCAGTGTGCAAGTTTTTAGCCAAAGCCGGGAGCGACTCGTCGCGGTCCGGGTCCGACAGGAAGGACTTGAAAAGTTCCACCTAAAAAAGTTTAATCTATACACAAATAAAAAAAGTAGTATATGTTATACTACTTGTCCTAGATTGGTGCCGATGGTGGGACTTGAACCCACACGAAGTTGCCCTCTCAGGATTTTAAGTCCTGTGCGTCTGCCATTCCGCCACATCGGCATTTGGAGGTACCACCCAGATTCGAACTGGGGAATAAAGGTTTTGCAGACCTTGGCCTTACCACTTGGCGATGGTACCAAACATTTAGAGTTTAGTCAGTTTTAACTACTATTTCAGGCAAATGTCGCTTTTGTTTTTTTACTTGCCTTTTGGTGTTTATGGAGCGGAAGACGGGATTCGAACCCGCGACTGCTTCGAAAACCTTTCTCTTTGCTTATTTTGCTATCGCAAAATTTCGCTTTGTCGAAAGTTTTCTTCGCCCCCTAAAAATTGCTCCAATTTTTAGGGAACCCATCAGGCAAATGTCGCTTTTATTTTTTTAGATTGCCTTTTGGTGTTTATGGAGCGGAAGACGGGATTCGAACCCGCGACATTTGCCTTGGCAAGGCAACGCTCTACCACTGAGCCACTCCCGCATGTCATATATCTGCTAATATATTGCGTTGCACTGCAAAATTCAAACCCTTTCTTGTCTTCCTCTCTGCTTATATATATGCAAGCAACTCACTATATGCTTTATTAATATATCAAAAGTATCACAAAAAATCAACTGTTTTTTTAACTTTTTTTAAAATTGCTAAATAAAAAAAGAGATTAATCTGGATATCCATTAAATCTCTTTATTTTTTTTCTAAATTATATCAAGCGTGATAGTTTTGTTTGTTATAGCATTTATGATTGCTTTTCCCTCTGATTCACTAACTTCATAATTATAAGGGTTTTCAGTGAGCTCTTTTCCGTTGAATATGTCAAATTTAACATTTGAAAGTTTAAACTCATTTTTATCATCAGGATTTGGTATGTTAAAATTAAATTGTATTCTTGAGGTTGCTTTAAAGTTTATAAAAACATTGCCATTTTTTGAAGTTATATCTAGTTGCCCATTTGCTCCATCTTTAAAATTAGCTGTAACTTTTCCATTTTCTGACAATATTGTTTTTTGTTCAGCGCTATTTCCAAAATAAACTTCTATTTCACCACCTTCACTCTTAACAAGAGTATTTGCTGAAATTGGATTTTTTTCATCTCCCAAAAGAACATTTCCATTTTTGATATTTACATTTATTTTTCCAACTACTTTTTTAACATTAATGTTGCTGTCTTTTCCTTGTGGAATGTTAAGAAGACCTCCTATTTCTTCAATGTCAACTTTGCATGCACTCATTATCTCACTTCCCTCTGCAAAATTAACATCACCAGAAATTTTTTCAATGTCAACTATTGTGGTATCAACACTTATATCGAGTTTCCCTTTTATCTCTCCAAGTGTAACAGTTCCTTTAACAGCCTTTAAGTTAACATTGTCATCTATAATTTTAGCCTTTAATTTTCCATCTCCGATATCTATGTTAATATCAGCATTAGAAGCTTTTAACCCTTCTTGTTTTGTTAAGTCAACTGTTCCACTTTTTGTTTTTAACGAAATGTTTTTAAAATTGTTAGTTGTTTCACTAGAAAGAGAAATGTTTCCACTTTCTGTAATAATATCCAAGCTTCTTGAATAAACAGGTTTTGAATATCCTCCTTTATCTGCTCCCCCAATGTTAACACTTCCAGATGTTGTTTTTACAATTAAATCAGTGTCTTTAATTGTTCCTATGTCATCTAGTGAAACCAAATGTATTTTTACTGTTGCATTTTTCGAGAAGTATAAAAATCCTTGTGGAACATTAACTTTAATTTTTAACACCCCTCCGTCAATAGTCGCAGAGTAAGAAAAGCCTTTTAAATCCGATGATTTACTAAAACCCTTAACTTGATTAACAATATAAATTGCATTCTTATCATGGTCGGTATTGTTTTCCAAAACGACATTTGCCATTCCTGCATCAATTTCAATGGCCGAATAAGCTGTTTGCGACAATTTAATTTCTTGTTTTGCCTCACCTGTCGTTTGTAAAACTTCATAAGTAGTATTTCCACTAAAGTAAGAAAATCCTAAAACACTCTTTCCAGGATTTAAAAGCATTATAGTAACACAAACGCCTACAAACGCCACAATTATGATTAAAAATATTAATAGATAAAAGAAAAATCCTTTTTTTACTGTGCTACCAGCCATAATATCCTCCTATATGATTATAATTTTAGCATATTAATAACTTAAAATCAATATATTTTCTTATTTAATCAAGAATAGCCTTAATTCTTCTTATTCCACTTGAACTGCTCTCTTCTTTTATGATCTTAAAGTGATGCAATTCTTTTGTGTTTTGGGCATGAGGCCCTCCACAAATTTGCCTATCAACCCCATCTATTACATAAACCTTCACTTTTTCGGAATATTTTGAATCAAATGTTCCAATTGCGCCCGAACTTTTTGCTTCTTCCAAAGAAACTTCCTCAAATCTAACTGGAATTTCCTTTTTTATTACATCATTGACAAACTCTTCAAGTTCTAAAATCTCCTCTTGCGTCATCTTGTGGTCAAGATTAAAGTCAAATCGAAGTCTTTCCGGAGTTATATTTGATCCTTTTTGAACAACATCATTTCCAAACATCTTTCTAAGTCCAGCAAGCATTATATGTGTAGCCGTGTGCAACCTTGCACTTGTAAGCGAGTCATCAACAAGACCTCCCTTAAAAGCGCCTGAAACTATTTTACTCTTTTCTTGATGCTCTTTGAAACATTTTTGGTAATCCTCTGTGTTAACATCATACCCTCTTTCTTTTGCAAGCTCCTGCGTAAGTTCAATAGGAAATCCAAATGTGTCGTATAATCTGAATGCAGATTTTCCACTGATGATATTTGGGACAATCTCTCCTGACTTTTTTGCAAACTCTTTGTGTTTTTCTATTCCCAAAATAACCTTATTAAATTCTTTTTCTCCTTCAAATAATGCTTTTTCAAACTTATCAGTTTCTTTTTTTATTTCATCTAATATAAACTCTTTCTTTTTTTCTAGGCTAGGATAAAATTCTTTATAGTCCTCAATAAAGCTAACAGCAATTTCTTGAAGAACATAACAAGATAGGTCTAGCTTTTTTACATATCTTATTGCCCTTCTCATAACTCTTCTCAAAATATATCCAGCACCAACATTACTTGGCAAAATTCCTTTTTCATCGCCTATAAGCATTACCATTGTTCTTGTGTGATCGCAAATTATTCTCATTGCTCTTGTAACACTTTCGTCTCTGCCATACTCTGTGTTACATCTAGCTTCAAGAATTTTCACCGCTTTTTCAAATAAATCTGTTTTGTAAACATCGGTGAGATTATTCAAAAACATTAAGCATCTTTCAAACCCAAAACCTGTGTCCACATTTTTGTTGGAAAGAGGAACATAACCCTCTTTGGTCTTCTTATATTGCATATAAACATCATTGCCAATCTCAACAAGATTCCCGTTTTCCATTGGATAGAACCATTCATTATCTGGTCCACACGGAGTGTCATAAAGTCCATCGAGTTCCCACCAATTATCCTCTTTTGGAAAAAAGTGTATATTTTCTTTCTTTATACCCAAATTTTCAAGCAATTTTGCGGTTTCAATGTCTCTTGGAGCACTTTCATCTCCTTCAAAAACGCTTGCATGAATTTTGTCCTTTTCTAAATTAAACTTGGTTGTTAAAAGTTCAAAAGTCCAAGCAGTCTTTTCTTTTTTAAAATAATCTCCGAGCGACCAGTTTCCCATCATCTCAAAAAATGTACAATGAGACTCATCTCCAACACTGTCTATATCAACGGTTCTAATACACCCTTGAACATTGCAAAGCCTTTTTCCACAAGGGTGCTCTTTTCCAAGAAGATATGGCATTAAAGGTTGCATTCCTGCGACATTAAACATTGCTCCCGTTGATCCATCTCCAATCAAAGAAACAGCACCTATATCAATGTGCCCTTTTGATTTATAAAATTCTATCCAAGTTTTCCTTAGTTCTTTGCTTGTAATTTTCATAGTTTTTCTCCTGTTATTTTAATAATTAGTTTTTGTCAAAAATAAACCTTCCGGTGGCATTGTTCTTCCTGCAAACGACCTATCGCCATTTTCAAGAGCTTTTTTTACAGACTCCTCCGTCAATAACCCTCTACCTGCGTCCACTATTGTTCCAGCAATAATTCTCACCATATTATAAAGAAATCCGTTTCCTGTCACCTCTATTTTTATGAATTTGCCTTTTCTTGTCACATTAATTGAATAGATTTCCCTTTCAAAATCCTTAACCGTTGCATCAGCGCTACAAAAACCTTTAAAGTTATGTTTTCCTTGCAATAAGTCTGCAACAGATTTCATTTTATCAATATCTAAATCATAGTTGACAAAAGCAGACCTGTTTGCAAACAAAGCGCTTTTAGTTTTTGCGTTATAAATTTGATAAATATAAGTTTTGCTTTTAATATCAAACCTTGCATGAAAATCATTTGCCACTTTTTTAGCCTTTTTTACTGATACATCATTAGGTAAAAGGTTGTTAATAGCTGTGACCAATCTAGAAACAGGAATTTCCTTTTCCAAATCAAAATGTACGCCCTGATCTAGCGCGTGAACTCCACGGTCTGTTCGTCCACTTGCAAAAACTTCTACTCTTTCGCCTGTAAGTTTTTCTATGGCTTTTTCAAGTTCTTCCTGAACTGTTCGTTTATTGGGCTGTTTTTGCCAGCCAAAAAAATTTCTTCCGTCATACTCTACTTTTATAAGCACTCTACTCATAAAATTATTATACATAATTTAGTCAAACTTTTCAAACAAAAAAACATCTTTTTATTATTTTCTTTGACTAATTTTCATAAAAATGATATATTTATAAAAGTAACAAAATAGTTTAATAAAAAGGAAAGATAAAATGTCTAAAATTATAACTGATGCAAACTCGGCAGTAGCACAAATTGCATATAAATTATCAGAGGTAATTCCCATCTATCCAATTACTCCATCAACACCAATGGCAGAATATTGCTCCTTAAAAAGCAATAATAATGAAAAAAATTTATTCAATGAAAATGTTAAGACCATTCAGATGCAGTCAGAAGCCGGTGTGAGTGGAACTTTACATGGAGCTTTGCTTGGCGGAGCTTTATCTAGCACTTTCACATGTAGCCAAGGCTTGTTATTAATGATGCCTAATATGTTCAAGATTGCAGGTGAAAGTTTGCCGGCAACCATTCATGTTTCGGCAAGAGCACTTTCATCTCACGCTCTTTCAATCTTTGGAGATCATTCAGATGTTATGGCTGTTCGCTCAACTGGGTTTGCAATGATTTGCTCTGCAAGTGTCCAAGAAGCTCACGATATGGCTCTTTTAAGTCATGTTTGCAGTGCAAAATATAATATCCCCGTCCTTCATTTTTTTGATGGTTTCAGAACATCTCATGAATTTCAAAAAATCGAAGAGTTAAGTGATTCTGTATTAAAGAAAATGTTTCCAAAATTATCGGAGATTTACATCAAAAAAAATCCTCTTTCTCCAAACAACCCACTTATGTTCGGAACGGCTCAAAACCCCGATGTTTTCTTCCAGGGAAAAGAGGTTAATAACGCAAAATATGCTTCATTTTCAAAAAACTTTTGTGATGAGTTAGAAAAATTTAATACTTTAGTGCAAAGGGAGTATAAGCCTTTTGAGTATTTTGGTGCAAAAAATGCAAAAAATGTTATAATTAGCATGGGAAGTTCAACTCAAACCATCAAAGAGACCATTTCCCTAAACAAAACTAATACTGCACTAATATCAGTCAGATTATACCGTCCTTTTGATGAGAATTATCTTCTTTCGCTTTTGCCAAAATCGACAAAAAGAATCTGCGTTCTAGACAGAACCAAAGAAAATGGAGCAAGAGGCCCTTTGTTCTTAGATGTGGTTAGTGCAATTTTAAAGAGCAAAAGAAATATAAAAGTGATAGGTGGTCGATATGGGCTTGGAGGAAAGGAATTCTCCCCTTCTTGCGTTTTTGCCGTAATTGAAAATCTAAACTCAAAAAAACCAAAAGACGATTTTTCTGTTGGAATAGTAGATGATATAAATCATTCTTCTTTGCCTTTAACAGAGGGTTTTAACAAAACAAATCAAAACAAAATTAAAATATTTGGTCTGGGTTCAGATGGTTCAGTTTCTGCTAGCAAGAGCTTAATTAAAATTCTTGGAAAATCAAATTCCCAGCATATACAAGGTTTTTTTGAGTATGATTCAAAAAAGGCTGGAAGTATGACTGTTTCTCATATCAGACTTTCTAACCAGCCTATACTAAGCACTTACCTAGTTCATTCTCCCAATATAATAAGCATTAACAATTTCTCATTTGTGCACAGATACAATTGTTTGGAAGGATTAAAACAAAATGGAATTGTTTTAATTAATTCAGTCTTTTCATCAAATGAAATTGATAAAGTCTTGCCAAATTCTTATAAGGCAAAACTAAAAGAGACGAACTCCAAGCTCTTTGTTGTTAATGCACAAAAAATAGCAAAAGAATGTGGTTTAAAGGAAAAGATTAACACAGTTATGGAAGCTTCGCTTTTAAAAGTTAGCGAGTTTTTAAATCTTAGAATTGCAAAACAAAAACTTGCAAATCAAATCCAGCAAATTTTTTCTTTAAAAGGAGAAGAAATAGTAAGCAAAAATTTAAAGGCAATGGAAAGAGGCTTTGAAGAAGTAGAAGAAGTTAATATAAAAAACCTAACTGTTTCGCAGGAAATCAATGATATAAAATCAGACAAGGAAAAAGGTTTTCAAAAAGTAATTAATTCTGTTAAGACCTTGCAGGGAAATTCTCTTCCTGTTTCTTGTTTTAGTTTTAACGGAAGTATGCCTACCGACACATCTAAATTTGAAAAAAGGGGTATTGCATCAACACTTCCACATTGGATTGCTCAAAATTGCTTGCAATGTGGACAGTGTGTTTTGGCTTGCCCACACGGAGCTTTAAAAGCAGTTTTAATTGAGGATAAAGATTGCCCAAATGATGAAAATATGCAATTTTCAAACGCAATTGGGCTTAAAAATCATAAATACAGAATACAAATTTCTCCCGAGGATTGCACTGGCTGTGGAGTTTGCTTTAAGACATGCCCCGCCTTAAAAAAGGCAATTGAAATGGTTGATGCCGAAAAGGAACTTGAACAACAAAAGGAAAATTACCAAAAAACTCTTTCCCTTCCCTGCAAAAAAGCGTTCTCGACAAGTTTTCCAAAGGGTCTTCAATTTGAAAAGTCTTATTTCAACTTTTCTGGCGCTTGCGCAGGGTGTGGTCAAACTCCTTATGTTAAACTTGTCTCATCTTTGTTTGGCGAGAATATGATAATTGCAAACGCAACCGGTTGTTCAAGCATTTACAGTGGCTCATTCCCTTCCTGCCCTTTTTCAAAAAACAGTGAAGGCAAAGGGCCTGCTTGGGCTAGCAGTTTGTTTGAGGACAACGCAGAGTTTGGCCTTGGAATAAAGATTGCCGGAGAATTTTCTAAGAATAAAGACAATTCTGTTTGGATAATAGGTGGCGATGGCTGGGCTTATGATATCGGTTTTGGAGGGCTTGATCACGTCTTGCAATCAAATGCAAATGTGAACATATTAGTTCTTGACAATGAAGTATACTCCAATACTGGGGGGCAATCATCAAAATCAACCCCAACAGGAGCTGTTGCAAATTTTGCAGAAAACGGAAAAACAGCAAGAAAGAAAAATCTTGGAATGATTGCATTGAGTTATAAAAACGCATATGTTGCACAAGTGGCTTTGGGGGCAGATATGTCACAATGCATTAAAGCCTTTAAGGAAGCAAATGAATTCCAAGGCCCTAGCATCATTATTGCTTATTCTCCTTGCGTAGAACACGGCTTTGATATGTCGGAAACTATGGGTGAAATGAAAAAGGCTGTTGAATCTGGATATTGGAACTTGTTTAGATATAACCCAAAAACAGGCCTTAAAATTGATTTTGAGCCATCAGTAAACACCAAAGATTTTCTCAAAGGCGAAAGAAGGTTTACCTGCCTTATGAAGAAAGATCCAAGCCTTGCAAAAGAGTTATTTAGCCTAAACAACACTCAAAATCAAGAAAACCTAACACTTTTAAAAATGTTTGAAAATAAAAATAAAAATGAAAATTAATATTTGTTAATTTACAAAAAATATAAAAAAGGAACTTTACTGTTTTTGCATAGTTCCTTTTATTATTTTTTTTAAAGATATCTAAGTTTGCACTGTTTTTTACATATTATATTTCTTTAAAAATTCCCTTATTTTATTTTCATACTTTCTTGGTGAAACAGCATAGCACATTGCGTGATCAGCCTCACTTACAACATAAATATCTTTTCTAAAATCAGATATCGACTCAGAAAGACTATATATATTATCTACTGGTACATACTTGTCATCATTTCCATGTATTAGCATCACAGGAAGGCTTGACTTTTTTAAGGCTTGCTTTGCATCAGCCTTTTTAAAATCAAACATATATGCTCTGCACATATAATTATTAAACATATTCATAAAAATTGTTTTTATTTTTATATTTTTTGGATTAAAAACAAAATTTATTTGGTCATAGACATTTGAAAATGCTGAGTCAGAAATCGCACAAACAACATTCTTAGGCAAAACCTCACCTAGTGTCATACATACTGCACTTCCCCCCATTGAAAGACCAAACAAAAGTATTTTGCTCTTAGGATTTTTTTCTACCATTAAATTAATCCAATCAAGGATATCTAACCTATCAATCCAGCCCATTCCAATAAGTTTGCCTTCGCTCTTCCCATGTGCTCTGTTTTCGAGCGCTAAAATATTATAGCCCATATTTGCAAAAAGTTTTGCATAACTACCCATTTCTCTGTAATCAGAACCATATCCGTGGACTATTATTGCAAGCCTATCAGATTTATTGTCACAGAAATGCCCTTTTAATTTCAGACCATCGTGACTAATTAAGGTCAAATCTTCTAGTTTAACTTTATTCCACCAGCAAATGTCTATTTGATAAATATCAATCAAAGAAGAATTTTCATTAATCCTTTTTGCAGTGTTTTTTCTTCCAAGAGCTTTTTTTAAAAAAATTCTTACAACAACTAAATATACTCCAAGGTAAACAACTACAAGACATAAAAGGATTAAAACAAATATTGAAAATATTCTCATAGCCTACTCTACTATTGCCCTTATACTCTCGCCAGTGTTTGCATCTTGATAAGAAAGCCAGTATCCAAAACTTTCTCTTTTTTCCTTATCAAGAGGAAACCAAACAGGATATCCCGCAATTTCCTTTGGTGGAAGTTTTTGATAAACACCAGGCACTCCATAAACGATATATTTAAGCTCGTTTTGTTCGTAAATGAGTCCTAGAATATAGTAATCGCCATCGTCCTCATATTCAACCTTCACCCACTTGGAGTTTGGTATAATCTCTTCCAAAAATTCTTCTTTTTCGCTTTTTGCAAATAGACTTTCAATCTTCCCTTTAATTTCGTTAAAAAATGATGGTTCCTGTTTTTCATCCTCAAAATTTGATATAACCTTAAAATTGTTGTTTTCAAAAAAGGCGTTTTTATATTTACATGTGGAACAATTCCCGCAAAAATTCTTTTCTATCTCCTCTTCAATTTCATTTTTTAGTTCGTCATCATAATCCACTCCATTTTCATCTAAAACTCTTTTTACTTCTTCAACTCCAACTTTCTCATTAAAAGCTGATGTCATAATTTTTCCTAATTGTGAAGTTTTGTTTGAATAGCCCTCTGTGTTTCCATAGAGCAAGGAATCCATTTCTCCCTTGGAAAAATTTACCACGGCGCAAGAGAATTTCTCGGGCAATTCATCTGCATCTGTCTTAAAATTATATAGCATGCTTGATACTCTTGACAGACCACATTTAACAACTTTTTCCCCATCATAAAAACCTATGCTTAAAATCCCGTTTGGCTCGTTTGAAAAATTGTAAAACCTAATTCTTCCATCAAAAAAATCACCTTTTTTTTCCAATGTTAACACAGCTTTTTCTTCCTCATTTTTTGTTCCAACTAAGACCAAACTTTTTTTTAAGAACATACACACCTCTTTTAATACTTACTCTTTTTATTCTTTTTTTATTTAATGTATTATATAACCAAGCTAAAATATGCACTAAAAAGAAAAACAGACAAAAAAGTTGAATTTTGTCTGTTTTTTGACCTTTTTATTTGGAAATTATTTACTTTAATTTGTTTGTAATTTCTCTTACTATACTTTTTACATTGAAACCAGCTTTTGTGTAATTTAACTCTCCATTACAACTTTCCCTGTATTTTTTAACACCAATAAACAAATCATTTTCGCCGATATATTTATACCAAATATTGTCATTTGAGGCTTCTAAGACAACCTTAAGCTTTGCATTTTTTTGCAATATCTTTGCTTTATATGAATTTGATTGTCTATCAAACACCTCCAAGCAAGGGAACGAAACAACAGAAACAGAATATTTTTTTTCAAGTTCCTTTGCAACATCGACAGCTAAACCGACCTCACTTCCAGTTGCATAAATTACAATTTCAGCATTTTTACTTGAAGGTAAAACTACATACCCCCCCATAAGCGCCTCTTTAAATGATGTGCCCGAAACTATTTTTAAAGGTTGTTTGCTTAAAATCATGGCAGTTGGTTCGCTTTCGCTTAAAGCTAATTTATACCCAGCTAAAAGCTCCTTCCCATCAGCTGGTCTAAAAACTTTTAACCCAATAATCAAGCGAAGTTGCGCAATTTGCTCAATTGGTTGATGAGTTGGCCCATCTTCGCCAATAAATATGCTGTCATGAGTGAACATACTAATAACAGGTAATTTCATAAGGGCCCTCATTCTTAAAGCCGGAATCATATAATTTGAAAATGCTAGGAATGAAGAATCAAACACTATAAAATCTTCATATAATGCAATTCCGTTAGCCACAGCCCCCATTGCGTGTTCCCTTACACCGTAGTGAATATTTCGCCCCCTTTTGCTTCTCACCAAAAAGTTTGCGCTGTTATTTAAAACACATAGTGTTGATGGGCCAACATCAGCAGTTCCACCTATAACTTGTAGTAATTTTTCTCCGATTTCATTCAAGATTATTGAATTTGCTTCTCTTGTGCTAAGTCCCTCCCATTTTGATGAATTTTTTAACACTTTTTCAAAATCCATCTTTTTCTTATCAAAATAATTTATAAATTCTTTGTAAAGTTCTGGCTGTGATGTTGCATAAACAGCAAGCATTTGATTCCATTTTTCGTGATATAACTTACCCTTTCTTGCAGATGCCATACAAAGCTCTCTAACATCATTTGGAAAATAAAAACTTTCTTTCACCCTTAATTTCTTCTTAAAAATTGAAAGTTCTTCTGGACTTAATATATAATTATGAACCGAAGATGTCCCTTCCTTCTCTGTTCCAATTCCAATAAGTGTTTTAAATATAATTATAGTTGGTTTTGAAGACTTTTTTGCTTTTAAAATAGCCTTTGTGCAATGAGAATATGAATTTCCTTTTTTTACATAAATAACATTCCACCCCATCGACTTAAATTTAAGTCCAATATTTTCCTTGTTTGAAAGTTCAAGGGCTCCGTCAATGGTAACTTCATTACAATCATAAAGCAAAATAAGTTTTGATAATCCCAGCGTTCCTGCAAGGCTACAAGCCTCCATAGAAACACCTTCCATTAAATCTCCATCACTCACATAGCAATATGTGTAATTGTTTATTATTGGAAAGCCAACGGTATTAAATCTGTCAGAAAGTGATTTTTCTGCAACAGCCATTCCCACAGCATTGGCAACTCCTTGCCCCAACGGTCCAGTTGATGTTTCAACTCCTTCTGTTTTGCCATATTTTGGATGGCCAGGCGTTTTAGAACCAAGCTTCCTAAATTCCTTTAAATCTTGCAAGGAAACATCAAAACCAAAAAGAGAAAGTAATGTGTAGTATAAAGGAGATATATGCCCAGCAGAAATCACCAACCTATCTCGGCTTAAAAAATCCGTGTCAGAAACATCAAAGTTATAATGATCTTTAAAAAGAGAAAACAAAATGCAAGCTCCACCTAATGAAGATCCCAAATGCCCAGACTGTGCATTTGTTATTGTTTCGGCTGATATAGCCTTGATATAATTTAAAGCCTTTTCTGTAATTTTCATTTAATTCCTCCAAGAACAGAAATAATTTCCTTCAAAGCATTCTTTTCTTTTAAGCTTTTTATGTTAACAGTTATGTCAGTGCTTTTTTCAAGTTCTTTATCCCTTATATCAAATGCTAGTCTATTAATCTTGTCATCATCTGACAGCAATTTTTTTGATAATTTAAGATAAATAAGCGTCGAACACTTAGAAAAAATCTCCTTGCTATGAGAAAATATGTCATAATTTGCAAACATTATTGTATCCTCATAACTACAAGCCATTTTTATTACTTTTTTTTCTCTCATTAAGTAATACTCTTCTCCACATTGAGAAAGCACCTCTCCACTGTTAAATAAGTCATATTCTATCAAATCCCTGCAATTAGCAAAATGCAGAGAAATGGAATCGGCAAAAGCCCTTGCCACTTTTTCTCCGAAGCTTTGATTAAGACAAATAAATAAAATGCCGTTTTTAATTTTTTTATCCATATTATTATATTAACACAAATGTCCATTTAATCAAAATTCTTTTGATAAATTTTTTATTTTTTCATCAATAATAGTAAAACGAAGATTAATACTATTTTTTAGCCTTTATCTTAATTTTTCTTATTCCCCAAACAAGCAAGAGTAAAACAGATAAAACACAAATAAATAATGCCCTGTCAAAACTATAAACCCCACAATATAAATATAAATTAATAATTCCTGATTGTGAAATTCCCATTGCAATAGTTTCTGAACTTTTTGTATCGTAAATATTATTTACATTTGCATAATTTAACCTATCTAAAACCTCTTTATGAGGCATTCCCCACTGATTTTCTCCTACGCTAATCAAAGCATAAGTAGGAGTAACAATATTTAGAAAATCAGAAGAACTTGCTGTGTTTGACCCATGATGCGCAACTTTTAAAATGTCCGAATCAAGGTAATCTCCATACTGCTCAATCAATTCCTTCTCTATATCTTCCTCAGCATCACCTGTAAGCAAAATCTTTTTTCCATAAATTTCAAGCATAATAACAGCAGAATATGAATTGGAAGAAGAATATGTATCCTTATTTGGACTTAAAAACTTAACTGAATAATCCATTCCTATAATTTCCTCTCCCTTAAAGGAATATCTTATTTCACAGCCAGTTTCCTCATAGGCAATCATTATCGAGTCGTCATAAGTAATAGTATCCCTTACTTCAAAATCATTTGGATTTCCAAACCTTTCGTTTTCGGTTTTACTTAAAACTTTTGGCCTATAAAGAACTTCGACATCATAGTTTTTAAAAACGCCTTGACCTCCGCCTACATGATCCTCATCAGAATGAGTATAGATAAAATAATTTATTTTCGTAACTTTTTTCTCGTTTAAGAACCTTTCAAGCTTGTCATATTCATTTTTCTTTCCACAATCTATAAGCATATTTTTATTGTCGGGCAATTTGATAAAAATTGAATCTCCCTGTCCAACATCAACTACATACATTTGAAAAGTTGAGTTATTCACAGCTTTAACAGTTTCACCTTGAATAAGGTTGTTTATTTCTTTTTCAAAAACAAAGCCAAGCACGCCAATACAAAGGATTAGTGCACTTACAATCATTCTTATAACAAAACTTATTTTAGTATATTTAACCTTCATTTAAATAAAAATTATGTTTTTAGGATCAGAGAACTTCTTTTTCCTAAAAAAGAATTTTCTCTTTTTGACTAGACTTTTAATTTCATGTATGGCGTCAATTCCTGCCCTGTAACCCTCTTCAACCATGTCATCAAAACCATCTGTTTTTGTAGCCCTAAATCTTTTTGTATTTGGCTTTAAAACAATGTCCGCATTGACATAGCCTTTAACGGCATTACCCTTCATCAAAATTCTTATCGTGCAAGAAAGCACATCAAGGACCTTAACGCTCTCTGTTCCATATGTTCTTTCGCTGTTGCAATCGACAGCAATAACATAATCGCAACCAAAATACCTTGGCATATCTGCTGGTATTGTGTTTTGAAGCCCCCCATCGCAAAGTAGCATATCGCCAAATTTTACAGGAACAAATATTCCCGGCACACAACACGATCCGGCCACAGCTTTTGCCAAATTTCCATGAGAAATACAAACCTCCTTTGTCGTCTTAATGTCAACTGCAACAGCTGAAAAAGGTATTTTTAAATCTTCTATATTAATGTCACCAAGGGCAGAAATCATAAGATTCTCTATCCCTTCTGTTTTTGACGGAACTAATGGAATCTTGCTTGTTCTTATATCTTTTTCTCTTATAGATTTAGCAATGTCATACATCTCTTTCCACTTCATTCCGCCCGCATAGCAAGCCCCAACGACACTGCCTGCACTAGTGCCTGAAATGTAATCAAATTTTAACCCAAATTCCTCAAAAGCTTTAATGACTCCAATGTGAGTAAAGCCTCTTGCTCCTCCCCCACCCAGAGCAAGTCCAACCTTAATTTTTTTATTTTTAAACATAACCTCTCCTAAATATATAGAACATTAAAAGTAAAGTAGTACAAAGCATTAATTTGTTGCATATTTCCACTTTTTACATAATAGTCAACCTTTTCCAAAAGATTTAATATGTTCTTAAGTTGAACTTTAGAAAATGCTTTTGCTTGATTTCTTGCTTTTAAAATTGCAAATTCCTTTACTCCTAAATGCTCAGCTAGTTCTTTGTTTGTCATATCCGATATACTAATGTAAAACATTCTCCGAAAATGATTTGCAATTACACTAAAAACTCCTGGTTCCTTTTCCATTAATGAAAGCACTTTAAGTGTTTTATCTCCATCTTTTTTGCTAAGCGCTTCAGTAAGCTCGAAAATGTTGTATTCTGCTTCTTTTATTACAATCTGATCAACCATCGCCTTTGTTATTAACTCTTCTTCACAATAGCAAACAAGCTTTAAAATTTCGTTTTTTATCTTGGTTAAGTATGAGTTACAAGAATCAATTAAACATTCGACACCCTCCATACTTATCTTTTTCCCTTCTTTTGCAAGATCGGACACAATAAGTTTGACAAGTAACTCTCTTTCCATTCTTTTTGCACTCACATTCTCGGAGTATTGTTTTAAAAAATCAAAATTATTTGAATAATCTAATATAACAACAACAGTCGAATTAACAGGATTATTTGCATAAGACAAAATCATCTTTTTATCGGAATCAGAAATCTTGCTTATGCCTTTTAAAAAAATTAACCTTTTTTCATCACCAATCGGCAAGACTTGGCAACTATCAATAAATTTTTTTGCGCTAAAATTATCTTCATCAAATGCAACAAAATTAAAATCATAAAAGCTAAGATTACATGCTTTTTTTATCATATCCTCAGCTTTTTCAAAAAGGTAAAAGTCATCTCCCTGAACCAAGTAGATGTTTTTTATCTCTTTGTTTAACCTGCTTTTTAATGTTTTCAATCTATACTCCTTATTAGATTATTGACTAGATCAATTGTAATATTTCCGTTTTTTGAATAAGATGCGTCAACCTCATTTGCATTGTATTTAGCTACGATTATATTAGAACCCTGAAAATTTGAAGCGTAATACTCTCTTTTTCCCAAAAACACAACATCAAAACTTTCTTTTGAAATTTCATTTGCCATATATGTATAACTATTATAACTTAAATTTTGGTTTGATGCAAAGAAAATTGAGTTATTGTCAAAATCTATTTTTAATCCAACATATTCAGCATTTTTGTAAATATATTCAACTAAAAAATCTCCAACAAAATGTGGTGCATTTGAATTTATAACCTTTTCCTCTATTCCGTTTGTAAAATTATCTTGGCAACAAATAATTTCTTTTGCTTTATATTCTCTTGAAGCTGTAAGGAAATTATCACCCGATTTCCAACTTGTATCTACTGCGACAAAATAATCGACATTTGAAATCTTGTTAAAATAAAGCCATTCCTCTTGCAGATAATAAAAATCATTTCCTATATAAAGAACCTCTCCACTTTTATTAGTCAAAAATAAAGATTCATAATCATAACAAGTTAAATATGTAACGCTTGAAGAAAATTTAACTGGAACAATGTTATTTGTTAAAGCATAGACAGAAAGTATACTAATTAAGCAAGCAATAATAGCTCCCTTGATTTTTGCACTTAACATAACAAAATAACTTACAGTAAACATACAAACATATATCATTGCCGTAGTAATAACATCAAAAGGTCTTAGATCTATTTTTGCCCTCGTGTTTGCAAAAAATTCTGCTACATAATAAATCCCAGAAAAACCCCAATCCGAAAGTTTTAATATTATTCCCAAATAAGGTATAAACGAAATAATTACGCTGGCAAAAAGTAAAATAAACAAAAATCCAAAGAACGGAATGACAATAATATTAACCAAAAAGGATAAAAAGTTTAAGTCCTGCCAAAAAGAAGCAATGTATGGCAAAATTCCTATTTGAGCAGAAATTGAAACAGAAATTGTACCTGCAAAATATTTTGGAAGTACCTTGCCCAGCATTTTTTCAAAGGGTTTGTATAATAAAAATATTGCCACTACACTCGAAAAGCTCATCAAAAAGCTCGCATCTAACCCACTTAAAGGTGAAATAAGCAAAATAATAAAACCAGCAACACCAAGCGAAGTTAAGCTGTCATACTCTCTTGCAAATAAAGGTGCACAAATAAGCACAAGCCCCATAATCGTTGCTCTTACCACTGATGGCGTAAATCCACAAATATAGCAGTAAAATAGCAAAATTCCAGCTGTAATAATAAGGTTAACAACTCTGTTAATTTTAAGCTTATTAAATATAAATGCCAAAACTCCTGCCAAAAAAGAGATATGCAGTCCAGAAACTGTCAACAAATGAATAATTCCAGACTGACGATATATTTCCTTTACCTGTGAGTCCAAATTAGTTTTATCTCCAGTCAAAACAGCATACGCTGTGCCAGCATTTTCCTCAGTCATATTACTATATAGCAAATCTCTAATCGCCTTTCTAATTTTTTCATCAAGTTTAACATCGCCACTTACTGCAAAAACATCGGAAGAATCTATGGTCGCAGAATATGCCGTTTTATCCCTTAGATAATAAGAGTTAAAGCTTCCCAGCTCAAAGAGTTTTACTTGGTCAACATAGGAATAAAAAGAAATTATATCTCCGGTGTTAAAAATTTTGTCGTCATCTTTTCTTACCGAAAGAGAAATTCCTTTTGCACTCTCCCCTCCAATAAAACAATCTTCTAATACCAGGTTATAATAATAATCATTTTCAGATATATCATCAGTAACCCTTGCAACGACTTCTTGCTTTCCTTCATATGGTTTACCCATAAATGTGCTTAATCCTAAGTAATAAAAACCAGTCCCGATAAAGAACATTGAAATTAATAAAACAATAGGGACCCATTTCTTGTATAATAGGCATCCAACAATTAGGACAAGAAAAGAGGTTATAGTTAAAATTATGTAAAGTAAATCGCCACTAAAAAGCCTGTGGGCAGAAACGATCCCAAATAAAAAAGCAATAAAAGCATAAAACAACGGCCGAAAATTAATAATTCTAACAAGATTCATCTTTTGTCCCAAAACACTTTTTAGATAAAATATTAAATATATTTTAACAAAAATTTTAACCGTTTTCAAGTTATTGATATGTTTTGTTCTAAATTTTACATTCAAAAAAAATAAAATTTAAAAAAATTGTTGCAATTTGCAAATTTTTCTGCTAAAATACAGATACTTGGTCCCTTGGTCAAGCGGTCAAGACGCCACCCTCTCACGGTGGAATCAGGGGTTCGATTCCCCTAGGGACTACCATAGGCGAAGAGCCTATTTTTTTTATTTCTTTAAAAATTACTTAATAGATTTTTACTTAAAGGGGAATCGAACGGGCGAAGTCGCGGAGCCAGTGGCTCGAAGAAGCGACAAGCCCCGGCGTGAAAGCGAAGCGGAGCGATTCCCCTTGAGGCTACCACGAAAAAAAACT
>CALVMJ010000013.1 GCA_944345365.1 uncultured Clostridia bacterium | reverse complement strand
TATTCAATTTTTGGGTAAAATTTTGTTGTTTTTTAAGCGGTAAAATTTGCCATTTTTTATTTTACCAAGGCGGTGCACTACCGACTGTGCTACATTAGTACATGTGATTTTTATTAAATTTTTAGTGATTTTTAAATGCAAAATTGGGCTACTTAAAAATCGTTAAGCTCGAAATTTTGATTTATGTGATAGGAGAGTTAGTTTTTGTATTGTAAGTTTGTCATCGTAATGCTATTCATTGCAATAAGGTGATAGTTAGTATCTTGTAATATAATACTTATCCTCTTACTTTTATTTAAGTAGACGAGCTTGAATAATCTAATTATTGGATTTTTATTTATCCTTATTAATTGGTTAATAATTTATCGCTACTTTAACTTATTGCTTTGTTAATATATCACTTTTTTAGTTTTTTGTCAATAAAATGGTTTAATTATCAGCAAAAATTGAGTTTTTTTTGTGAATTAAGCCCTTTATGGTTGAAAATTTTAATTTACTGTGATATAATCAGTGCACAAGGAGGAAATAATGAGAGTTGGTTTGTTGTCTGATTTTTTTATGGATATAAAAAATTGGATTTACAACTGGGATACGGTTACTTTTGCTATCATTATCACTATTGTGAGTCTTCTGATGGTTGTTTCAGCAATTTCGTTTGTGAAAGGGGCATTTGAAGACAAGACAAAAATTAAGTTTTTTCAATTAATTTTTTTAGGGCTTTTGATAGCTATGTTGGTGATTATCCTCGTTATTAGATATTAAGGAGTTGTTATGAAATTATTTTTACTTGCAGATCAAATTCAATCTGATTGGATCACAAAAGTTTTCCCTGTTTTAAGATATGTTTTGTTTGGGATTGTTGTTGCTTGTGCAATCGTTATAATTATAAGCATTTTGTTACAGACAAACTCTTCTTCTGATGCAGGGAATGTTATTACTGGAAGCCAGGAGAGTTATTATTCTCAAAATAAAGGGTCCACGAGGGACGGAAAGCTCAAGATTTTGACAATTGTTATGGCTAGTGTAATTGCCTTTTGTGCCTTATTATATTTCATTTCTGAAATTATTAACAAAACGGTAGCATAATGGGATTAGGGGAAAAAATTATTGAGTTGCTTTCAAAGGATAGTTTGGCTTATTCAAAGCCAGACAATCTTTTTTTGTTTCTTGCAAATTCGACGGGAAGGAAAGTTGAAAGTGTGAAAGCAGAGTTTAATAAACTTTTAAAAAAAGGAAACATTTTTGAAGTAAGGAAAGGAAAATTTATTCCGGTTCCTTCAAGAGGATATGTTAAAGGAAAATTTATTGGCAATGCAAAAGGGTTTGGGTTTTGTCAAATTTCGCGTGATATGGAAGATATTTTCATTCCTGCCAATAAAACTCTTGGGGCGATTGATGGAGATGAGGTTATTGTGAAGGCATATTCCTTTGATGAAAATGCAGAGGGGGAAGTTGTTTCAATTTTTAATCCTGTTAAAAGGGTTGTTGGAACGGTTGAAAAAATTAGTAGAAACTTTTTTCTTGAACCTGATAATGGGAAAATTCCTTTTAAGTTTGCTTTGAAAAAAAACGGTATTGCTTTTAAAGAAAACGACAAAGTTGTTGCCAATATATTGCGTGGCTTAAATAAAAAAATGAGCGCCGAAGTGATTGAAATTTTGGGGGAAAGCGACGACGTTAAGACTTTGGAACTTGCGATAATTAGAGAGCATAACCTATATGAGGAATTTCCAAATGAAGTTGTTGTTGCTAGCGAAAAGCTTCCATTGAAAGTTCTTGACAAACAAAAGGTTGGCAGGGTTGATTTAACCAAAGAAAAACTTTTTACAATAGACGGCGAAGATGCAAGAGATTTAGATGATGCTGTTTCAATTAAAAAAACTAAAACGGGGTATGTGCTGGGAGTTCACATTGCTGATGTCGGCGAATATGTTAAAAAGGGGAGCGTTATTGATGAAGAAGCCTTTAAAAGAGGAACAAGCACATATTTTCCTACATCAGTTCTTCCAATGCTTCCTGTAAGGCTTTCAAATGGAATTTGTTCCCTTAACGAGGGGGTTGAAAGGTTGGCTTTAAGCTGTGAGATGGAAATTAACGAGCAGGGGAAAGTTGTTTCTCACAAAATATTCGAAAGTGTTATAAAAAGCAGAGCAAGGTTGACATATACTGAAGCATATGCTGTGATTTGCGGGGAAAAGACTTCGGAAAAAGCAAATAAGTTAAAAAAAGAATTGCTGTTAATGGCTGATCTTGCTAAAATTCTTGAAAAGAACAGATTTGAAAGGGGAGCTTTAGACTTAGATATTCCAGAATCAAAGTTTGTTTTTGACGAAAATGGCTATGTTGTTGATGTTAAAAAGAGAGAAAGGAATATTTCACATAAGCTCATTGAAGAATTTATGATTTTAGCCAACGAAACTGTTGCAAAAGAATTTAATATAAAAGGGCTTCCTTTTGTTTATAGAGTCCACGAGTTGCCTACAAAAGAAAAGGTTAAAAATGTCTGCGATTTTATGAATGGAATTGGAATAAACACACCAGAGATTCCCAAAAAGATATCACCTGATTTCATTGAACAGTTAATCAATCTTGCAAAAGGTAAGCCATATGAAGAAACAGTTAGTAAAGTGATTTTAAGGGCAATGCAGAAGGCGAGATATTCAAAAGAGTGTTTGGGACATTTTGGACTTGCTTTGACATATTATTGTCATTTTACTTCACCTATTAGAAGATATCCAGATTTAACAATTCATAGGTTTATTAAGGAAAGCCTCCACAAAAGACCTTCATCAACTAGATTGGAAGAAATGAAAGAGTTTGCCTTTGAAAGTGCAGAGCAGTCAAGCGAAATGGAGAGAAACGCTGACAAGGCAGAGCGTGATGTTGATGACCTTTGGAAAGCTTACCTAATGAAAGACAGAATAGGAGAAATTTTTGAGGGAGTTATCACAGGGGTGAATAATTTTGGGTTCTTCGTTGGACTTGAAAATTCTGTTGAAGGTCTTGTTAAAATAGAAAGTTTGCCTGTTGACAACTATTTGTTTTTTGAAAAATCACTGATGCTAAAAGGACAGAAGTTCTCTTTTAAAATTGGAGATAAAATCAAAGTTAAGCTTATTGCGTCAAACATTTACACAAGAAAAGTTGACTTTGAGTGCGTTTTTTAGCAAAAAAAACATAAAAAACCTGTAATTTTTATAAAAGACTATTGAAATTTATATATTTTAATGTTATAATGGAGGAGAAATGAAGATTATCACAAATAATAAAAAAGCTTTTCATAATTTCTTCATTTCTGACTTGTTTGAGGCGGGCATTGCTTTAGAAGGGAGTGAAGTTAAGTCAATTAGAGGTGGTGGTGTAAGTTTAAATGAAAGTTTTGTTGTTTTAAAAAATGGCGAGGCTTTTCTTAAAAACGCATACATTAAACCATATGATAAGGCTAACTCTTTTCAACCAGATTCGCACAGAACAAGAAAGTTGCTTTTGCATAAAGATGAAATTCTTAAACTTGAACGAAAAGTAAAAGAAAAAGGCTTTTCAGTTATGCCAACAAAGGTTTATCTTAGTGGTGGTAAGATTAAAATTGAAATCGGTTTGGCGAAGGGAAAAAAGCTTTATGACAAGCGTGAAGTTTTAAAAAATGAGTCGATTAAGCGAGATATTGAAAGGGCTAGAAGAAATTTAAAATAAGGGGACGACTTTGGTTTCGACGTGGAGAAATGAAAAAGTGCAAAGCGTGCGGTAGTTGCCGAATACCTTAAAAACGACAAAGCGAATAAACGCAAAAAATGAAACAAAGACACTTGCTTTTGCTGCGTAAGTTTGAGTAATGTCGACTTGGTTGAAAAATTCAACCTGCCCCTTTGAAAAGTCACTTATTTCAAATGCGGGTATCATCTAAGTGAAACTCTTGTGCTTTTTTAGCTTTTTAGAGCATAAGAAAATAAAAAAAGCTGGAAGCATTTACCTGACTGTTGGTTAATATGCTTTGAAATTTATAAATAGTCTGCGCACGGAGAAAAGCTTTTAACATTCTTTGCGGACGCGGGTCCGACTCCCGCCGTCTCCACCAAAAAAATAAAAGGAAGTAAGGTTATGAGTACTATTATTCTTAATGTTGTTATTATTCTTGGTATTATTATCGCAGGAGGTTTTCTGATATTTTTTGTTGGAGATTTGCTTTTGTCAATTATCGATCCAAAGGCAGACGAGAGAAAAATTAAAGAAAAAAGAAAAAAAGATGTCGCAGATTTTAATGCAAGGATAGAAAAATTTAGCGAAAAAGATAAGGAAGAAATTAAAAAGAACAAAGATGTCGCTGAGATTTTGGCACTTGCAAAAGAAGACGAGGAAGAAGATCTTTCTGAAAAAAGCAAACAAACTTCAAAAAATTTGAAACAAAAAGAAATTATTGATTCTGTGATCGTTTCTGCCTTTGAACCTGAAGATGAAATTAATGAAGAAGAGTATGTTGAAAAAACTCATAAAGAAGATGACGAAGAGGTGTTTGACAATGAGCAGGAAGTAAAGTTACAGGAAGCAAGGCTTGCATTAGAAAGAAGAAAAGAAGAAATTCTTAGAAGATTACAAGAAGAAAAAGAAGATGAAGAAGATTTATCTGATGAAGATGTTTTGGAAGATGAGGATAATGAAAATAATATTGAAGAGTCCTTAAAAAATGATGAAGAGAATGTTTTGGAACCACAAAACCAATCAACAGAAAATGAAGAAAGTCTTTTGATTGAAGAGGAAAGGAAAGCACTTGCCAAAGAAAAAGTTAGGTATGAAGAACTTATTAGAGAACTTGAAGAGCAAAAGAGAAAGATTCTTGCGACGCCAGTTAGTTTGCATAAAGAAGAAAAACCTCTTTTAGAAAAAGAAGAGTATATTAAAAAACTTCAAGAAAAAGAAAAAGATCTTGCAGAAAACGAAAAAGAATTTAGGGCTTGTAAAAAGGAATATAAACCTCTTGAAAAAGTTTTAAAAACGCTTGAAAGAGATGAGAAGAAGCTTAGGATTAAAGAAGCTCAGGTTGCAAAGCAAAAGGTTGTTTTGTATGGAGTAAACAACTACGCTGACATTGACGAGGAAAAAGCGAAAAAATTGTCTGAGGAACTTGACCTACTTGATGGTCTAAAACTTTCTGTTCAACATTGTAGAGAAGTGATAGAGTCAAATAAGGAAAGAATACCTGTGCTTAAAAAGATGTACCAGATGCTTGAAAAACAAAACTCAAAAATTAAAGCAGAGATTGAAGAACTTAAAAATACTATTGCTAAATTTGATGAGGAGTAATCAAAATTAATTTAACTGTGATGTTGGCTAACCGGCATTACAGTTTTTTTTATTTTTTTATATTAATTTTTTATTTAAATAAGATAATATAAGTGGTATAAAAAATAGAAAAAATTTATAAAAAAGTCCTTTTTATTTTGAAAAAAATAAAATATTTGCTAAAATATTGATGTAAAATATATTTTCTTGGCGTGGTTATACTAATTTTGACGGAAAATGAGCAAAATAAAATAAAAAGGGGAAAGATTATGAAATCGAAAATCAGTTCTTTTTTTGAGAAAAAGTCGGGTAAGTTTGCCTTGTCGGGGATAATTTTTGCTTTGGCTTTGGTTGTGGTTCTCACAACAGTTTTTGTGCTTAATGGAAAGAAATTAGAAAACAAAACAACCCCTCCCACAAACGCAGAAACAAGCATTGTGCCAAATAGCTCAGACAACTGGATTGATTCTGGAAACTACGACACTGTGAATATCTCAACTGGCGCAGGTTTTACTGACGGAAATGGAACTGAAGCAGACCCTTACATAATTACAACTGCAAGACAACTTGCAGGGCTCTCTTACTTAGCAAGCACAGGAGGAATAAAAACATACAAATACTATAAACTTGGTGGAGACATCAACCTTTTAGACCACTACTGGACACCGATTGGAATAGATTATAATCATCATTTCAACGGCTCATTTGATGGAGATGGCTATGTTATTTCGGGAATGGTCGTTAGTGGTTCGTTTTCACATGCAGGCTTGTTTGGATATATGAAAGAAGAAACCGGGCGAACACTTAAAATATCAAACCTTGGAATTGAGAATAGTGAAATAAAGACAACTTCTTCTTCTTCTTATGTCTATGCTGGTGGCCTGGTGGGGTATGCTCCTTATTCTTTGACGATAGAGAACAGTTATAACAACGGGTTGGTTAGTGCTGAGTCGACTTCTTCTTATGATGTCTATGCTGGTGGTTTGGTAGGGTATTTTTCTTCAACTTCAATAATCACAAACAGTTATAACACGGGTAATGTTAGTGCTGAGTCGACTTCTTTTAATGCCCATGCTGGAGGCTTGGTGGGGTATTTTTCTTCTTTGACGATAGAGAACAGTTATAACACCGGGGATGTTAGTGCGACTTCCTCTTCTGGTGCCACTGCTGGGGGCTTGGTGGGGGCTTCTTCTTTAACTTCAAAATTAACAATCACAAACAGTTATAACACTGGCTCGGTTAGTGCTGGATCGACTTCTTCTTATGGTGCCAATGCTGGGGGCTTGGTGGGGGCTTCTTCTTCAACTTCAAAATTAACATTCACAAACAGTTATAACATCGGGAATGTTAGTGCGACTTCCTCTTCTTCTGCCCGTGCTGGGGGCTTGGTGGGGACTTATTCTTCTTCTTTGACGATCACAAACAGTTATAACACTGGCTCGGTTAGTGCTGACTCGACTTCTTATGCCTGTGCTGGTGGCTTGGTGGGGAATTATTTTTCTTCTTCTTCTTCTTCTTCTTCTTTGACGATCACAAATAGCTATAATATCGGAGGTATTGATGCAACTGGTTCAACAAGATATAAAGGTGGACTGATTGGGCGTCTTGATTTTAGTGGAGTAAAAGAAATCAACAACTCATACTTTGACGGCGATGTTTTTAGTGGAAATATGATTGGAAATGGAAGTGCAACAATTACTGCAAGTGGGAAGGTTGTTGGACTTTCGGAGTTGATGAAAGATAAGAATAACTACGGCACGGAAAGTTTTGGAACATACACAGGTGACAATTCTTCGACAGGGTCTGCTGTTTGGTCAAGCGAGAGCCCTTGGGACTTTGAAAATGTTTGGGGAGAAGATGTTTTTGGAACAAATAATGGATATCCTGTTTTAAGAAATGAGGAATATAACGATTATTTTGCTGACATATACTGGAAATACAACGCTGCAACTAGCTATGCTGGGGGAGATGGAACGCAAAGCAGTCCATATTTAATTTCCTCAGCCGAGGAACTTGCGCTTTTGTCAAACGAGGTTAATTCTGGAAAGTTTTATGATCAGGAAACAGGAACAGATAAATACATATATGCACAACTTATCGACGACATTGATCTTTCTGGCAAGTACTGGAATCTAATTGGTCAACTTAATGTTATGGATATGAGTGGATACACTTTCGTTGGTTCATTTGATGGTAACGGACATGAGATAATGAATTTGGAGTATGATACCAGTTCACTAGGAATGTTTATTGGAGTGTTTGGATTCGTTGGAGAAAAAGGACCTTTAATGGGTGGAGAATTTAATGAAAATTACAGCGAATTAAAAAATCTTGGGATATCGGGCAATGATATAGAACTAATTTTTCCAAGTTCTTCACAAGTCAATGGAATAGGGATTGGAGTAGCAGGAATAACAAGTTATGCAATTCACACAAAAATAGAGGATTGTTATAACAAAGCAAACATAACAGTAGAAGGCGCTCAGGGAACAGTAGCAGGAATTGTCGGAGCTATGTCTGGCGAAGTAAATAATTGTTACAACAATGGCGATTTGACGATGAATATAGATATTGGTGATGTGAATAATTCATATAGCGCGAATGTAGGTGGTATTGTTGGAGGAGGTGGTTTACCATCACTCAATATTGATCTCATCTCAAATTGTTACAACTCGGGGAAGTTAAATGCAGAGACTTCTGGGTATTCTATGGGCTTTAACGTAAACATTGGAGGGATTGCTGTTGGTTGGGCTGGAGAAATAAAAAACAGCTATAATATTGGCGATATATATGGACAGTCAAATGCGAGCGAATCGACAACTTCATCATTAAGCCTGGGAGGCATTAATGCTTCTGTTGGTTCGGGGTTAAGCCTGGCAATTTACAATAGCTTTAACATTGGACAAATTACGGGCAGTTATTCTGGAGGGACTAACTTGCCTGAAAGTTGGATGAGCAATATGAATGCAAAAGGTGGAATATTAGGCTGGAAAACAGGTTCTAGCAATTTGATAATCACCAATTCTTATTTTGATTCGGACGAGTTTTCAGGAAGATTAGTCGGAAAGGCTGATAGAAATGATAGTAATAATGATGGCATATATGAAGACGAATATTTAATCAGTGCAAGTGGAAAAGTTTCTGAGCTTTCTGAAAAAATGAGAGATAAGGCAAACTATAACATATCTAGTTTTGGAACATACACAGATGATAATTCTGCAACAGGTGATGCAGTTTGGTCAAGCGAAAACCCTTGGGACTTTGTTTCTGTTTGGATGATTGAGCAAGGCTTTAACTTTGAATATCCAATTTTCCAAACAATGAAAGCTAGGATGTGGAAATATGATGATAATGTGTTGGCTATAACTGGATTTTCAAAGGGACTTGGAACAGCAGAATCTCCATATCAAATTTCCTCAGCCGAAGAACTTGCATATCTTTCGAACGAAGTAAATTCAGGAAAATTCTATAACACAGAAACGAAGAAGACTCAATATATCTATGTGGAACTCACAGCCGACATCGACCTTTCTGGCAAATATTGGACACCGATTGGAACAGACTGGAACAACTATTATTTTAACGGCTCATTAGAAGGAAATGGCTATGTAATAAGTGGCATGACAATTGATCTACAATCGTCAGAGAAAATTTATGCAGGTTTGTTTGGGTGCATGAGAGGTGAAACCGACCAAACATCTAAAATATCAAACCTTGGAATTCAAAGCAGGGAAATTAATGTAACGACTTCTTCTTCTGCCCAAGTTGGAGGCTTGGTCGGTTACTATGAAGGTTTTTCTTTAATAATAGAAAACAGTTATAACACCGGTTCGGTTAGTGCGACTTCCTCTTCTACTTCTTCTTCTGCCTCTGCTGGAGGCTTGGTTGGGGAGTGTTATCTTAATGATCCTTCCTCTTTCTTGACGATCACAAACAGTTATAACACCGGTTCGGTTAGTGCGATTTCTTTTGATGCTGCCTGTGCTGGTGGCTTGGTGGCAGAAACTCACAGGTCCAATACAATCACAAATAGTTATAACACAGGTTCAGTTACTGCAATTTCTTCTTCTTATACGATCTATTCAGGGGGCTTGGTGGGAAATTCTTCTTCAACTTTAACAATTACAAACAGTTATAACGCCGGTTTGGTTAGTGCTAATTCGACTTCTCCTGTCTTTGCTGGGGGCTTGGTGGGGAGTGGTGGTTCAACTTTAACAATCATAAACAGTTATAACACCGGTTCAGTTAATGTCACTTCTTCTTATTATCTTGCCTATATTGGAGGCTTGATGGGGAGGATGAATTATTATTATGGTTCTCTGACGATCACAAGCAGTTTTAACTCTGGCAAGGTTTCAACAAACAAATCTTCTGCATATGTTGGAGGGATTGCCGGAAGTCTAATGGGAACTGTTACAGTAAACAACACATTCTGCACTGGGGACATTCAATCACCAACAGGAAGTGGGGATTACATTAAGCCTATGTTTGGAAATGGAACAGCGACAATAACAAACAGTTATTATAATCTTGATATGTTAAATAGCAGTGGGGGAGTTGCTTCGACGCAAAAGAATTATTACGATAAAGGTTCTTCCGACACGGTGGCATTTGATGGGAATATTTGGTTCTATCACGCAGATCTTAATGAAGGCTTTCCTCTTTTAAGGGCATTGTTCTGGGCAGAATCGTCTGTTGCTGTGCAAAGTGATGTTTACGCTAAGCTAACACAATTAATGGCGGGCTAATCTTATAAAGCTGCCAACAAAAATGGTAAAAAGGTTGTTACTTGGAATAACCTTTTTATGTGAAGAATTTTTATATAATTAGGACTGTGGTGAAAAATATCAAAAAAAGTTGCTTAAGAAGTTAAAGGGTTATCTTCGAATAACCTTTTTTTTTAATTTTTTTCTTAATTCTTCCTTTTCATCTTTTTAAACATTAAGAGCCTAGAATTAATTTGCTAAAAAAAAATTAAAATTTTGGCAAAATTGGTTGACTATTTTTTTTGTTTTGCATATAATAGTGCTAGCAGTCTGAAAAAGAGAGTGCTAAGAAAAGTCGAATTGAGGGCGATATGGAACTATCCGAGAGAAAGAAAAAAATTTTGTCGATGGCTATTGAGGAGTACATAAGAGACTGTTCTCCTATAACTAGTGGAGCGATCAAAGATTTAAGCAACATTGACTGTTCGACAGCTACTCTTAGAAGTGAGCTTAACGCTTTGGAAGCAATGGGGTTTTTGAGGCAACTACACACTTCTGGTGGAAGAGTGCCAACAGCACAAGGTTACAGGTTTTATGTTGAAAATCTTTTAACAGGGATTAAAGCTACAAATAGTGAGCTTGAAGAAGTGAGAAAGCTTATTGAAAATCGAACAAATTCTTTAAGTGAACTTGTTTCGGGTATTGCCAAGATTGTGAGTAAGGCAACTAACTATCCGACAGTTATTATTGTCAATGGAATTGAAAATTTAATTTTACAAGAGTTTAAGCTTATTCCATTAATTGAAGAAAAGGTTATGGTTTTAATTGGAACAAACTCTGGATATATTACAGATACCTTAAATGTTAAGGCTAGTCAACAATCCTGTGATGATGCTTCAAATTATTTAACGAAGTATTTTAAAGGTGAAAGCATTGGCTTTATGACAAAAAATCTTTCTGAGATTAACGAAGGCATGAATGGAGAAATATCGAACTTTCAGCAAATTATTAATTCTCTTATCGGAGGCCTCAAAAAATTTAATCAGCGAAAAATGCTTGATATTCGAAGAGAGGGAGCTCTTAAACTATTAAAGTCAAGGGACAAAAAAGAAACTGAAAAGGTTCTTGAACTGTTGGATGACGAAGAGAATCTTGTTGAAGTTTTACAGGAACAAGATTTAGATGGTATTAAAATATCCGTTGCAAATGATGACTGCGAAGATTGTTCGGTGATCAAAGCTCCTATAAAAGTTGGAGGAGCACAACTTGCAACTATTGGAGTTATTGGCCCTCAGAGAATGGATTATGAAAAAATTGCTTCTGCTTTAAAGGTACTTATTGAAAATTTGGAGAAGTTAAAAGGAGATAAGAGTTGAAAGAAGAAAAGAAAAAAGACAAACAAGTAAAAGTTGAGCCATTTGAAAACGCCGAGGTGGTTGAAGAGAAAGTGGATAAATCGGCTGAATATTTGGATATGGCAAAGAGAATTCAAGCTGACTTTGAAAATTTTAGAAGGCGCTCGGCGGAGCAATTAATTAAGGCAAAGGAAGACGGAAAAATTATGGTAATAGAGGTTTTTCTTCCATGTCTGGACACTTTTAAACTTGCTAAAAAAAGCATTAAAGACGAATCATCTTTGCAAGGGATTGAGATGATTGAGCAGAAGATTCTTTCTGCATTAAAAACCCTTGGAGTGGAAAAAATAGAGACGGTTGGCTCTGTTTATGATCCAAATCTTCATGAAGCAATTACTGTTATGTGTAATGAAGATCTTGAAAATGATATCATCTTGGAGGAATTCCAAGCAGGATATAAATTTAATGATAAAGTTATAAGATACGCAAAAGTCATTGTCAATAAAAAGGAGGTATAAAATTATGGGAAAAATTATTGGAATTGACCTTGGAACAACAAATTCGTGTGTGGCTGTTATGGAAGGGGGAAAACCTACCGTTATAGCAAACGCAGAGGGAGACAGAACAACTCCATCTGTTGTGGCTTACACAAAAGAAGGAGAAAGACTTGTCGGAAAAGTCGCAAAAAGGCAGGCTGTTGTTAATTGCGACAACACAGTTATCTCTATTAAAAGAGAAATGGGGACTAATAAAAAAGTTAAACTTGGAGGAAAGGAATATTCTCCTCAAGAAGTTTCTGCTATGATTCTCTCAAAGCTTAAAGCTGATGCAGAAAGCTATCTTGGCGGAAAAGTAACACAAGCTGTTATTACTGTTCCTGCCTACTTTAACGATTCTCAAAGACAAGCAACAAAAGACGCAGGAAAAATTGCAGGACTTGAGGTTTTAAGAATTATTAATGAGCCTACTGCTGCTGCTCTTGCTTATGGCCTTGATAAAGGTGAAAACAAGAACCAAAAAATTTTGGTTTATGACCTTGGCGGAGGAACATTTGATGTTTCTATTTTGGAAATAGGAGATGGAGTTTTTGAAGTTTTATCTACAAACGGAAATACAAGGCTTGGTGGAGATGATTTTGACAACAGAATTATAGACCTTTTAGTTGAAGAGTTTAAAAAAGAAAATGGAACAGACTTGTCAAAAGACAAACTTGCAATGCAAAGACTTAAAGAGGCTGCTGAAAAAGCAAAAATCGACCTTTCAGCAACTCCAAAAACTACAATAAGCCTTCCATTTATCTCTGCTGATGCAAACGGACCAAAGCATATGGAATATGAACTTTCAAGAGCTAAGTTTGATTCAATCACAGAAGATTTGGTTAAAGAAACTATTGACTGTGTTACAAAGGCATTAAAAGATGCTAAGCTTGATAAAAATGGAATTGATAAGGTTATATTAGTTGGTGGTTCAACAAGAATACCTGCTGTTGTTGAAGCAGTTAAAAACTATACAGGCAAAGACCCTTACAAGGGAGTTAACCCAGACGAATGTGTTGCTGTTGGTGCAGCTATTCAAGCAGGAGTTTTAGGGGGAGAAGTTAAAGATGTTCTTCTTCTTGATGTAACACCTCTTTCTCTTGGAATTGAAACTTTGGGAGGAGTTTTTACAAAATTAATTGAAAGAAACACAACGATCCCTACGAAGAAATCTCAAGTTTTCTCTACTGCCGTTGACAATCAGCCAGGGGTTGACATTCATGTTCTTCAAGGAGAGAGAGAGTTTGCTGCTCAAAACAAAACTCTTGGAAGATTCCAACTTTCAGACATTCCACCTGCACCAAGAGGTGTGCCTCAAATTGAAGTAACTTTTGATATAGATGCAAACGGTATTGTTAAGGTTTCGGCAAAGGATCTTGGAACAAATAAAGAGCAAAATATCACTATTACTGCTTCATCTAACCTAAAAGAAGATGAAATTGAAAAAGCTATTAAAGAGGCTGAGGCACATGCTGAGGAAGACAAAAAGAGAAAAGAATTTGTTGAGCTTAAAAACAATGCAGATAATATGGTGTATTCTCTTGAAAAGTTTTTAAAGGAAAACGGAGATAAACTTTCGGCAGAAGATAAAAAGAAACTCGAAGATGCAATAGAAAAAGCCAAGAAAGAGTTTGAAAGCAATGATAAAGATACAGTCCAAAAGGCATTTGATGAACTTGTTGCCGTTTCAAATGAAGTGACTTCAAAAATGTATCAAAGCGCAAATCCAAATCCTCAAAGTGGAAATGATGGAAATGGAAATAATCAAGGACCTGATCCAGAAGTTGTTGTTGACTAAATAACTTAATAACAAATTTTGCTGGCATTTTTGCCAGCAAATAATTTGTTTATCATCAGAATATTAAAGTATTTTAGTTGTAATTTCCAAATTTAATTTATCATTATATATTTAAAAACACGGCATTAATAATTTAAGGAGAGTGATTAACTGTGGCAAATAAGGATTACTATAAGATTTTAGGGGTAGAAAAAAATGCAAGTGCAGATGAAATTAAATCTGCTTATCGTCGTCTTGCAAAAAAATATCATCCTGATTTAAATAAAACTGAGGAGGCTGCAAGTAAATTTAAGGAAGTAAACGAGGCTTATGAAGTATTAGGAGATGATAAAAAAAGAGCAAATTATGATCAATTTGGTTCTGCTGATGGCCCTAGCTTTGGTGGGGCAGGAAGTGGCGGTTTTTCTGATTTCTTTAGCCGTGCAAGTGGTGGAGCTGGTGGTTTTTCCGACATATTTTCAGACATTTTTTCAGCTTTCGGAGGAGGTTCAAGGAGCGAAAGGGTTGCTGAAAGGGGAAATGATATAAACATCTCAATAACAATTTCATTTGAGGAAGCAGTTTTTGGCTGTGAAAAACAAGTTACCTTCCCTAAAATTGAAAAATGTCCCGATTGCAATGGGACAGGGGCTAAAAACGGGACAGCTTTCAATGTCTGCCCAGAGTGTAATGGGACAGGAAGAGTGAGATATCAGCAAAACACAATGTTTGGAACAACCATTAGGGAAGCTGGGTGTCAAAAATGCAATGCTACAGGAAAGATTATAAAAGAAAAGTGTTCTTCATGTAATGGAAAGGGATATAAAAGAGTTAATAAAACTATTAATCTTAAAATCCCCGCAGGTATTGATAATGGGCAGACTCTTCGAATGAGAGGGGAAGGAGATGCTCCTGTTAGAGATGGCATTTCAGGAGATTTGAATGTTAAGATTAAGGTTTCTGCTCATAAAATATTAGTGAGAAAAGAAAATGATATTTATCTTGATTTATATGTTCCTTTCACGACTGCTGTTCTTGGAGGAAAGATTGAAATTCCTACTATAAATGGCCCTTACACTTTGTCAATACCAGAATTAACGATAAGTGGAACTGTAATGAGATTGAAAAACAAAGGTGTTAAGTATTTAAATAGAGAATATTACGGAGATATGCTTGTTACAATTAAGGCAGAACCACCTAAGGCATTAGATAGAAAGTCAAAGGAATTATTGCAAGAATTACAAAGGACAATAGATAACAAAAATTATCCAAAATATAATTCTTTTTTAGATAAGATAAAAAAATAGTTTTGTTTAATTTGTAAAGAGATAAAAGAGTTCTTTTTCTTAAAAGAGCTCTTTTTTTAGCTAAAATAATTAAAATTTTTTTCAGGAAAGGATCACAAAAATTTCTTCATCAATTTTTAATGATTCAATTACGATTTTAAAAGAGGAATTTTCATTAATTTTTATCATATAAATTCCTCCGGGCATCAAAGAATAACTTCCTTTAAGATCTTTAACTTCTATTTCGAAGGAATTATTATATTGTTGACCATTTTTCAAAATTTTTATTGTAAAGGAAAATGAATTTGATTGTGCAAAAATGTTATTTTCTTCAATGTTGCAATTTTGCCTACCTTCTAGTTTAATCGAATATTCTTCAACTATTGGTTCTTGTGGTGTTTGTGTGTCATCTGATTCATCGGGATTTTCTGGGTTATCAGGCGTCGATGGGTCAGTTGGATTACTAGATTCAGCGTCGGTCTCTACATTTATTTTTATGGATCCACTTAATTCTTCATTGCAGTAAATGTTAACAGTTGTTATGCCTTCGCAAGTAGCATATATCTTACCATCTTCAAAATAACATATTTCTGAATTGTCAAATGTGGCACTTATTTCGTAGCTTCCACTGTAATATGAAGGGGAAAGAGAGTATGGAATTTTATAACTATCACCAACTTTTAATTTAATTTCATCTTTACTTCTTAAATTCATATGAACAGGAACTGATTTAACAGATATATTATGAATTGAGGTTACTTGAGATTGGCTTATTGAATAAAAGGTTAGTTTAGTATCTCCTTCTTTATTTGCTTTAATTTTATTTTCCTTAATTGAAACGATATCAGTGTTTGACAAACTGTATGAAATTTCATAATTACAGTCATAATTAATATAATCAAAAATCCCATCTGCATATGCGTCGGATTTATTTTTGTCCAAAAGATATAGAGTAATGTTTTCTGGAAGGGAAATGTCTATTGATGTAATTGTTTTCACAACATTAACAGTAATATTTTTTCCAGTTATGTAGTTTTTTGACGAGGCAATAACTCTTATGCTTGTTATGCCTTCTCCAACTCCAAATATCTTGTTTCCCTCTACCACTGCGATTTCTTCGTTGGCAGATTTTAGTTGAATTGATGCATCCTTATCGGAACACATTACGGCAAGTGAATAACTTTCTCCAAGTTCAATACTAACTGAATCTGCACAAACTATTGTTGGAATATCTTCTTTTGGTTTGAAAAAATAGATGCAGACAATACAGGCAATTGTGACTGCGATGAAAAACCCTAAAAGTGAATAAATTAAAATATTTTTAGATTTCTTTTTCACGCATGTATTATAGTTGAAAATTGTCGAAAAAACAAACAAATGACGGCAAAATGACGCAATTTTATTATAATTATTTTAAAATAATCTTTTAATGATGAATTTTTTATTTTCAAGATTCTCTTTTGCAAACAAGTAAATAAAAAAAAGATGTAAAGAAATATAATTTTACTAAAAAATCTTTTTTATTAACACAAATTTAAAAATTATAAAACAAATTTATGCAAATCCTTGGAAAATCACCTGTTTTGTGTTATAATAAAAAAATAATATGACCTCGTAGTAAAACAGGATATTACGGAGCCCTCCTAAGGCTTTGTTCTGGGTTCGAGTCCCGGCGGGGTCACCAAAATATTAAATTGAATGTAATTACAGCATTGGAGATATTAAATTAAATGTAATTATAGCATTGGAAATATTAAATTAAAAAACAAGGTGCTTGTCCTTTAAAATCATAAAATATTGACTAGATTTACATCCCAAAATTAAAGAAAGAATAATTGAAAAATAGCAAAATATTTATAAAATTAAATAATACATTTAAGAAAATGGGCAAGAGCAAGATAATTTTTTATTTTTAAAAAAAGACATTTTTAGGAAATGTCTTTTTTATGAAGCTAATTGTCAATTCCTTTTACTATTTTAATAACTTCATTTGAATTGAATATGACATAGGCATTTCGGTCTCTGGATCTGTTCCTGATATAGAAACTTTATGGCCTACGAAATTACCTTCTTTATCAAAAATAAAGTGTACTTGCGCTAAAAAGTCTTCATGTCTATCTTCCACTTTTATTTTTAAATTGTTTTCATTTTCAAAAACATAATATAAAGGGTTTTCACCTGAAACTGAATTCACAGGAAGGTCTATTCTTAACGCATTAATTATCAGATCAGTCAGCTTATTATTTATTATAACATCATCTGAAACATCATTTTTTGTTATTGTTAACTCATTTTGCTCTTCACCTGTGTTAATAGTACCACTTAAAACATAATTATCATTCTCGTTTGTTAAAATGACATTTGTTGTAAAATTATTGTAATTGCTTATATCACTATATTGATTATTTAGTGTGCCTGTAACCTTTATTGCTTGAGTTGAATCTTGGTAGTTTATTTGAATTTGTGCATTATAATTTGGAGCAATAGTTTTCATCCCAGTTCCCATCCACGCTTCCATAAATTTTATATGATCAGGTTGAGGGTCTAATGCTTCGTCACTGGTAAAATCAAAGGATTGATACTCGCCGGAAACATCTAATATATTCATAGCTTCGATTTTTAATTGCAACGAAATGTCACCTGTAAATATATAATTTTCGTTGTATGATTGGTTTGTTGGAACAAACTTAACTGGAAATGACTTTCCATTGTCTTGAGCTGTTACTATCTGTTTAGGGTTTGACCATTCTAGTGTTCCCATAATAAATGAACCGTTATTATCCAGATAGATGGTATCTCCAGCAATTTCTATTTCCTCTAATTTAACTTCGGAAGTCCCATCATTAAGAGTATAACTTGCAGTGTAGTTATTATTTGTTACATCATCTTGTGTTAATATAAATTCTTTCTTGTTTACAGTGATTAAGGTGGATTCATCAATTTTAGTTATTCCTAAATAATTCGATTGTTCAGCGAAGTTAATTTTTCCAAAAACATAGTACTCCCCAGCATATACATCAAGCCAAGGCGAAGAATAACTTTCATAGTTGTATTTTTGTATTTCGTCCAAATTATCAAATTTTGATTTTTCTACATAATTCCATGATACTGTTTCGCCTTCTTTTAATGCATAATTTAATGAAACCTCTGGCAATTCATCACCATAAGTCCATGTGTTTTTAGATAAATAAATTGTATAAGGCGAATCGAACGCTGGTGAAATTTGGAAGGAATGGCTTTCTCCAACACTTTCATAACTTACTTCAAGAGTATAATGACCAACATCTGGGATCGCTTTAATATTTTCTACTTTGTTGCTATCTTTATAGTAATTGATTGTATATTCTCCAGGATTTAATACTTTTGTTGAATTATCGTCATAAACGGCTGTAACTGTTATATTACTTGAAACAATCTCATTAAGATTTACTCCGTATCTGTATTCATCTTTTTCTCCTATAATCAAATTGTCAACAGTAATAGATACAATTTTTTTACCACCACAAGCAGTTAACATAAACATTGAAGGCATAATTAAACTAGCAGCAACTGTTAAAATTAAAAGCCTTTTTTTCATAATTATTTTTCTCCTTTTTATTTTTAAGAAAGCAAATAAGTTCCTAACTATTAATAGTATATTTATTTTTATCAAAAAAATCAAACAAATTTAAAAAGCCTATCTGATCTTAGTCTTTAAATTATATGAATTATTTATTTTAAGTTTTTTAATAGTTGCTTTATATGATATAAGAATATATAATAAAACCAAGGAGAAATGATAAAATTTAATAAGAAATTAGCAATAAAAAGGGTTGTGGAAATTATAAATGAAACCTATGAACGATTTAAAAATTTAATAAACTTAAATATAAGCAAAAAAAGTGGGTAAAGATGAATTTTATGCAGATTTTTTGCTTTCGATAAAAAAAGCCCTTTGGGCTTTTTTGGTGGATTGCCGGGGGCTCGTTATGAGCGTTGCACCGGGAGGGGCAACAGGAAAGTGGCCGAGCACAATTTTTTCGCAGTCGACTCCGACCCGGACTGTGTACGGGGTTCGTCTTGCAATAGCAAGGCAAAGATTTGTTAATTTTTGCAAAGCCCTTGGGCAATAAAAAAAGCCCTTTGGGCTTTTTTGGTGGATTGCCGGGGGCTCGTTATGAGCGTTGCACCGGGAGGGGCAACAGGAAAGTGGCCGAGCACAATTT
>CALVMJ010000012.1 GCA_944345365.1 uncultured Clostridia bacterium | reverse complement strand
CTACAATGGTAACAGTTTCTCGTTCTAGAAATATCTTCTTTGAAATTGTAATACAGTCCTACACACAGCTTGAAACAAAGTATGGCAGAGATGTTTCTGAAACAATAAAGAGCAACTTTAATGCACAAATATTCTTGGGTACAGACGACCAATCAACAAAAGAAGCATTCTCTAAGTCCTGCGGAGAAGTTCAACTCATCAGAAAAGAGGAATCAACCTCGAAAAGTAAGGCTGAAAAAAGTGATCAAGGTGGAAGCAGTTCGACATCGGTTTCTATGCAAAGAAGCACGCGACCTCTTATCGACCCATTTGAGCTTGGGCAACTTCCTTTTGGAACAGCCATAGTAAAGCTTTTCCGTTCCCCTCCTCTTAAAGTTAAGCTTGACCAATTTCACAAGACTGCCGTTTTTGAAAAGAAAAATGCACCAGAAAACACAGCTACTTCAAAACGACTTAACGAACAAAAGATATTCTTTGATATAAATAAAAGAAACTCAATAGTCTATGGAAGAAATAACCACTGGGGAATGTTTTAAACTGCTAAAAATTTTAGCAGTTTTTTTTATAAGAAAATTGGTGACATAATTTTTTTCTGTTGCATAGAAAAGACTGAGGTAAATTTATGGAATATAACGATGAGTCAATCCCTACCCCAGAAAACTATGAGAAAATGGCAAAGGCGTACTCAAACGCTTTAAAGGAAAAAGGTTTTGTTTTTATTAGGCTTTCAAGCGAAGATTTTTGCTTTTTAATTGATGAGATTTTTGATATTTTATTTAAACTCCGATCTTCATATAGATACTTAAAAGGATTTATGGGAAGCGATAAGTTTTTGGAGTTAAATGAAGAACAAATTGAAGAGTTAAGAGACATATTTTCCTATTCAAAAAATCGTGCTTTTCAAATTAGAACCAATAAAACTAAGTGCTTTTTAAACGCTGTTTCTCTGGAAACTAGACTGATTCTAAAGCTTAATGAACTTGCTCAAAAAAGTGAATATTATGAAAAACTTTCATCAATAGCCTCAAAAAGGCTACTGCTCTCAACAGAGTTATATTCCATTGAAGGAATTTTTAACAACCTAACAAACCTGTCCTTCTTGTAGATTTTTTAATTTCTGGTAAATAAAAACTAAAACCTCTGTCAAATTACTTTTTATTTGACCTGTTTTGTGTTAAAATAAAAAAGAGGATTATAGAAATGGAATATAAAGATTTTGTTTATAAAAATGATGCATACACTGGCTTTGTTGAACTTAGAAAAATTTTAAATGAGATGAAAGACTCGCCTGAAAAATTTGAAAAAACTTTTGAGGATATGTTTGCAGAAGTTGGAGCTCTTGCAATGTCGGGCAACCCTATTGCACAGGACATTATGTCCTATTATTACAAATCAGGCGTGGAAGGAGTTATACCAGAAAACTATGACCAATATATGAAATGGGCAATTTTGGCAGGAGCTAATGGAAATGAATTTGCAATCGAAAAACTTCAATTCTTTCTTAACTACGGTCTGACTGAACTTGTTTCTACCGAAAACCTTCCAAAAATATTGGCAAGAAATGGAATTAATGAAAAGAACTATATGTATATTCTTGGCAACCTTTTGTGCGAAGGTCTTGTTGATGCAATGAATATAACTGCAAAATCGCTTGTAGAAGAAAAACCTACAACAGTTAAATACACCCCAGAAAGACTTAGAAAATATAAAAAGGAAATAGATAAAGTATTACCTAAGATAATGGACTACTTGCTTGCTTAAAGGCTGAACTGTTGACATTTATTTAAATCGTAAAAAAACGGCTTTTTAATAAAGCCGTTTTATTATTTATAATAATGGTGAAAGCAATCTAAAAAAAGCTTGTCCCATTTTGTTTAAAAGAGGATATCTTTTAAAGTAATTTGAATCTGCATAAGTGGAACTTATAATATCTTCAAAAAATTGATTTGTGTATTCTTCGTTCTTTTCTTTTGAATATATAATCGCCGTATCTTCAAAATTAAGATTAAAAGAACGATTATCCATATTACAAGTACCGATCGATAATTTATTATTATCAACAATCATTGTTTTGCTGTGAAGAAAACCATGGTAAAGATAAATTTTTACTCCTAAATCGGCCATCTCCTTGGCATAGGACAGAGTTGGTAAATAGACAAATTTTTTGTCTGGTTTTTTAGGAATCATTATTCTCACATCAACTCCGCTTGACTTTGCAATCCTTATTGCGCTGTAAAACGAATCGTCTGGAACAAAATACGGAGTTTGAATATACACCCTTTTCTTTGCATTTGTTATCATATGAATAAATGCTTCTTTTATCTGAGGCGAAAAGCTGTCGGGTCCAGATGATAAAACCTGTATTGCCACATCACCCTTTTTCTTTGGAGATTTAAAATATCCTTGAGAAATATATTCGCTTGTCTTTGTTTGGTCTTTTACGGCATATCTCCAATCATTAAAGAAAATATTTTGCAAAGGAAAAGCTCCACTTCCCTCAATCCTAATATGCGTATCACGCCAAGGCCTAAGCTTCTTGTGCATACCCATATGGTCATCTCGAATATTCATTCCTCCCGTGTATGCAATCTTTCCATCTATCACAACAATTTTCCTGTGATTTCTGTAATTTAGTTTAAGATTAATAAGCCTAATATGCATAAACGGAGGGAAAAATTCTCCAACTTCTCCTCCCGCTTTTTTTAGCTTTCTAAAAAATCTCCTTGGTGTTTTTTTTGAGCCAACTGAATCATAAAGAAATTTTACCTTAACCCCCTGTTTTGCCTTGTCGATAAGAATGTTCATAATTTCTTTCCCAATCTTGTCTTTGGCAAAGATATAATACTCCATATTAATGCTTTTTTTTGCTTTAAGTAGGTCTGCTTTTAAAGAAGCAATTTTCTCCATTCCAAAGTTGAAGATTTTAACATCATTGTAAAGACAAGGATAAGCCCCCTTTTCCAAACAATATGTTGCAAGGTTACGGTCATACTTAACCTCTTTTGAAGATTTTAAGTCTGCCAATCCTTCTTTCCAATCAAAAGTCTGCAAAAGATCTTTCTCGGAAAGCCTTTTTTTCTTCATCATTCTTCTGGTTCTAAGACTTAGTCCACTTCCAAGCAAAATATAGAATATAAAGCCTATCGCCGGAAAGAAAGTGAGTATCGTCATCCACGCAATAATCGATTGAGGCTTCTTTTTTTCAAGGAATATCATGAAAAACAATAGAAATATGTTAAGTATTTCTAACGCGCCAATAACGATTGAAAATATTCCTATTGTTTTCATTTATTTCCTTATATTATTGTTATAAAATCTATTAATTAATTTATCCTTAGTCTGTTTATGGCGACACCACTATCATTCTAAAACTTCCAAGGAGGTAATAACTGCTCTCATCCGAAGAGTCTTTGTTGTAACTTCCGTCAACGCCAGAAGGCTTAACATAGATGTAAATTTGAATTGTCTGATTTCCATTGAGAGGATAATCTTTGCTTGTTTTAATTGACAGTGTACTTTCATTTATGCTTGCTGTTCCAGCTGTGGTTTCCTTTCCGATTTTGACATAAATTTTGTTCTTAACATCTGTTAAATTGCCAGATCCACCAGTTGCTGTTGGAGGTTTTCCAGCTCCATAGCCTTTAAGGTAGGTAAGTTCATTTGCCCAAGTTCTAAAATCGACAACATAACCAGTATCATCCGTAGCATTTGTGGTGTAAGGAACATTTATGATTTTGTTTTGTGTTGGATCAATCATATCTCCCGGTTTGTATAGAGCCGGCGTTACAATGTATTCCTTCTCTACTCGGTAGTTGTTTCCATTTATGCTAAACACATAGGACTTAATTACAGTCGTGTAGCCCTTGCTTGACAACAGTGCACTTGATTCGATGTTGATTTTGTCTTTTGCTGTTTTACGAGGAGTAGCATTTATTGTAATTTCTCTAGTTGTTGCATTTATTGACTGCCCTTGATATTTTGCGTAGAATTTTTGATAAGTTTCTTCTCCCACTATATTTCCATTGTTTTCATAATTTGAGAAGGTGAAAGTGATTTTGTCATTTTCTTCTAGAATATATCCCTTGCCATCTGTTGTTTCAAGTAGCTTTGAAATGCTGATGTAGTGAGTAACCGGTCTTATGCTGTTGGTGTTTGAAATCGTGTAGTCACTAAATTTTGCGACTTCTCTTCCACTGGAAGTTACCTCTGCCCTAATGGTCAAGCTTTGATTTTGGCCTCCACTAACAGCCGGCAAAGTCACAACAAGAGTGTCGTCGATAACGGAATAGCTATTAATTGATGTATTATTTTTATTTTTAACATCAAAGTAACCACTTAAATCAAACGATTCTCCGTCTGCGACAACTTTTCTATCCTCCCTGCTTATTTGCTCGGCTCTTGAAATATTAATGTTGTGAGAAACAGTGAATGTCTCTGTGTCTGTGTCTTTTTGATATTTGAGATTTATGTTCATTGTAACCGAAACAGTGTCACGGTCGTTTGAGCCGTTGCCCGTGAGTGATGCAACATCGCTGTAAACCCAAGATTTAAGTTTTGGAATTGTGAAATTTGTGTTATTAACACTCCTATGCCCAAACCTATCCATACCAGTTATAACCGTTCCAGTTGATATTAAATCTTCATTTGTTGCAAGGCTTTCCTCAGTTGTGCCTTCTATATTCACTCTTCCAACTTCGATTCCTTTATAGTAGAACTCAATTGAATTGATTGTGACATACTGCAAAATCATTTTGCTAGCATCGGTATATTTTTCGTCGGTGTTAGTGATTTTATCTTCAGCGAGACTTTCGTGCGTTTCCTCTTTATCAAATCCCCAAGCGTTTATGCCCGAAAGGACTATTCCTGCCTGTGGCGATTCTGCTATGCTTGCAATCGTGTAATATTTTCTTACCGTGTAGGTTGTATTATCGCCTGAGATTTCATCTTGGTCTTTGAAACTGTTTCCCTCATAATTAATAGCTTCAGCTTTATCATCAACAAATGCCGTTTTTGACAAATACGAAACAAAAGTATTTGTTCCTTTTTCAAAGACTGCCCATTTGCCATTATGATTTCCAATATCGTAGGAATAGGTATTATCCTTACTATATAACCTTAATGGAAGCTCTTCGATTGAAAGTTTTTCGTATTGAACACCAATGTCAAAGGTGTCGCCCTCTATTGCTGAATTTAAAGTCGTTGCATTTGTTAAAATACTTGGATCCTGTTCGTTTTCTGGCTTGAAGTCAAAGTAGAAATAAGCCTCATATCCATACTCGTTTGAAACTTTGACCTTGTAGTGCTTTGTTCCAAAGATGTTTGCCCCATTTTTTGTTAAAGTGAAATTTGGCTTGTCATCTGTTTTCTTCCACTGGTAATTTGGAGATGTTGTTGTGAACCCTGTAAGCGAGTCTAAATCTGTGTTGTAGGTAACTCCATTGATAGCATCATTTGCCGTCATTTCGTAGGTCCAATTTGTTGAAGTGTCGGAGCTTGCAATGTTTGTTTCAACAACTGTCAAGGTGCTTGAAGTGATTTCTATTTCATATTTTCCTCCATTTACATTGACCTCTTTTGGAGAATTCTGGTTTGAGGAAACAGACTTGCCGTCTTCATCTTGGCTTGTGATAGATTTTCCGTCAACCGAGAACTCGTAGTCCGGAGTAACATGGACCATAATATAGAATGTTTTTGAAAGACTGCCAGATGTGTAGGTGTAGATAAGCATTATCCAATTTCCATAGTTCCCAGCACCTTCGCCTGTGAGTTTGTAGTTCCAAGCCTTGGCATCATCTCCTGCCTTTATTTCTTGATATGTCAAGAATTTAACACCTGCATTCATTTTGTTAAGAGTATCACTAAATACCGAATAATATGGCTCATCGTCATGCATTTCTATAAAGCTATTCCAATAAAAATTATCTTGCTCTGTTCCCGAAGCATTGCCTTGATAGAGCGTTAAGGTTGTTGAAACATCTGCTTTTATATCTTCTGCTGAAAGAGATGCACCGGTTGAAGGCTTGTATATCCCTGCAATATCTACAAGGTTATACTTGTCGTCATGGTCATTTGCTGGAATTTTCAAAACATCACCTGTTCCATCGTTGTTAAGCTTAAACCTAACATCAATGTCAAGAGCAAGTTTGAATTTATATGTGCCACCAGTTTTTATTTCATTCTCTCCTACCTTAATTGTATAGGTTGCCGTGTAGGTTGTTTCGGTTTTTGTGAGGTCGGAAATATCATATGCCCTAGTGAGAGCATCAAATGCTCCTGTTGGATTTTCTCCAGCACCTCCCGTTGTTTCTGTCACTTTTCCAGAGATCTTGGTTTTAGCGATTAAAATATCTCCGGTTTTTGTTTTGTAGGAAACGGTTATTCTTTCGGTTGTGGAAACACTTATGCTATTCGAAAGGTCGGTCTTTCCAGCCAAAATTCGGCGATATGTAAAGCCAGTTAAACTCATTCCTGCGTCAATGAAAATAGTTTTTCCTTTATATTTTTCGGTGTTCATAACAAACTCGATTGAATAATTATCAGTTCCATTATAAAATTCTACTGTAAACTTAATGCCGTTATATGAGTTTGAAAGGTTTGCTGGGATATTTAATGCCACCAATCTGTCGTTTGCAAAAATTATTGAATCTTCACTTGCGTCTGGGTAGATTGTTTCGATATCGTTTGCTGTGTTTACTGGATAGTTGTGAATGATGTTATACGCATCTCCCTTCACAACATAAAGGGTGTAATAGCAAACAACCTCGTTATATGTGACTGCAAATGTAACCTCTCCCGAAGCCTTGCTTCCAAGGTCAATGGATATTCTTCCCGTAAGAGGATCACCTGCATTCATTTCTGTATTATTTACCACAACATTTGAGAATTCGGAAAGAGTTATTGTTAATTTTTCATCTGTGTATGTTGCTTCACTATACGGTATTTCCCGACCATCTTTGTCAGAGTAAACAACCCTATTTTTATTAGCTAGATCATTTTGATCTTTCAAAAGGAAAGTTTTTATATTTGCGATTTCATATGTTGCATCTGTTCCCGTTCCGACTGTTTCGTAGGTAAGTTCTTCATTTCCACTTGGATTTGGGTAATTAGGTTTTGCTGTTACGTTTGGATTGATTGTGAGAGAAAGTTTGAAACAGAATTCGTAAGTATAGCCCTCGTTACTATTTGGATAGGTATAAGTAACAGTAATAGGAATAATTATGCTTGTCACAGCACTAACATTTCCGGTTGCGAGAGTTATTTTTCCTGTATTTCCAACAATAGTTCTTGTATTTATATCAACCGAATCAACTGGACTTAGAATTTCTACACTGAATGTTCCGTTTATATCTGCGCCATCGATTAATTGAGCATACTTATCAAATGGCAAGGTGATTTCTTCGCCTGCGTAATAATTTTCCGAATTTATATCCGCATAACTGAATGTTGGAGCGTTTGAGATGTTGTCAACAAAATCTCCTCCGCCGTTATATGTCACGCTTTTTGTAATGGTCTTTGTAATTTTAAATGAATAATCTTCTTCACCAATTGTGATTGTAACATTAAATGTTGCCTCTTGGTCTGCTTTTAACATTGCTGTGGAGAAAGTGTTGCTCACTGTGTTTATCTGCACAAAATCATCTTCACAAGTAACTTCGAGGTCATAATTTATTGTTTCTTGTTCTATCCAGTTATTGATCTCTTGATCAAACTTTTCAACCTTTGAAATCAACGAGTTTGTTGTGTTCTCTCCACTCATTCCACCTGTCAAAGTCTTATTAGCTTCCGTGATCTTTACGCTTTTTCTTATTGTAAGGGTGAAAGTGCTTATGTTGTTTCGGGTTTCTATAACAATCCCGTCTCTGCCTTTTATTTCCGCGTTGAAAATTATGTTTATTATATGATTGTCGGTGAGGTCTTCTAAAACTTCAACTGTTAAATTGCCAGTTTGGTAATTATAAGTTATTTCTATTATTTTTGTTCCCTCTTTGCTTATTGTAAGGATATTTCCAGTAGCTGAGTCGATATATCCATCTTGTTCGTAATCGAAGGAAACAAAGGTTTCTACATAGGCTGTGTTTACCTCTGACGCATAATTTGAAGAATCCTTTTGCATTGTTGTTAAGTTATATATTTTTTCTGAGTAAGGATCTTGACTTAGTGTTGCATTCTTGCCGTCCACAGCTACGCCTTCAACATCGCTGAAATCAATGTAGTAATCAAAATTGGTTGCATTGATTACGAAATTGTAATCTTTGCTTCCATTGATCACATTGTCATAGGTCTTTGTTATTACAACTTCAATCTTTTTGTTTAGGTCGTAGAGTGACAATGTCATTATGTCGCCCTCAAACGATATTTCAAGCACTCCGTCAACTGAGAATTTTCCTTCTATTGTAGTTATGGTTTTTACAATTCCGTCAACTTTAACTTGGCTTATAGCATTGTTGGAGGTTATACCTAGCAGGTCCTCATCTTCAAGATTCTTAATGCTAAATCTATTTGAAACATCTATTGTTTGAGGAGAAATCGAATCAATATTTAAGTATTCAACTTCTCCTTCATAAGGATATTGTACGGCTATCTTTGCACTTGAAGCAACCTTTACTCTGTAATAATATGTGAATGAATAGCTGTTTTTGCTTAGCTTAACTTCTATGACAATAAATTGATCCTCTCCAACAAGGTGGTTTAGTTTTAATTTGTTCTCATCTGTTATTGTTGCAAGCGAGGCTCCGTTATATTCCACATTTTCCACAATGCTGAGTGTTGCAGAAACACCCTCTTCATAGTAGATTTTTTCTGTTCTTGTCTCTGTTGTTGTGTCTAGAGGATCAGACTCTGTTGTGCCTGTTGCAACAGATTCTAAAATAGAGTATTCCTTACCTGCTGTATATGTGGCGAAGATATTTTTGTTTTCAAGAGTATGCAGGCTTCCAAGCAAGACTGCAAGGTCGAAGTTTTCTAAATCTTTATTGTAGTTTGTATAATAAGCAAACTCTTCCCCAACAGCGCTTATTACAATTGGCATTTTTAAGTAAGCAACTTTTGTTCCACTGTATTCAATGTATAAATCTAAGAAAGCTTCGTCGTTTGCAACTATTCCATTTGTTCCCAGCCTTGTAATGCTAAAAGTATTATTTGCTTCTTTGTTAATATAAGTTCCACCTGCATATAACCCAAGGGTATATCCTTCAAGTGAAGACAATATTGAAATACTTGCACCATTATAAGAAATTAAAGCTCTCTTTTGATTGTCATAAGTCACATACTCCCAAGAATTGTCTGTTGCAATTTGCTTGTATATATCAAGATTTAGCGTCATATCCACAACTGCATCGTTGTTGTTGTAATCTTTTATCAGATTTGTGCCATTTTTAATTTCCACTTTGAAGTTTTTGCTGGTTTCACCGAAGGCAAGATTTAAATACCCCCCTTCAACCTTTTTAAAATTAAATCCGCTCGTTGTGTCTATTATTGTAACAACATCACTTCCCAAAACTGAGTAAGATAAATTCGGAACATCTTCTGTTCCAACATATCTTTTAACACTAAAAGTTAAAGATTTTGTGTTTCCGTTTGCAATGTCTAGGTATTCAAGACTGTCATAATTCTCTTCGTTTGGAGTTATGACTTCGTTTGGAGTTATGACAAAGTTTGGATAAACATAAAGTTTTAGTCTGACATTATAGGCATAAGGATTTTCTGCTACTTCGTAGAGCACATATTCAACGGCTTTGGCTGAATACACCTCTCCAAACATTAGATTCTGGCTTTCTAAACTTGTTCCATCAATTCCTTCACCTATTGCAAATACCCCTTTCTTTATTGCCGTCTCCCATTGAAGCGGTTGAGGGGTTGGTGTTGTAACTTCGCCTTCGGTCTTAACATGTTTTTTCGTCACAGCAACGGCATCGTTAAGATTAATTCCAAATTTTGCAAAAGTTCCGATATAATCGCCGTTATCTTGTGGCTTTGTTTCATCACCATAATTAATACCAGAAAGGTTTAAATTGGCACTTTGGATATTGCTTTCAAGTTTTAGATTTAGGCTTATCGCTATACCCACATCATTTCCGTTTACGGAAAGAGGAAGCGTAAAATCCGAACCAAAATCGTAATTTACTGTTATTTTTGTGATTTTTGTGCTTGATGTTATTTCATTGCTATAAACTTCTCTTCCTTCTTCTGTCGCAACAGACAGCATTCCTTTGTCTGCTTCGCTTGTCCCGAAAAGTTTGTCTTTATTTTCCAGCCCGTTGATATTGATTGTGAAGAAATATTTATTTGAATTTATTTTAACACCTTCACCTTCTCCCATATAGATTTTAAGAAGATTTGAAAGAGTGATTTCATTACCCGAGTATCCCAATTTTGTTACATTAACCCTGTCAAGGTTTTCTGTTTGTGTTGTGTATGAGCTGTTATCATCGTTATATATATCGCTTGTCCATTCAATTTTTGTAACCGTGTCGGAGCTTGATGTGAAAGCTATTGTTCTTGTTTTTCCACCAGATGCAATAGTAAGATTGCAACCCCCATTTGCACCAGCAATAACATTAATTTGCCCGTCAACAACGGTAATAACATTAAGATTACTGCTTGTAATGGAAATTGGGTTACTTTCTGTCAAGTCTCTGTCAAATTTGTCCTTAACTGTTATTTGATCTAGGTATCCATTAAAGGTTGTTACATCAATCTCCCTCTCTCCATCTGTAAAGGTAATGGCATATGTTCCATCTGGAATTATCTCTTGAGTAATAGTGTAGTTTTCACTCATTTCAGGCGCCAAATTGATTATATCTGGAACGCTTTTATAAGCTGTCAAATAACCAAAATTATTGCCTCCATCTGATGTTGGAATAGTTAATTCTTTGTCCAAATCCTCGATTCCGTTGTTAAACAAAACTTTAAAAGTCATTTTGACATCTTGTTCTGAGACGATTTGTTCTTTTATTTTTACACCATATTTAAAAACATATTGTCCCCCAATTTTCTCATATCCCGTTGCCTTTGTGATCTCCAAAGCATCACTAATTTCCTCATTTGTGTTAAAGTCTATTGCCTTAATAACAAGTCTTGCCATTTGATCCTTAAATATTTTTGCATCTTCTTCATTTTCGAAAATTATTTCGATATTAAATTGTCCACTTCCAGCCGGCATAATGTAATATGATCTATCAGCAGTATCCGTGTAAAGATATTCTTCCGCTATACTTAGCTTAGCATTTAATTCTTTTACTATTTCAATTGCCCTAACATTGATCGGATTTGACATTTGACTTACTTGATATGTCCCATCTGGGTTTTTAAGAATATTTCCATATGCATCGGTTTTAATAATAGCGAAGTACAGTTCAAAACTTTCGATACTTTTTTTCATTAAAAGTTCGTCGCCGTTTATTTCAGCGAGTTTTTTGCTTGCTTCACCCACCACATATTCATTGAATGATTTAACGTTATAGTACTGATTTATTTCTTCTTGATTTAAGCCTTCAAAATAACCGAAGAAAGCTATTTTTTTGTAATTATTATTTTCAGGTATTGTGACCAATTCGCTTAGTTTTGTTGGAATATCAACAATTGTCTCAATGCCTTCTCCCTCTTGCCATGTCGCTAGTACTTCATTATTCTCTGCAAGATTTGCTTTAATTTCTGCTTTTTCTGTAAAGGCATAGAATTTCTCTCCTGCAACAGCTTCTCCTTCACTGTTATGAAGCAAAAGAGCAATTTCAAATTTGTAGGAAGTTTGATCCATTGAAGAAGACAACTCCCAATATGCATTTTTTAAGTCCTGTATATCTGATTTTATTAAGACATAATTTTTGGTTTCGCCATTTTCAGAAATAGAAATTACTTTTCCTCCTAAAACTTTGACTTCATCTGTTTCAATATATATTCCTTCACCTTCTTCTTTTAAAACTCTTAATCCAACATTTTTAACCATTGAATTAAGGTTTTGTCCTGTTTGATTTTTTATATATACACCAAGACTTGCATTCGCTTGACTATTCTCGGCAGAATTAAAAGCTCCTAAAATAAATTTTTTGTTTGTTGTAATTTGAAGATCGTTTGTTCTTGTTATACCAAATGAAGAAATATCTGCTTCAACAATCAAAACATCAACCTCTTCCGTAACAGCCAAACCGGTTTGCCTTGAAAAATATTCAATTGCGGAATCAATTAGTTGTTCACCTGTTTCGTTTGCGTGATCCTTATAAAACTTTAATTGTTCGGAAGAATTTTTAAAGGTGTATGCTTTGATTTTTGCTGTAGAGCCAATTTCTCCTTTAACTTCAAATCTTATTCCGTTTTCGTCATTTGTCATTTGCAGATTTTCAGAACCTTCTACAACTTCAACAAAAACTGTTTTTTCTCTGGCGCCAGCACCGGATATTTGATCGCTAAAAACATACTTGCTGTTTTGTGGCAAAAATTTTAAGCCAAAATTAAGCTCAGTGTCTTCAGTGAGTTTAAAACTTCCATTTTCTCTTAAAACCTCCTGACCTGAAATAGGGTCAAATAATTGTATTTGAGTTTTAACAACTTGGGCGTCAACAGCAATTTTAGTACTCGTTGGAAGAATCAGGTTGTTTGATGTTTTTGCAAAGAGATTCGATATACCTCCAAAATTACAACTTTCTCCTTCTCCTAAGAATTCATAACCTTGATCAGTTAAGGTAGCTTTATTAACGAAGACAGTAAATTCTTTTCCAATTTGCACCTTTTGTGGAATTGTTATCACTCCGTCGGTTATGTATCCATCTGCATTTGCAATTTCTGTAAAATTATTTGTAAAGGAAAGGGTTAATTCTTTTTCTGTAACACCTTCTGTTACCGTTCCAATTACAAGTGAGAAATCATCAATAACCTCAAATTGCTGTTTTTCAGCGTTATAGTTTTGATCCTCTTCATTTACAACAAATGAAATGTCATTTGGAAAAACCTTCTTGGGACCAAGCCCTTGTGTAAAGTGAACATAAAGCAAGGCTCCACCAACAGCCAAAACTATCACTCCTACTACAATTAATATGGCTTGCCATATTTTTAGCGCTTTAAACTTCATAATTCTCACCGCCTTTATTTTTTTCTCACATTAATTATACTTTTTTTGACAAAAATCTCCAAACATTTTCTCCAAGAAAGAAAAAATATATTAAGTCGATAATATTTATTATATAACTATTTATTTTTTTTATTTTTCTTTGATTAAGTTTATTTTATTTTTTTACTTTTTTTCTAATTTTTTACTTTAATATAGCCCTATTTTAGGGTATTTTTATTGACTTTTTTTGGTTTTTTTTCTATAATGTTAGATATTAAAAGGAAGATTTATGATACAAGCAAATAATATATCCCTTGCTTTTGGGGGAAGAACTCTTTATAGAGATGTTAATCTTAAATTCACAAAAGGAAACTGCTATGGAATAATAGGTGCAAATGGAGCAGGAAAATCAACTTTTTTGAAAATTTTAACTGGTGAAATTGAACCAAATACCGGAGATGTTTTTATTTCGCCGGGCGAAAGAATGTCGGTTTTACAACAAAATCAAAACGCTTATGACGAAGAGACTGTTTTGGACACTGTCCTGCTTGGACACAAAAGGCTTATGGAGATTCAAAAAGAAAAAGATGCCCTTTATATGAAAGAAGATTTTTCCGAAGAAGATGGATTAAGAGCTGGCGAACTTGAAACTCTTTTTGCCGAACTTGGAGGCTGGGAAGCCGAAAGTGAAGCCAAAACTCTTTTGCAAAATCTTGGAATAGGTGAGGAATTTCTGTATACTCTTATGAGAGATTTAGACCCAAAACTAAAAGTTAAGGTTCTTTTAGCACAATCTCTTTTTGGAAATCCTGACATACTTGTGCTTGATGAACCAACAAACAATCTTGACTTTAAGACAACGAGATGGCTGGAAGAATTTTTGCTTAATTTTGAGAACATTGTCATAATTGTTTCTCACAATCGTCACTTTCTTAACAAGGTTTGCACACACATTTGCGATGTAGATTTTGGTCAAATTAATATGTATCTTGGAAATTATGACTTCTGGTATGAAACTTCACAGCTTCTTGCTAGACAAGCAAAAGAGCAAAACAAGAAAGCCGAACAAAGGGCAAAAGAACTAAAAGATTTTATTGCAAGATTTGCCGCAAATGCATCAAAATCAAAGCAAGCAACTTCTAGAAAGAAAGAACTTGAAAAGCTTACAATAGAAGATCTTAAGCCATCTTCCAGGAAGTATCCTTACATTGATTTTAGATTTGAGCAAGAAATAGGAAAAGAAATTTTAAAGGTTGAAAATCTCACCAAGAAAGGAATGTTTAAAAATCTTTCGTTTAATGTGGAAAAGGGGCAAAAAATTGTCTTTTTTGCAAAAAATAGCGCAATATTAACCACTTTGTTTAATATTCTCACAGGCAAGGAGGAAGCTGATAGTGGATCTTTCACATTTGGAAAAACAATTTCTGTTTCATACCTCCCACAAAACAACCACGAATTCTTTGACAACTGCACCCTCTCTATTGTTGACTGGCTTGCACAGTTTTCAAAGGATCAAAACGCAACGTATTTGAGGAGTTGGCTGGGAAGAATGCTATTTACCGGAGAGGAAAATCTTAAACCGGTTAATGTCCTTTCAGGAGGGGAAAAAGTTAGATGTATGCTTGCAAAAATGATGCTTGAAGGCTCAAATTTCTTAATCCTCGACGAACCAATCAATCATTTAGACCTTGAAAGCATCACTGCAATTAACAAAGGAATGATTAACTTTAAAGGCCCAATGCTTTTTGCGACACACGACCAAGAAATTATAGAAACAGTTGCCAACAGAATAATTGATATAGTCGACGAGAACACAATTATTGACAAACCTTGTTCGTATGAAGAGTATATGCAGTATCTAGAATCCAAAAAATAAGCATATTGCACGATTTTTTAATTAAATTCAGCTTTTTTATCATATCTTTAATATAAAAATAATTAAAATTTCCATATATTTAGGATTTTTTAATTATTTAATAAAAAAAATAAACAGACACTTAAATGTCTGTTTTTTTAGTTTTAATTATTAAATAATTCATTTACTCCTATTTTTTTTCTTATTTTATTTAGCATTTTTTTCGCAATTATCCTTGCCTTTTTTGCACCTTCTTGTAAAATTTTTTCAACCTCCAAAGGATTTTGCATATAGTAATTATATTTATCTCGCATTGGAGTTAAAAAGCTATTCATAACTTCAAAAAGCTCTTTTTTTGCATCTCCCCATCCAAGTCCATCTTTTAATTTATCCTTATATGCAATTGTTTCCTCTTTACTTGCAAATAATCCATAAATTTTTGCAAGTGTACAATCAGGATCTTTGGGCTCCCCAGGAAGTTTGCTGTCTGTTATGATTTTGTTGACACTCTTCCTTAAATCTTTTTCGTCACAGAAAAGTTCTATCGTATTATTATAACTCTTGCTCATTTTTCTACCATCAAGCCCTGTTATAACAGCAACATCTTCTTCAATTTTTGGTTCTGGCAGAGCAAATGTTTTACCATATCTGTTATTAAAAATTTGAGCAATATCTCTCGCTATCTCGCAATGCTGTTTTTGGTCAAGTCCAACAGGAACATATTTTGTGTTATAAAGCAAAATATCGGCAGACATTAAAATTGGGTAATTATAAAGCCCCATGTTAACATTCTGATCTTTTTCTAGACTGTTTTGCTCGTTTTGCTCCACCATTGCTTTATATGCGTGCGCTCTGTTCATAAGCCCTTTTGGAGTAACATTGCTTAAAATCCAATTAAGTTCAAAAACTTCTGGGATATCACTTTGTCTGAAAAATATTATCTTTTGTGGATCTAGTCCACAAGCAAGGTAACCCGAAGCAAGTCTTAGGGAATAATCTTTTAACTCTTCTGCCGTCTTTATATAATTTAAAGCGTGATAGTCAGCAATAAAGATGAGCGTTTCATAATCTTCACTCAGTTGTAATGTGGGCAATATTGCTCCAAAATAATTTCCTATATGCAATCTTCCCGTGGGCTTCACTCCGGTTATAGCTCTTTCCATTTTTCCTCCAAACCTATATTCTTATTGCCTAGGCTTTATTTTAATTATTCATTGCTTGTGCTTTCTTTGCTCTGCTCTGTCTCTTCTTTTTGGACAAGAGCAACACTTATTATTTTTGCACCTTCTCTTAATCTCATAACCCTAACACCCTGAGAAACTCTTGAAAATGATGAAATCGTTGAAACAGGAGTCCTAATAATTACTCCATTATCTGCAATAATCATCACATCTTGATCGCTTGTTGTTTGCTTTAAGGCAACAAGGTTTCCTGTTTTATCATTAAATTCGCCTGCTTTAACACCCATTCCACCTCTCGACTGTCTTCTGTATTCGCTTGTGTCTGAGCGTTTTCCATAACCTTTGTCTGTTATGGTTATAATTTGAGAATCCGGCTTTATTATAGTCATATCAATTATTTTTGCATCTTTGCCTATTTCCATGCTCTTAACACCTTGTGATCCTCTTCCGGTAATCCTAACATCTTTTTCGTTAAATCTAATGCATTTTCCAAAGTTAGAGGCAAGCAAAATGTCATCATCTCCTTTGCTTAGTTCAACTCCTATAAGAACATCTCCTTCCAAAAGACTGATTGCAACTTTGCCGGTTTTTCTTATGCTATCAAACTCTTTTAGCTCCGTCTTTTTGATAAGTCCATTCTGAGTTGCCATAATAAGATACCCTTCGTCTTCTTTCTTTCTTGGGATTATTGCAGTAACTTTTTCATCGCTTTCTATTTGAATTAAATTAACAACCGATCTCCCTTTTGCCGTTCTTTGTGCTTCCGGCACTTCGTATGCCTTTATTGTGTAAACCTTTCCTTTGTTTGTGAAGAATAGCAAATCGTCGTGTGTGCTGGTTATAAATATCCTTTCAACAAAATCTTCTTCCTTTGTCTTATGTGCAGTTACCCCCACTCCACCTCTGTTTTGTGAATGGTATTCACTAAGAGCCATTCTTTTTATATATCCTAAATGTGTCATAGAAATAACAACATCTTCTTTTGCAATAAGGTCTTCTATGTCAATTCCACCCATTTCCAAAGAAATTTCAGTTTTTCTAGGCGTCCCATAAGTATTTTTAATTACTTCTAGATTTTCTCTAATAATAGAAAGCACTCTTGAAGGTCTTTCCAAAATGTCATTTAAGTCAGCAATTAAATTTTCAAGCTCAGCAAGCTCTTCTCTTAGTTTTCCAACTTCAAGACTAGTCAGTTTTGAAAGCTTCATTTCTAATATCGCATTTGCTTGAATTTCGTCTAACTCAAAATTTTGCAAAAGATTTGAGATTGCTTCTTGTTTGTCATTTGAAGCCTTTATTATTCTTATAACTTCATCAATGCTTGCAAGGGCAATAACCAAACCTTTGACTATATGCTCTCTTTCTTTTGCCTTTCCTAAATCAAACTTTGTCTTTCTTGTTAAAACTTCTTTTTGATGTTCAAGATAGTAATATAGTATCTCTTTTAGATTTAGTATTCTTGGCTGTCTGTCAACTAGCGCAAGCAAAATTATTCCATCTCCTTGTTGAAGTTGAGTGTGTTTATACAAAGAATTTAAAACTACCTGAGCGTTTGCATCTTTTTTGACATCAACCACAACTCTCATTCCTTCTCTATCGCTTTCTTCCCTTATGTCAGAAATTCCTTCAAGCTTTTTGTTTTTTACAAGCTCTGCCATTTGCATTATAAACTTAGCCTTATTTACTTGATATGGAAGTTCGGTTATAACAATTCTCTGCCTTCCGTTTGCAAGATCTTCAATCTCGGCTTTACCTCTAACAACAATTCCACCCCTTCCAGTTTTGTATGCGTGCTTAACAGCTGTCCTGCCCATTATAACACCACCTGTTGGATAGTCAGGAGCTGGGATATATTTAATAAGTTCGTCAACCTCAATATCCGGATTATCTATGAGCGCTTGAACACCATTTATGACCTCTGTTAAGTTATGTGGAGGAATATTTGTTGCCATGCCCACGGCAATTCCGTCTGCACCATTTACAAGAAGATTTGGGAATTTTGCAGGGAGCACTGTTGGTTGCATTAATGTGTCATCAAAGTTAGGATAGAAATCAACGGTATCCTTATCAATATCTTCAAGCATAAGCGAAGCCACTTTTGAAAGTCTTGCCTCAGTGTAACGCTGAGCCGCTGGTGGATCCCCGTCAACAGAGCCAAAATTTCCGTGCCCCTCTATTAAAGGAAGTCTGATTGAAAAATCCTGAGCAAGTCTAACAAGTGCATCATATACTGAAGAGTCTCCGTGTGGGTGATATTTACCCATAACCTCGCCGACAATTCTGGCAGATTTTTTGAATGGCTTATCGGAAAAATTATTAAGTTCTCCCATGCTAAACAAAATTCTTCTATGCACCGGTTTCAACCCATCTCTAACATCAGGAATTGCCCTCGAAACATTTACAGCCATAGCATATGAGATAAACGAAGTTTTTAAGTTGTCAACTACTTCGGCTTTTTCAACTTTTGAATTTTTCAATAATTCTTCAAGCGGTTTTTTATTATCTTCTTTTTTCATCTTCCCTTCCTTTTTTTAGTTATACATCTAAGTCCTTAACTAATGTAGCATTTTGCTCGATAAATTCTCTTCTTAGTTCTGGATCTTCCCCCATTAACTGATTAAACATTTTATCAGCTTCAACTGCATCAGCCATTGTGATTTGAATTAAAACTCTGTTTTCTGGATTCATAGTCGTATCCCAAAGCTGTTCGGCATTCATTTCACCAAGACCTTTGTATCTTTGAATTGTAACACCCTTTCGGCCATTTGCTTCCAACTCTTCACTAAGCTCTTCATCTGAATAAAAATATTTCTCTTCTTTCCCTCTTGTAAGCTTATATAGGGGAGGTTTTGCAGAATAAACATAACCTTTTTCAATAAGTGGACGCATAAACCTAAATAAAAATGTTAAAAGCAAAATTCTTATATGCGATCCGTCAACATCAGCATCGGTCATAGAAATGATTTTGTGGTATCTAAGTTTTTCCTCTTTAAAATCATCTCCAACACCAGCACCAAAGGCTGTTATCATATTTTTTATTTCAGCATTTTCCAATATTTTGTTAAGTCTTGCTTTTTCCACATTTAAAATTTTACCCCTTAAAGGCATAATGGCTTGAAATCTTCTATCCCTTCCTTGTTTTGCAGTTCCTCCCGCCGAATCTCCTTCGACTAAGTAAATCTCGCATAATGAAGGATCTTTTTCGGAACAATCAGCAAGCTTACCAGGCAAAGTCGTGCTTTCAAGCACTCCTTTTCTTCTTGTTAAATCTCTTGCATTCCTCGCAGCTTCCCTTGCCCTTTGTGCACTAATGCTTTTTAAGATCAAGTTCTTAGATTCTGCTGGGTGCTCTTCCAAATAATCACCAAAAGCCTCTTGCATAGCTTTATAAACAATGGTCCTCATTTCACTGTTTCCAAGCTTTGTTTTTGTTTGTCCTTCAAACTGAGGATTTTTAAGCTTAACACTTATAATCGCTGTTATCCCCTCTCTGCAATCTTCTCCACTAAGTTTTTCTGTTTCTTTTATTATTCTGTTTTTAAGTGCATAATCATTTATAACTTTTGTCAAGGCTTGCTTAAATCCATCTAAGTGAGTCCCGCCTTCTTCAGTGTTAATGTTGTTTGCATAAGCATTTATCGTTTCGCTGTAACCATCATTGAATTGAAAACACACTTCCACTTCATTTTCAATTTCTCCAGCCAAATTCCTGTTAAATTTGTTAATGTAAACAGGGCAAGACAAAACTGTTTCTCTGCCTTTATTTAGATAATCTACAAATTCAATTATCCCTCCCTTAAATTCAAAAACATCTTTTCTTTGTTTTCCCTCTCTTCTGTCTTCAAGAGAAATAACTAACCCCTTGTTAAGAAAGGCAATTTCACGAAAACGGTTTTTCATTATATCATAGTTAAACTCGATAGTTTCAAATATCTCAGCATCTGGCCAAAATGTAATAGTCGTTCCCCTTTTATCTGTCGAACCAATAATTTTGAGGGGCTCTAACGCTCTTCCACGCGCAAACTCAATGAAGTAATGATTTCCATTTTGGAAAACATCTGCTTGAAGCTTAGTCGACAAAGCATTTACACAAGAAACTCCGACTCCATGTAATCCTCCCGAAATTTTATATCCTTCCCCACCAAATTTTCCACCGGCATGAAGCTTGGTCAAAACAACCTCGACGGCACTTTTACCTTCCTTTGGAATAATTCCCGTTGGGATTCCTCTTCCGTTATCAGAAACACTGCATGACCCATCTTCGTTTATAACCACCTCAATATGTGTACAATATCCTGCAAGAGCCTCGTCGATGGAATTGTCAACAACCTCTGTGACAAGATGATGGAGCCCGTGCTCATCAGTCGAACCAATATACATTCCAGGTCTTTTTCTAACAGGTTCAAGCCCTTCTAAAACCTGAATATCACCTGCGTCATACTTAACACTTTTTCCAATTTCCAACTCTTCTGCCGATCGTTCCATCTCGCTCTCCTTAATAAAAATTATTTACATTTATATGCATTTATATTATATCATAATATAATATAAAAGTAAATAAAAATCTACCATCAATCCCAAGATTATTCAAACCTATATCTACGAAATTTATCTATAAAAAACTTTTTAAAATGGTTTATAAAAGTTAATAATTTGCTCAAAATAGTTTTATGAAAATTTTACCATTAATACTATCATTTCCCCCTTTTCTTATAACCAGCCAAGACTTAGCACGGAAAAATTTTGAAATATATTTTTCGCAAATTTATTGCACTCCTTTAATAATAGAGATAAAAAGCTCAGGTCAAACATTTAGGGAAAACATCGTTTTAACCATTTTCGACGGACAACAGCTCTTTGAGATTTCTCCTCAAACAAATTACGGCTATGAGCCAAATATTTTCTTTGGAGATTTTTTGGGGAATAACAATCCCCAATTTTTATACAGTGTTCAAAATGGAGGAAGTGGTGGTTATGGCGCTTATGAGGTTTATAGTATTGATAAAACCCCAGAATTAGTCTTTAACTTAGCAGAATTTAGTCCACAAGTGCAAGGCTCTATTAAAAACGATTTGGTAGAACTGACTTATGAAAAATCTAAACTTTACCTCCCCCTAAACGAAGAGTCAAGAAGATTTGATGAAAAGGATTTGACCATCTCAATGTCTTCTGTGGCTTTTCCTGTTTATAATCCTGCATTAAAAAAATACTACTTAAAAACATATCAACCAGTCTACATGGGCTATCGAGCTAATAATCTTGGTTATCTATGCTTTACCCTTGAATTAACCCCTCTAAAATCAAATATTATTAATATATCCACATCTTTAAATCATTAAAAAATAGCCTAATGGCTATTTAATAAAATCTTCATGAACACCCAAGGATTCCATTAAAGATGTGCTTGTCTCTAAAATACAGCCTTTAACACTAAACGCCATAGGCAATCTTTTAATTTCGTATGTATATGTATTTTTTGGATACCTTGACAATTCAACAACCTCGTTTGCTACTTTCTCATCTTTTACAAGACCATAAGACCTGATAAGTTTATTCTCCCGATTGTAAACATTCACCTTATATAACTCTTCCAACCTTGACGAATCATTAATGATAGCTTTATAATATTGCAGTATTGGCTTAGCAATTTTTAATTTCTCTATGTATTCATCGCTACCATAAACATACTCGTTCACTTCCCTTTCTCTAGGCAAATTGAGCTCTTTATTTGCAGAATCCTTAACACAAAGCTTAGCATCGTCATAAACAGGAATTTCAAGAATAGAAACTGTTTTATCTGAAATATTATATAATTTTCTTCTTTGAATCAATTCGTCAGCAAGAGCATAGTCAAACACAGACGAATATTGTCTTACAACTTTTCCATTTTTTCTTAATTGAACAACATAAGCATTCATATTAGTTCCTCCTATTTTTAACATAATATCACAAAAATCAAAATATTTCAATACTGTTTTAACAAAAAAAATATTTTTTTGATAAAAAAACTTGACAAATAAAAGACAAGAAAGTATAATTATAAAGCATTTAGAAGTGCAAAAGTTTGTATAGAGATGTAGCTCAGCTGGTTAGAGCACCACCCTGATAAGGTGGGGGTCGGTGGTTCGAGTCCACTCATCTCTACCAGATATCACTCAATTTCGAGTGATTTTTTTTAATCTCTCACCCACCTTATACTTGCCTATCGTCAAGTGCAAAGCATAAGCTTTGCTCAGGGTGGTACCACCCTTAACGCCTCTTCGCAAAAGATTGTTCTTTTGCTCTCAAAGGTGGGGGTCGGTGGTTCGAGTCCACTCATCTCTACCAGATATCACTCAATTTCGAGTGATTTTTTTTAATCTCT
>CALVMJ010000011.1 GCA_944345365.1 uncultured Clostridia bacterium | reverse complement strand
TGGCTCGAAGAAGCGACAAGCCCCGGCGTGAAAGCGAAGCGGAGCGATTCCCCTTGAGGCTACCACGAAAAAAAACTACACTCTTGCTTGTTTTCAAACGAGTTTGAAAAGCATCGCTTTTCGCTTTTTTATTTTTGAGAGCAAACGATGGTCATAAAAATTTGTGATAAAAATTGATAAACAACTAAAACTAAAAATCACTAATCAACAAGCTAATTAAAGAAATTTTGAAATGATTTGTATACAATTTTTATTTTTTTCATAGATGCCGTTTAAGTATTTTTCTCCAATCGGGTGAGTTAAACTTTCCTCTCCAAGCTCGATCGTAAAAGCTGATTTTTTCAATTTGAGATTAATCCAATCCGAAAGTCCACCAGCACTGTTTTTTGTTTTTACAATTTTATAACCATTCCCTTTGCTGAGTGCTTTTGCAATTTTCTTATCATTTTTTAAATTTTTACCGTATTTTTCAAATCCATAATAAATAACTTCACCTTTAGAGTGAAAAGACAAGCTTATTTCGAGATTTAACTCTTTTAAAAATCGTAATATGCTTTGAGTTTCTGGTTCTGAATTTGCAAAAGGTCCAATATAATTTTGCGAGCTTGGCTGTCTTATGTTAAACTTTCCCTGCCCCCAAAGAGCATCAAAATTAACGTTTAAATCAACTCCTCTTCCGTTTGCTTTCCATAGGCTGAAATCATTTCCTTTGTTAATTTTTGTTAACCTTTCTTGCTCTTTTTTTTCTAACCAAGAAATTCCATCGAGTGCAATCCTTACCCCATCTGGGTTTAATAAAGGTAAAAAGTAAATTCCAAGCTTCTTTTCTTCTACCATTGAATATGCCAATTTTAATAAAAACAATGATGATATGTATTCTCTTGCATGAATACCTGCAGAAAGCAAGATTTTTTCTCCATTAGGATTCCCGACAAACAAACAATATATTGACTGTGAAAAAAAACTTCTTCCTATCTCAAACAATTTTGCGTTTTTTGTTTGTATAATTTTCTTATGTAAACTTTCAAAATTCATAATTATTTAATAAACCCAACTGAGATTAATAAGGCTTTGTTAATTTCCTTCATTTTTGTTTCGTTTAATGTAGTCACCTTGGTTTTTAACCTTCTTTTATCAAGTGTTCTAATTTGCTCTAAAAGAGCCACTGAATTTTTGGGCAAATTAAAATTTTCTGATGGCAAATCGACATGAGTTGGCAATTTTGCTTTTGTAAGTTGGCTGGTGATGGCTGTTACTATAACTGTTGGAGAGTATTTATTGCCTATATCATTTTGTATAATAAGCACAGGTCTTATGCCCCCTTGTTCACTTCCAACAACAGGGCTTAAATCTGCCATATAAATATCACCTCTTTTAAAGCTTAGTTCCTCCATCTCTCCTTTCCAAAGCAAAATAATCGCTTAAATCAGCAAACTCTAAATCATTTAAGTCATCATAAATTTTAAGCAATTCATCACTTAAGTATCCTTCTACTAACAATCTATGTTGCTTTTTTGTTAAAGTTTCATCAATATCAATATTCGTCAAATTTTTCTTTTTTGTTTTAGATTGATATCTTTTTATATCCATAATAATTCTCCCCTTAAAAAAATTTGATAAACAAAAAAATAAAACTAATTTTGTCATTTTCTATCAAAGAAAAAACTCATTCCATTTTTAGAATGAGTTTAATTATCGATTTTATTCAAAATTTTTAAGGATTGTAGGCAGATGGATTTTCTTTTTCCAATCTTGATTTAACAGTTGAGGTCGTAGAATCTGTTATTTTTTGAGGAGGAATAAAATTCACTTTGTTATCAGGCAAGGTTATTCCCTCTGTAACTTCTTCTGTTCCTTCGGCAATTATTCCATCCTGTGGCCAATAATAATCATGTCTAATTTCTTTTTCGCTTATAACCTGACCGTCTTGTAAATATTGAAGATATGCCTTTGACTCATAGCCCTCTCTTGGATATTTTACTCTGTAATACTCACCTTTATAAATGATGTAATTTGAATATTCTCCATTTGTATCCGGAACAATCTTATCACCTCCATGTGGCAAAACCTTAACAAGTTCTGCCCTTGTCCTTATGCTTTCTCCCTCGCTAAATTTATTTCCATAAATTTCTACTATTGCTTCTTCATCTGTACCATAGGTTTTTATGTAAATTGGAAAATCAAAGTTGTTTTTAAAAATCATATCAGAAGTACCTTCGGAAACCATAGCATCTAATGATAATGGAACGTAAGACGCAGGTAATGAGTGATGAGTTACTTCAACAACATCCATTCCACTTAAAATAACAGCATTATACAATGTGGTAGACGCTTGACAAACTCCTCCGCCAACGCCTTCTACATACGCACCGTTTAAAATTATATTGGCTTTTTTATAACCATTTTCCTCTGTTCTTGGCCCTGTCATCGTATTAAATGAAATTTCTTCTCCGGGTCTAATTATTAATCCGTTAAAAGCCCCTAATGCTTTTTTTACATTTGTTTTTCTGTTGTTTGAAGAACTTGCATAATTTGTGGAAAATTTGCTTCGAAGACCCAACTTTGAAATAATTTCTTTTTTATCGATTTCTGTTACTATTTCAGTAACAGGAATATTAATTTCTGCTGTTTTACTGTTAGATAAACTCTTATCAATTTCCTCCATAAGCTTTTGTTTGTCAACAATAATCTGATTTTTTGCTGGTAAAACATCAAACATTTCTTCGGAATTAGGATTAAAAACCACCTCAGCAGGCGAACTGTTTTGTTCAATGTCTTCAAGAATAACATCGATTTTTTGGTCAAGTCCACCCAAAACACTTTTATAAGAAATGTTTAATGCCAAGCCTTCTTTTTCAACTTGTTTTGCAATTTTCCTTCTCTCAAAAAAATTCTGCCCTCTTTTATAATTGATTGCTTCGTTAATTCTTTTATCAATGTCATTTGCAATTTCAAAATCACTTCCAACAAATTCCCACTCTTGGTCATTATATTTAAGTTTTAAGGAGACTTCGTCCCTGGTATTTAAAAGATTATATGAAATCAGATTTTCAGCCTGCTTTTCGGTTAATCCTGAAACATCTATTCCATTAATAGTTGTGTTTTTCATAAATGTCTCATTTTTATTTGCATTATCAACAATAAAAAATTGACAAGCGAGCAAAATTGCAACTGCTAGCGATGAAGTTCCCAAAAGCCAAAAAACACCACTCTTGCGACTCTTTTTAGTTTTTCCTTCCTCTTTTGCATTATTTTGTTTATCCAATTTGACTTTTTTTGACATTTTTCACCTCATTTTTATTATGCAAAAAAAAACATAAATTATTCAATTCATAATTTATGTTTACATACAATAAAATTTTATCCTAAAAATACCTAAATAATCTTAAAGGACCCTCTCGCAGTTAATCAAATTTCCACCATCTGGTTGGACTAATGTATAATCATCTATTTCTATCGCTAAAACAACTTCTCCTAAAGAAATTGGCTTTGGAACACTTTTTTTAAAATCTATAAAATTGTTTTTTATATTAATCTCTATAATTCCTTTCTTTCTTTCATTGTCAATCTCACTATGCTTTTTGTACATAAAATCTTTTTTATTTGTCGTTAATAAACAACAATTTTCAAACGTCGCTTCAGCCATGATATAGGCATCATTACTAGGGACTTCTCGTTGGGAATGAGCGACATATGTCTTTTTCATAGGTGCGGGATGTTTAATATTGTTATTATCAAAATAAGGAAAACAGTATTTTCTTGCTAGTGATGAAATTTTTTTTTGCCTTTCAAAATTTTTTAAAATATTTTCATTTGGGCAATAACAAAATTTTTTAATGAAATTTAAAACTGATTGAGTGTGATTACTTTCATAAAAAACGGTTGGAAGAAGAACAATCTTTATTCTTCCCAAACTGATTGCCATAACAATTTTTTTATATCTTTCGAGATTTATTGATAAATATTTTAATTCATTTTCATCCAAATCCATTTCATTATAATGCTCTTCATTTTCTGTCATTTTATCATAAACATATGCTAAGTCTATAAGAGCACAACTATCTACCGCGATATAAAAAGATTTATCAGCCCTCATTTTGACCTCCTTTTCTTTTGCAGTTATTTTTCGCAATAAAATCTGCAAATGCTTCATTTATTTTTTTATAAGAACTTATCCCATTTTCCTTTTTTTTCTCAACATTTTTTAAACTTTCACAATATTCTTTTTCTGTCATATTTCCTCCTTAATAATATTTTAATTTTTTATCAATCTCATTTAAGATAGTTTCAGTATCATTGCTGTATTTCCCTTCAAATATGTCGCTCAAAATCATATTTAAAATTATGTTATAACTTTTTTTAGGTAAACTTGGAAAATGTCTTGCTATATCACGATTTGTTATTTTTAAATCCGATGTTTTTACTACTATTTTGTGAGAAATAATATATTTGTAAAAGAAGTTATATTTTTGTGCGAGAGATTTTGACCTGTTAAGCAAAATTTGGTAAATTTTCTCAAAATTATCAAAATATTTAGAAAAGTAGATCTTATTTGGAATTTTATTTAAAGCGTCATAATATCCTGACAACACATTAATCATCTCTTGCTTTTTCTTTTTTTCTATTTGCAATTTGTCAAAAAGATTATTTAGAAAATACGAAACACTTGCAGGCCTTTCTGAGTCGACAATGTCTATTAATAATCCGATATATTTAATAACACTCTTTTTTACCATATTAGGTCTGAGTTTTTCAAAACTTAATCCAAATTCTTTCCATGCTTTAAGCTTATTTAATAATTTTATTCCTCTTAAATATGCCTTTTTATCACAAACTCCAACGAATGAACTGTCACAGATTTTTACCAATTCGCTTGCAAGTTTAACGCCCGAAATTTTTGATAAATTGGCTTTAAATCTCTGTGCGTAGAAAAAAGTTTTCTTATCTATCTTAAATTTAAGTTCACAGGCTATTCTTACCATTCTTAAAATTCGGATACCGTCATCTTTTAGAACAATCCACGGTTCATTAACGCACTTTATCGTTTTTTTTCTTAAATCATTTAGCCCACCACAAAAATCAAAATATTCACCCGTTTTTATGTTGTAATAAAGAGCATTTATGCTAAAATCTCGCCTTTGGTAATCATCTTCGATCGACTCAACAAACTCAACTTTCTTAGGCTGTCTAACTCCACCTTCTGGATAGCTTTCTTCCCTTAAAGTGGCATAGTCAAAAACTTCATTACCACATATAATTTTTGATGTTCCCAATGATTCATTCTTAAACTTTTGCTCATATCCAATCTTATTCAAAATTATGTCAAGTTGGCTTAATGTCAAAGATGAACATAAATCGATGTCATCATTTTCAATTTTCATCAAATGATTTCTCACCTTTCCACCGACAATATATAAGGCGACAGGGAAAGCTTGAGCTAACTTTTCAACAGATTTTGGTACATGAATTTTTTCTACACTACTCATGTTTTAAGGATATATCATAAAATAATGTTTGTCAAGTTTTAGTTAACAAATTTTACAATTAATTGACTTTTCATACGCATAACTATATAATAATTTAAAAGGAAACTAAATGAAAAAGAAAAAAGAAAATATTATCGTAACAAGATACTCACCTGAAATTCAAAATGGACTGAATTCTTTGCAAGTGGAAGAAAGAAAAAATAATAATTTGACAAATAACACAAAGATCAAATCATCAAAAACCTATTTGTCTATTTTTATAAAGAATATTTTTACTTTGTTCAATTTGCTTTGGTTTATTATTGCTATTGCTCTATTTTCGGTAGGTGCTTACAGTGACTTAATGTTCTTAATCGTCATATTTGCTAACACGGTTATTGCGATAATCCAAGAGATTCGAGCAAAAGTTACGGTAGAAAAATTGTCAATAACTGCACTACCAAAGGTGAGTGTAATAAGAAATTCACAGATCAGCGAAATTTTTTCACAGGAACTTGTTCTTGACGACATCATCATTCTTGAAAATGGAGATCAAATTCCCTCCGATTGCATTATACTTGATGGCAATATTGAGGTAAATGAAAGTCTTTTGACAGGAGAATCAGTTCCTGTTAAAAAATCTGTTGGAGACTCTATTTTATCTGGAAGCTTTTTAGTATCTGGCAAGTGCTATGCCAAAGTCGAAAAGGTTGGTTTAGATAATTATATTCAAACAGTGGCAGCAAAAGCAAAGGAATTTAAAGCACCTTCGTCAAACCTTTTTAAGGATTTAAACAAGCTGATAAAATATATTGGAATAGCCCTTATCCCTCTTGGAATTGGGACTATAATAAAAGAATGGTTTAAAAGCAATGATGTTTCAACTGTTGTTTCAAACACAAGTGGAGCGATAACTGGTATGATTCCTGCTGGAATGTTTTTGCTTATTACCATCGCTTTGTCTGTTGGAGTTGTTAAGCTTGCAAAAAGAAAAACATTGGTTAAAGACATATACTCTATTGAAATGTTGGCAAGAACTGATGTTCTTTGCCTTGACAAAACGGGAACTATTACCGATGGGACGATGAATGTAATTGAGTTTATAAATTTATCAAAAAGAAAATCCGAAAAAATTGAAAACATTTTAGCAAATATTTTATCAGCCCATAATTCAACGAATATGACTTCTATAGCATTAACAAAAAGATTTTCGACAGCACAAAACTTAAAAGTTAAATCTATTACAGAATTTTCTTCTAGCAGAAAATTTTCTGTCACTACATTTGAAAATAACAAAACATATTATCTAGGAGCCCCATCTTTCACTGGTTGCAAACTAAGTGAAAAGCATAAAAAGCTTCTAGACGAAAAGATGCAAGAAGGATACCGAGTTTTGGCACTAGTAGAATCCAATGAAGAATATCAAGAGGAAAAAGGTGCAACAGGAAAGCTTTTACTCGCATTAATTGTTATTGAAGATCACATTAGAACAGATGCAATAGAAACGATAAATTGGTTTAAAGAAAACAATGTTCAAATTAAAATAATATCAGGAGATGACCCTTTAACAGTTTCAAAAATAGCTCAAAGGGTTGGTGTTAAAAATTTTGATAAGTATATATCCCTAGAAAACAAAAGCCTAAAAGAAGTAGAACAATTTGCTGAAAAATTCACTGTTTTTGGAAGAGTTTCTCCCGAACAAAAATATACACTAATAAAAACTCTTAAATCAAAAGGTCATGTTGTAGCAATGACGGGCGATGGAGTTAATGACACTCTTGCATTAAAGGAAGCTGACTGCTCTATTGCAATGGCTGATGGAAGCGAAGTTGCAAGAAATATATCTAAGCTTGTTTTGATGGACTCAAAATTTTCTTCTCTCCCTGCCGTTGTCAAAGAAGGAAGACAAGTTATAAACAATGTTCAAAATTCTTCTGTTTTATTTTTAATGAAAACCCTCTTTACTCTTATTCTCAGTGCATTATTATTAATAGTAAATCAATCTTACCCATTCTCTCCAAAAAACTTATTTTTATTAGAAATGTTTGTTATAGGGTTGCCGTCACTTTTGCTTGCCTTCGAGCCAAACGACAAACTTATAAGAGGGAATTTTATCCCTGAGGTATTAAAAAAGTCAGTGCCAAGAACTATTTTAATGCTTGCCGGTGTTCTAGTGGCAATGTTCGCTATAAAAAACTTAGATGTTCTTGAATCAGAAGCTTTCCCTGTGCTAGCTTTAACAATATCAGGATTCATCAATTTAATTTGGCTTTGCATTCCTCTAACTTGGTTTAGAAGTTTAATACTAGCTCTTTCGGCGGGATTAATCTCGGGAGCAATTTGTCTGTTCCACAAAGTTTTTGGCTTAACAACTCTTGAAAATATGAGGTTATTCAATCCAATAATATGGATTACATTAGGAGCCATTGCCGGAGTCAGCCTACTAATTATTACTGCTTATATATTAACAGAAAAGCACATAAAAAAGAATAAAGTAATTAAAAAGCAAAATAAAAAAGAAATTATATAAAAAAACAAGCTTTCGCTTGTTTTTATTTATTAAATTCTTTATATAGTTCATTAAGATTATAGGTATTTGCTTTTAGTTTGAGTTCCAGATAATAATCCTTTCCACTTCCCGAATTTGTTGTATTCCAATTATATTTAAGATAAAGGGTTGTATCTTGCAATTTATTTTCCTCTGACAATGCAAAAGTAACCTGTGAAAACTCAATTGAATAATTAGAATTATACTTTGAGTAATATGTTTTTCCATCGCTGGTTACAAGAGTTATATAGTCTTCTTCATTTTTATATAAAAATGTAACATAGTTCCCATTTGTAACATCCTCAGGAAGAACTGTTAAGTGATTTTCCTCAATGTCATAGCCTCCCAATCTTCCCGCAAATAATGCTGTTAAAAATGAAGCATTAAATGATCTGTCATATTCGTCAAGGAATTTATTGTATTTTTCATTTGTTTCATCATACTGAACTGTTGTTTTACTGTTAAAATAGATGCTGTCAGGGTCTTTAATTAAAGATGGACGCAAATCAACTTTTATACAGGCCATTAAGATAATGGTTAGTGCAATCATAAAAACCAAGGCAAAAGCAACTATTGAAATTACCTTTATTTTTTTCTTTCTCCTAAGTGCAATTTGCTCGGCATAGGTTTTTGTTTCAATCATTTGCTCAGTCATCTTTTTTATCTCCTTTGTGCTTTAACTCTTCGCTTTTATTTTCACCGACTGCTTGTTTTTTTTCTTTTTTATTGACAGTTACATCAACTTTGCTTGAACTATCTTCAACTATGTTATCCTCTTTTGTTTTTTTCTCAACATCAGAAGATTTATCAACTTCAACCTTTTGCTTTTTTTCTGCCAATTCCTTTTGGTGTTTCTCCAACTCCTTTACAACTGCATTATATTCCTCTTGGGAAATAATCCCAGCTTGAAGAAGCTCAGCACCGTCAAGAACCTTCTTTTTATATTTTTCAATTTCTTCTTTTTCTTTGTTTTCTTGAATTAATTTTGCTTCTTTCTCTTTTTGTTCCTTTTCACGCTTTTCCATCAAAGAGATTATCTCTTCTTTACTCTTCCCTTCAATCAACATATCCACTTCTTCTTTGTAAATTGTCTCTCTTTCAAGCAACAATTCTGCCATTTCATTGAGAAGTTTAATATTATCTGTCAAAACATCTTTTGCTCTTTTATAATTCTTTGCTAAAATTTGTCTTATTTCATCATCGGCCTCGGCGATAAGTTTTTCTGAGAAATTATTTCTAGTTTGATAGTCTCTTCCAATAAATACTTGCCCTTGGGAATCAAGAGATATAAAGCCAAGTTTTTTGCTCATACCCCAATCATAAACCATCTTATGAGCCATCTTTGTTGCTTGTTGAATGTCACTAGAAGCACCTGTTGTAATGTCTTTAAAAATAATTTCCTCCGCAATTCTTCCACCCATACACATTGCCATTTCGTCCATAATTTTGTTATAAGACATATAAGTGTTGTCGTTGTCAGGTCTTGAAAGTGTGTATCCACCTGCGTGCCCTCTTGGGATAATGGAAACTTCCTGAACCTCTTCACAATGCTTTAAAAGTTTTCCAAGTATTGCGTGTCCTGCCTCGTGATAAGCCGTTAGCTTTCTGTCATCAGGAGTGACAAGTCGGCTCTTTTTTTGAGGTCCCATTAAAACTTTGTTGATTCCCTCAGTTATGTCTGTCATTGTGATTTTTGGTCTTCCTGCTCTTGCTGCCAAAATAGCTGACTCGTTGAGCATATTTTCAATATCTGCACCAGTAAAACCTGTTGTAATTCTTGCAAGCGTTTTAAAATCCACACTCTCGTCAAGAGGCTTGTTTCTTGCGTGAATTTTCAGTATTCCTTCTCTTCCCTTCACATCTGGGATATGAACATAAATTTGACGGTCAAATCTGCCCGGTCGCATAAGCGCAGGGTCAAGAACATCACTTCTGTTGGTTGCTGCTAAAACAATAATTCCCTCATTTGCTTCAAATCCGTCCATTTCAACAAGAAGCTGATTTAAAGTTTGCTCTCTTTCATCATTTCCGCCCCCAAGGCCAGCTCCTCGTTGTCTTCCAACAGCGTCAATTTCATCAATAAATACAATGCAAGGCTTTGCCTTTTTTGCTTGATCAAACAAATCTCTGACTCTGGAAGCTCCGACCCCTACAAACATCTCAACAAAATCTGACCCACTTATGGAAATAAAAGGAACATTGCTTTCGCCGGCAACAGCTTTTGCGAGCAAAGTTTTTCCCGTCCCAGGAGGGCCAACTAAAAGAACCCCTTTTGGTATTCTTGCACCTAAATCAGTAAATTTCTTAGGGTTTTTCAAAAATTCTACTATCTCTTGAAGTTCTGCTTTCTCCTCATCAGCTCCAGCAATGTCACTAAACTTAACTTTTGTGAAGTTTGTTGCTCGTGCTTTACTCTTTCCAAATGACATTGCTCCTTTGTTTCCGTTCGCAATTGTTCTAAACAAGAAATATATCATCACACCTGTTATAACAAGGAATATAAGCATTGGTAAATATTGCTGAATCCAAGATTGCCTTACGTTTGCAGTGTCATAGGAAATTAAATCTTCCTTTCCAGCGTCCTTTATCGCCTCATTGACTTCTGTTATAAAACTTGAAGTTGAATATTCACAGTAAAAGTCGGAATATGCAGGGAATTTATCTGCATTCTTTGAGTCTTTTACCAAAACATAAAAGTAACCATTTTCATAGAAATATTCAACCATTTGATACTGCTCTACAACATCTTTGGTCGTTGGGTCATCATATGTCCCTTCAATTAATGAAAACACGTCACTTTGCATTACCTTTTTGCCGGGATTAGATGTATCCACAAACATAAAAAGCAAAAGCAAAACTAGTAGTAAAAGTAATACTACGTAAGAAATTTTAAATTTATTTTTTTTCTCTTCCAAAGCGTAAACCTCCAACTATAATCTAAAATATTTTATCACAAATAGTTTTTTGTTGCAACAAAAGTAAAGTAGTTTTTTGTTATTTTTAGTCGCTAGCTACTTTCACATTCATTTCAAATATCACATAATTAAGGAAATCTTCTTGGTTATCAAGAGTTTGCAAAAATCTTTTAAAATCCCTCCGCCTTTTTTGATAAAATTCTCGGTAAATATTGGCTATATCCGTCCTATTTTCTCTAAGCTTACCAACAGCAAAACCTACTTGTTTTTTTATCTCACTTTCTATTTTAGTGCAAGTTTCTGCATCAATATTACTTAATTGTAAATTCTCTTCTAAATTATTTTCACCGTTATCTGTTTCCAATTTGCTTGCGATTATTTCTAGATTAATCGTGTAAACGGGAACTGAATTTTCAAATCTAACACTTTTAACTGAGCTTTTCTTTCTTATCTTGTAAACTTCTTCAATATCTGATGAATTATTAATTGTTACATTGCTTTTAAAGTCCTCGCCTTTAAGTAAGTTTATACCCTGAGCGACTTGACGGCTTAATATATCAACTTTTTCTCCCTCTCTTAAAAGAAGCATATCTCCATTGTTTTTTAAAGAACCTTGCTTTTCTTCTTCGCTAGATGATTTTTCCCCAGTTGAATTTAATATGATACTATCTTCACCATTACTTTCAGAAAATGTTAAATAAGCAAGAAACGAGCTTTTTATAGGGCTATAATATCCACTAAAAAAAGTTTCTAGTGTGGTTTCTTTGTAAAATACATAGCTAGAATTAAATAGCATTAATTGACTCAGCTTTTCACTTGGATTGTTGTCATTTTTCTGCAAGAATTCAAGAACTTTTTTTGCCGAAGAGTTTGTTCCAATAAGCATTGCACTTTTTGACAAGGATTTCTCCTTTGTAAAAAACTCTAAAACACTTGAAATATCTTCCGAAAAAATACCTTCTCCCAATATAACCATCTCTGTGTGAAATAATTTCACTTGCTTACCTATTTGCAAACTAGAATTACTTAAAGCTCCACTCAAATTCTCTGCCTTTGTGCTTATAAGACCATAATTTTCAACATATTCTTTGCCAGGCGTAGGAATAAAGGTTAAAAGAGAAATCTCATAGTCCTGCTCAGTCTTATCTACTCCTATTGCCGTTATAATTGCGTTCCTTGTGCTCTCCGAGGGCGAAGCAAGGTTCATTGGCATAAAAAACAGCAGGATAATAATGATTGCAAGAATTATTGGCTCTTTTTTTATTTTGTCAATTAGTTTATTCATAAGCAACCTCGCTATGGATTTTTTTCCTTAAAAAAATTGTCAAAATTGGTAAAAAATATTGAAATAAAATTGATATATATGGCAAATAAATGGTTGTTATTTCTACTAAGAAATCTAAACTGTTAAAGAACAATAAATACAAAATCGAAAAGCATAAAATTACAAAAGCACAACTATATTTAACTGATAGTCTTGAAACAATATTATTAAATATTTCGCACATAGCATATCCATACAAACCTATTTGACAAAATGTTAATAACATAATGGTTATGATGGCAATAATATCCAATCTACCAATATCAAAAAACTTGTATGATAAAACAATGATGTCACTCATAGCATTAGTATGTAAAAAACCAGTAAATTGAAATATAGAAAAGAATAAGCCATATTCTACTAAAATTAAACTCATACTAAAAATCGAATATTTTAAAAAATTATTTTCCCATTTCTTGTCAATCTGAATTTTATGCATTAATAAAAATAGGATCAAAAAATCTCCGAAGCAGAATGTATATTTAAAGGCACCTGTAAAAAAACTTTTAAAAGAAGTATCAAATAAAACTGGGATATCATTTATGTTTGCAAATGAAATAAACAAACAAAACAAAAGTCCCACTATCAAAGGAATGTAAAAAAATTCAATGGTTCTTGCTAATGCGCGAAGTCCGCCTAATATACTTGTCGCCAATATTACAATAGTAGTAAAAAGAAAAATAAAAATATGAGCATCATGATAAACCTGAGTTTTAAAATACATCTGAGTAGAATTAAAATTAAGAAGTAATTTCATTAAAAAGTAAGCAAATAAAAAAATATAAATTATTATCGCAACAGGTTTTGTTAAATGAGATGATAAAATCTCAAAAAAGCATTGTGTTTTGTATCTGTTCTTTAAGAAAAAAAACAGGCAAAGCACTCCTAGATCAGCCAAAAACATCATAAGTAAAATAAAAATTGCATCTCCTTTTGCAAATCCTGATAGCAAAGATGGGAGAGTTAGGATTTTATTAGAAAATATTAATATGCTTGCAATAATCGCTGATTGCCTAGCAGAAACTAAACCTTTCATTTTAACCTCGTTATATTTTTATTTGAAAAAGACATCGGCCTTTTTTTCATATCAACCAAAGATTTCTTGGTAAAACCATCTTTTAAATCACTATTTACTCTTGGACTATATGGTGCTAAGTAAGGTGCTCCGTAGGAGTCTATTCTGTTTAAGTAGTTGATTAAATAAAACATTCCTCCAACAATTCCCAAAAGACCAAGGCTTCCCCCTAAAATCAAAAAAACAATTTGCAACACTGTTAGCTGAGGAGCTTGCTCTGGTATGGTGTAAACGGCTATCTTTGCAAGAGCAATTACAATCACGCCAGGAGGAGAAATTAATCCTGCATTAACTCCTGTATCTCCCAAAATTAAAGCGCCAACAATAGAGGTTGCAAGTCCAAGGTAGCTTGGCAAGCGTAAACTGACTTCGTACAAAACTTGAAACAGAAGAGTGATAAATAAAAGTTCTACAAAAGGAGTAAATGGAATTGCCTGAGTGGTATCTGTAATTGTTATTAAAAATTTTGTTGGAATAACATTAAAATGAAAAAGCCTTAGAGAAATATATATTCCAGAGGCAATCACAGCGAGCAAAAAACCCACAATACGCACATATCTAATAAGAGTTGCGTAATGATTACTTGTGTAATAATCGTTACTGTTTTGGAAATCTTCAATTAATATGAACGGCAAAGTCAAAACAATTGGAGAGCCATCTACCAAAATTGCAACTCTTCCTTCAAGCATCTTCCCTGCCACTATATCTGGCTTTTCTGCATTCCCTATTTGTTTAAACAAAGAGTTTGGCCTATTCTCTAAAAATTTTCCAACATAAAAGGCGTCTACTACTCCATCTATATCAACTTTTTTAAGCTTGTGCTGAATTTCTTTTACAACTTTTTTATCGGCAATTCCGTCAAGGTATGCAATACAAATTTGAGTTTGTGAGTATCTTCCAATTTTCATATCTTTTAAAACAAGTTTTTCTGAGTAAAATCGTCTTCTTATTAATGTTAAGTTGGTCTTTAGATCCTCAGTAAAACCTATCCTCGGACCTCTAATAACCGGAGAAGTTGGAGGCTCGCTAGGAGACCTCATCGGAAATTTTGCTATATCAACGCTAATTAAATTCTTTTCTCCTTCAATAAAAATAATCACATAGCCTTTGAGTATCTTTTCGACAGCTTGGCTAAATTCTGCATCTTCAACATTATCGCAAAGTATTACCTTTTCAATTGTTTTATTACTAACATCGCAGTTTGAGTTTTTTACAGGTTTATATATTGCATCACTAAAAAGCTCTTGATTAATCATACTTTTAAGAAAAATCATTGCTACTGTTTTATCATTGCATTTTAAAGTTCTTGAACCAACATCAGAACTATTATGTAGATCCTTTTTTGTGGTATTTAAAAATTCTTCTGCACTAAAAAACATACTTTCTCCTTGAAGATAGTATGTTTAATTTATTTTTTTATTATGCTTTTTAAAAATATTAGGAAGAAATTTCTTTAACAATACTGTTTGCTTTTCCAATTTACAAACAAAATTTAAAAATTAAGTCCTCTTTACTTTAAAGTTTATGTCTTTATCCAAAAAGTCGAGCCATTGTAAGAATTATATTCGTTGTTTGGCAAAGGAGCAACTCCTAAATAACTTTGTCCAGAATACAGAAAATCTAAATTAAAATCAACCCTATAATAATCTCCTTCTTTGATAGGATTAAGATTAGTTATAGTGTACCCTTTTGATGCAGTTTGTGACTCTTCTAAGAACACTTTTAACATATAAACTTTTTCTTTAGAATAGACTACAACATTTTTTGTTTCACTATTAAAGTAAACTGCATAAACAGGTAACATTTCATGAACTATACTAATATTTTGCAAAACATTTGAGCTTATACTTGATAAATAATGCTTTTCACTTGATTCTGCTGTGACAAAAATATTTGTAACTCCCCCCTGTAAAAGGTTTAACAAACATTGATTTTCAGCTACAACATATGATGTGTGCTGTTGGTTAACCGTATAGTGAACTTTATAAAAATCGGCATTCTCAACTTGATTCCACATCAATTTATCTTCTTCAATATAAATTTGAGGTGCACTTAAAAATATCTTTGCTTCCCATTCTACTTCATCTGAAAACTCGCTATTACCACCAGAAATTTCTCCGTTTACACTAACTGAAACTAAATATTTTTCTCCTGGGATAACTCCTAAATCAATTAAAGATTGATTATATTGTAGAAAATCTAGTTGAGAATTCACTAAAATTTCTTTATTATCATTTTTAAATTTAAAGGTAAAACCATATCCCTTTGATTGTTGCTCAGTTTTTATAGTAACTGCTCCATTGTTTTCAATAATTTCAACCTTACCCAGCTTACCATCGCTTGTGTTTAATAGGAATAATAAAACTATTCCTGAAACAACTAACAGCCCAGTAATAATTCCAATTACTAAAAATAGTGTTTTTTTCTTTGTCACAATTTTATTATATAACAAAATCTTTTTAGTTTGCAAACAAAATATGTATATTATTTATTATCTCAAAAATTTAATAATTTTACTATACTTTTTATTCAAGTTTTGTTACAATAAAAAGGATTTGAATCTTAGCACCAATTGTAAATATAGATGTATTGGAAGTTAATTGGAAAATTGTTCTTTATGGCTATTACAATGAAAAACAAATTTTAATAAATTTATTTCAGTGTCTTAGATTAGAATAATATACAAATAAAAATTAAATGTACGGGAGATGAAGATGAAACACAAATTTATTAAGCACCTACACATGGTTAACAAACACAGATTTATTGTCTTTAAATTATGTACAAAATGTGGACTTTTTTGGAGGGGTTTAACACACGATTTATCAAAATTTTCTCCTATTGAATTTTTTGAAGGAGTTAGGTATTACTCTGGCAGATATTCTCCAAACACTTTATGCAGAAGAAAAAACGGTTATTCTTATGCTTGGCTACACCATAAAGGAAGGAATAAACACCACGAAGATTATTGGGTAGACAGAAAAAATAAAGAGCCGATTGATATTCCTTACAAATACGCTGTCGAAGGGATATGTGATAAAATAGCTGCTTCAAAATGCTACAACAGGAAAAATCATTCTGCACAAAAAGTTCTAGATTATTGGCTGACATCAGAGAAGAGAAAAATAATAAACGAAAGAATGATTAATTTTTTTGACACTGTCCTAAAACATCTTGTTGAAAAGGGAGAAAAAGAAACTCTTAACAGAAAATATTTGAAAAAAACTTATTATGATATAGTAAAATCAAAAAAACAAGACCAGCAACCTCAATAAACATACATTTTTATGCTTAAAACCATTGCAATTCAATTAATTTTCAATTTTTTATTCTCTATCTGAAAATTTATTTGGACATTTTTTGATTTTGGTATTGACAGAAAAATATAATTGTTGTAAAATAAGTGTAAGTTTGGAGGAAAAAATGATAGATTTTAAGAGTTTAAGCACATTAACAATCACATCTTTGATTTTGGCAATTACATTTTCAATTATTGCAATAGCTGGGATATTTTACACTCTTTACAAAAAAGGTTTCTTAGCTAGAAGCCTTTCAAAAGTAGTTTGTGTTTTCATATTCCCTTTCATAGCATTGATGATGTGGACACTTGCTGGATTAAGTGTTAGCAATACTTTTGCAAACGACGAAGCATTAGCAATCATCATTTCAATGATAGTGAGTGCTGTTGCAATAGGAATTTTATTCTTTATAGCAAAATCAATTGAAACACTTAAATTGAAAAAATATGAAATTAAAGAAAATGCAACCAAAGATGAATTAAATGAAGAACTTGTTAAAGTTGAAAAAGATTTGCAAAATCTTAAAGAAATAATCAGTGATGTAATTGATGATAATCAAACAGAGGTAGCTGAATCAAAAATTGAGATAAAACAAGATAATTCTATAAATGAATATATTCCAGAAAGTCAAGAGGAAAGCATAAATGAAAATAATGTTGATGCTCAAGAAAAAAATGAATCATCTGACGAACTAGTGGAAACATTGACTGTTGAAGCTAATGAAAATGTGTCTCCAGAAGAAGAAAATACCGTCTTCGATTCAAATGAGACTGAAGAAATTGAAACCGAAAAAACTATTGAACAAGATGATGTTGATGATGGTTTATTAGAAACCCCTATTGAAAACTCTGAATTAGAAAAAGAAGAAGCTGAAAATATCCTGACTGCAGATGTCGAAATAGACAATTCAGAAAATTTAGGTGAAAATGAAGAAGTCGCTGAGATTGAAAAAAAGGAAGAAATTTTAGAGAGCGATGAGCTAAATGAAACTACTCTAACTCCTGAAAAAGAAGATCTTGATTCTAAAAACGAAGAAGATCAAGATGAAAAAAGAGAATCAGATTTCATAAAAGCATTAAACGAAATTTTAGAGCAACTTGAAGATTCAACAAATGATGACAAAAACTAAACTAAATAAAAATCCACGGATAAAGACCGTGGATTTTTATTTTATTTTTTTGTGCAAATACTATATAAATTAGCAGTTACTCCTTGAATTATTTATGTCATACATGACTAGTTTCCTAAGAAATATTTTTACTTGAACTACAACAATATTTTAACATAGCAGTTATTTTTTATCAAATGTATAAAATCCTTTGCCCACCAAGACTATATCAGGATTTTCTTAAAAAAACTCTTGCGTTGCAAGAGTTTTTTTTATGTCTATTTTTTTGATTTTTCTATGCAGGACAAACTATCGTCTGCGCCTTATCTACACTTGAGAAATACTGAGTTGTAATCGCTGTTGAAGAAACGGTTACGCCCATTTGTGGGTTTTTTGCAGTCATTTTTTCGGTTCTTGTCATAGATGCAATTTTCCCTGTGTCAACATTTATTTTATAAGTAATCGTTAGGTCGGTATAATTAATATCTGTTAATTGCCCAGTTGTTGAATAAAAATCTTTCATTTTTTGTGGAACATTGTCAACATTGTAAATTATTTTAATTTCTCGATATGTTCTATCAAACTTATCATCAACAATTTTATCGCTATATGCAATATCCCCTTTTTTTATGTTCGTAACAAGAGGAAATCCATCTCCAATCAAGAAAAGATATTTGTCCATTCCATCTTGATAACTCATTGTAGAACTTGATCCTTTGCTTAAATCATAGGTCATATTATCTTTGTTGTAACTACTAGTTGTTCCTTCGATAAATTTATCATTATCTTTGTCTATATAATAATATTGATAACAATTTTTTGTTTGATCCGAGCCAATTCCTGTGTATGTGCTCCAAAAATAACTCTCTTGTAATGATAAATTATTACTTCTTATAATATTTCCTTTTGCATACTGAGGCACACTTATTGACTGTCCTAAAACATTTGTTGTATTAGTAACCGTTTGTGTGTATGTGCTGTAAAAACCTTCTCCATTATATAATAAATCAATAGCATAGTTTATCAAATCAGCTGGTTTTTCATATAAAAATTTATCCTCTTCAATTTCCTCTTCTTCATCTTCCTCTGGTGGAACAATGATATCTTCATCTCCTCCTTCCTCTTCCGGGTTTTCAATAATCTCACCTTGGTTTATGTCATCAGACCCACCAGTAACAAGTGGAAAAGCAACGCAACAACATATTATTGCGATCAAGCCAATTACTATAAGATTGTATCTAAATCTTTTAAACTTCAAAACTTTCTCCAAATTTATATCTTACTAAAATAACTATAACATAAAAATTCTTACATGTCAATAAAAATATTGATTTTTGCACACATAAATATGCAATAAAATGTATAAACTTACAAAATAATGCATAAATCGTCATCTAATTTAATAATATTCTTTTGTTAACTAATAAATAACTTCCAGTTAAATTATCTGCAAATTATATTTACTAATCTATTTGGGACAACTATCTCCTTTACGACCTGTTTGTCCTTAATTAAAGAGGCTACTTTAACGCTCTCTTTCACCTTTTTAATCACATCTTGTTGAGAAAGAGATGTTTCGATGTTTATTCTGTCAACAATTTTGCTGTTTACTTGAACAGCTATTTCAACAAGGTCTTTCACCAACTTGCTTTCGTCATACTTTGGCCAAGAGGTGTTTGCTATGCTTTCGTGATTTTTAAAAACAGTCTGCCAGATTTCTTCTGTTATAAAAGGCGCAACTGGATTTAAAAGCTTGATAAAGTTTTCGGCATAATTCTTAGGGAAAACTTCTTCTTTATAAACTGCATTTATAAAAATCATCATTTGGCTTATTGCTGTGTTAAAATTAAGGCTTTCATAATCATCTGTAACCTTTTTTACTGTTTCGTGGTAGATTCTTTCAAGATTTTTGTTTTGTTGATTGGTTATTTTATTTTCATCGTTATATAATCTCCAAACACGATCTAAAAATCTCTTAACCCCTTCAATATTTTTTGTGTTCCATGGTTTTGAATCTTGCAAAGCTCCCATAAACATCTCATAAGTTCTTAATGCATCTGCGCCATATTCTTTAACAATATCGTCTGGATTAATTACATTTCCTCTGCTCTTGCTCATTTTTTCGTTGTTTTCACCTAAAATCATTCCTTGATGAACAAGTTTTTTAAACGGTTCCTTAACAGGAACAAGACCTTTGTCAAAGAGATAATTATTATAGAATCTTGAATACAACAAATGTCCCACTGCATGCTCGGAGCCTCCAACGTAAAGGTCAACAGGAAGCCAATGCTTCATTAACTCTTCATTACAAAACTCTTTGTCATTCTTAGGGTCAAGATATCTTAAAAAATACCAACTTGAAGCCGCTGCTCCCGGCATTGTTGTCGTTTCTCTTTTTCCTTTTTTGCCATCAACAACAACCTTTACCCAATCGGTTGCGTTGGCAAGTGGAGCATTTCCATTTTTAGCTTTATAGTCTTTTAATTTTGGCAAAACTAGTGGCAAATCCTTGTCATCAAGAAGCTTTGTTGATCCATCTTCCATATGTATAACCGGAATAGGCTCTCCCCAGTATCTTTGTCTTGCAAAAATCCATTCTCTTAATTTGTAATTGACCTTTTTTCTTGCAACATTTTCATTAACAAGTTTTTGAGTTATCGCCTTCTTAGCATCTTCAACAGTCAACCCCGAGAATTCCTCTGAATTAATGAGTTTACAACCTTTTCCAAGGTAGTCCCCTTTTTCAAAAGCCGACTTAGAGACATCTTTTCCATCAATCACTTGAATCATAGGTATATTATGTTCAGTTGCAAACTCAAAATCTCTTTGATCGTGGCTAGGAACAGCCATAACAGCCCCTGTGCCGTAGGAAGCAATAACAAAATCTGCGATATAAACAGGAACTTCCTTGCCGTTGACAGGGTTGATTGCCACAATCCCCTCAAGCTTAACACCTGTCTTTCCTTTATTTAAATCCCCTCTTTCAAGGTCAGATTTTTTTGCAGTTTCGTCAATATATTTTTTTACCTCTTCCCAATTTTTTATTTTATCCTTTAAACTTGACACCATTTGACTTTCTGGAGCCATAACCATAAATGTAATGCCATAAATCGTTTCAATGCAAGTGGTAAATATACTGAATTTATCTCCACCTTTTATCTGAAAATCAACCTCAACACCTTCGCTTTTCCCTATCCAATTTTTTTGCATTTCAACTGTTGATGAAGGCCAATCAAGCTCTTTTAACCCTTCTATTAATCTGTCTGCATATTTTGGTGTGTCGATAACCCATTGCTTAATGTTTTTTCTTACAACAGGGTATCCACCTCTCTCACTTTTTCCATCTATAATCTCGTCATTTGACAAAACCGTGCCAAGTTCCTCACACCAGTTAACTGGCATATCTTTATACTTTGCAAGGCCATCTATGTACATTTGCTTAAAAATCCACTGAGTCCATTTATAGTAATCTGGCTCACAAGTAGATATCATTCTGTCCCAATCATAAGAAAAACCAAGCATTTTCAATTGCTTTGTAAAAACATCAATACATTTATTAGTAAATTCACCAGGGTGATTTCCTGTGCTGATTGCATATTGCTCGGCCGGAAGCCCAAAGCTATCATACCCCATTGGATGCAACACATTAAATCCTTGCATTCTCTTCATTCTTGCAATTATATCTGTCGCTGTATAGCCCTCCGGATGCCCTACATGAAGACCTTGACCCGATGGATATGGAAACATATCTAAAACATAATATTTTGGTTTTGAAAAATCCCAGATATCTGTTTTAAATGTTTTATTTTCTTCCCAATATTTTACCCATTTTTTTTCAATCTCACAAAAATTATATGCTGACATATTTTTTCTCCTTAAATGCTCTTTAATTTTAGCATTTTGATAAAAAATTGTCAATTTTTTTATTATGGTTAAGTTAAATCATATACATTAAATTATTTATTAAAAAGAATTAAAAGTCTAACTACTCTAATAATTAAAATAAAAAATTTCTTGTTAAAACAGTTGACATCTGCTTCGATGTGATATATAATAGTCAATGTAAAAATAAAGTCTTTCCATAGACAGCAAGTGCCGTTGGCGTAATTACAGTGTAAACTTGCCGAGGATAAGGTAGAATAAAGAGTTTTTTGATCTCTATGCCTTTTCCCGTGGCTTAGAGATTTTATTTTTATTGAAACACAAAATTAAAAAAGGAGGAAAAGTATGAGTGCTAATTTTGAAGCAAAAAAACTCGTAGTCGAAGAAATCAAAGAAAAGCTTTCAAAAGCAAAATCTGTTGCTTTCGTAGATTACAGAGGTCTTACTGTTGAAGAAGACACTGCTATGCGTAAAAAATTCAGAGAAAACGGCGCAGAGTATAAAGTGTATAAAAACAGATTAATGCTCCTTGCACTTAACGAACTCGGAATTAAAGGTGCTGAACAGTACCTTCAAGGCACTAGTGCCGTAGCTTTTGGTTACGCAGACGAAGTTAGTCCTGCAAAAATAATCTGCGAAACAGCAGAAAAGACAAAAAAGCTTACTGTTAAATTTGGTGTACTTAACGGAAATTTCGTTGAAAGCAAGGATATTGAAGAACTTGCAAAACTTCCTTCAAAGGAAGTCCTTGTTGCAAAACTTCTTGGAACTTTAAATGGCCCTGTTTCAGCGCTTGCTAGAGTTCTTAATGCCCCTACTCAAGGGCTTGCAATTGCTCTTAATGCAATCGCTACAAAATAATTGAGTAAATAAAAAAAACAAAAGGAGAATTATTATGGAAATCAAATCATTAGTTGAAGAAATCAAAAAACTCACTATCGTTGAAGTTAGTGAACTTGTTAAAGCTCTTGAAGAAGAATTTGGTGTTAGCGCTGCTGCTCCTGTAGCTGTAGCTGCTGCTCCTGCTGCTGGTGCTGCTGCTCCTGCAGAAGAAAAATCCGAATTCGATGTAATTCTTAAAGAAGCTGGTGCAAACAAAATAGCTGTTATCAAAATCGTTAGAGAAATCACAGGTCTTGGACTTGGAGAAGCAAAAGCTCTTGTTGATGGAGCTCCAAAAACAGTTAAAGAAGCTGTTCCAACAAAAGAAGCTAAAGAACTTGAAGCTAAGCTTAAAGAAGCTGGCGCAACAGTTGAACTTAAGTAATCAAAAATTAACAAAAAATAAATTTTGTGTTTCAAAAAAATCGTGGATTCCCACGATTTTTTTTAATACTATTCTTTTTATTTATCAAATTCATATATTTCTTCCATTTCTTTGACTCTTTCATATTCTTCAATACTACCATATTGTTCGGAAATGATTCTTTCTCTTTCTTCGGAGACAACATCACTAACTTGTGTAAAAGCATAAGCTTTTAAATCAATCTTTTTAGCTAACTTCTTGTAAATCAACCCTCCAACTACTGTAACAGGAACTAAAATAGCGCAATCAAGAACAGTTTTTAATGCAATTTCCTCAATAGAGTTTGCAGATTGAAAAACATGGTTTGGAATTAAATTTGTAAGCAAATTTTTTAGTCCGCTTAAATAATATATCGGAAACATTGACGCAAAACCCACGGCAAAGCTACAATTTAAAAAGGCTTTTCTTTTAAGCATTTTAAAGTTTAAATCTAAACCACTTTCAATCATTTCAATCAGATTATCATCAAGTTCTTCTATACTAATGTTCCCTTTTTTGTAGGCTTCTTCTATAGGCTGAACTAAATCCACCTTAATATTATTTCTTGCCTTATCTATTAAATCATATGAACTCTTCTTCATCTTTTCTCCTTATATTATATATAATAATAACATCTTAATCCTTCATTGTCAACATCAAATAGCAATAAAAAAGTGGCAGGCAATCTAACAAATTGTTAGACAATTCTACCACTTTTTTTAATTTAATTTACTTACTTAAACCTTCATCAGTTTTCGCTTGGGCGTTATCATAAATTTCAATATTTTCTGGAACATTATTTCCAAAAATTCTTTCTTCCCAGCCTTCTTCCTCTGTCAAATGTTTTGGAATAATAACCTCTTCTAATTTAGAGCAGTTATAGAATGCATAATCTCCAATTGATGTAACACTATTTGGTATAGTTATTGACTCTAGGCTCGAACAGCCAGAAAATGCTAAATTCCCAATTGATACGATAGTATTTGCAATACTTATTGATTGTAGGTTGACATAATCTGAAAATGCATAATCCTCAATTGATGAATATCCTTCTGAAATAGTAATGTGACTCATTGATTTTTCTTCTTCTGTTGGTATATATGATCCAAAATCAATATGTTGTGGAATATGATTTCCAAAAATTCTTTCTTCCCAGCCTTCTTCCTCTGTCAAATGTTTTGGAATAATAACCTCTTCTAATTTAGAGCAGTTATAGAATGCATAATCTCCAATTGATGTAACACTATTTGGTATAGTTATTGACTCTAGGCTCGAACAGCCTAAGAATGCTCTATCGCCAATCATTGTAACGTTGTTTGGAATTATAATTGATTGTATTTTTGAACAACTCTCAAATGCACTCTCCCCAATTGATGTAACACTGTTTGGAATCGTTATTGATTGTAAACTGGAACATCCTTCGAATGCACCCTTTCCAATTGATGTAACACCGTCTGGAATCGTTATTGTTTCTAAGCTAGAACACCCACCGAATGCATTATCCCCAATTGATGTAACACTGTTTGGTATCGTTATTGATTGTAAACCCGAACATCTAGAGAATGCACTATCTCCAATTGATGTAACACTGTCTGGAATCGTTATCGATTGTAAGCTAGAACATACATAGAATGCCCAATCTCCAATTGATGTAACACTGTCTGGAATCTTTATTGATCGTAAGCTAGAACATCCAGAGAAAGCATGCTCTTCAATTGATGTAACACTGTCTGGAATCGTTATTGTTTCTAAGCTAGAACATCCAGAGAATGCATGCGATCCAATTGATGTAACACTGTCTGGGATCGTTATTGATTGAATGCTCCTACATCCAGAGAATGCATAATCTCCAATTGATATCACACTGTCTGGGATTTTTATTGATTGTAAGCCAGAACATCCATTGAATGCACCTTCTCCAATTGATGTAACACTGTTTGGTATCGTTATTGATTGTAAGCTAGAACATCCAAAGAATGCACTATCTCCAATTGATGTAACACCGTCTGGAATAACACAGTGTTCTAAACCACCAGGAGCAAATGCAACAAAGGTTCCATCTTCATTTAATAAGCATCTCTTATCTTCTGTTGTCTTATACATACTGTTATTTGGAGAAACATTAAACTCTTTTAAGCTGGAGCAATAATAAAATGCAGCTTCAATTGATGTAACACTGTCTCCAATCGTTATTGATTGTAAGCCCGAACATCTAGAGAATGCACTATCTCCAATTGATGTAACACTGTCTGGAATCGTTATCGATTGTAAGCTAGAACAGTATTTGAATGCATCCTCTCCAATTGATGTGACACTATTTGGGATAACATAGTTTTCTAGTCCACTAGGAGCAAAGGCAATAAGTCTTCCATCTATATCTACCAAGCACCTTTTATCTTCTGTTATAGCATATTTTTTGTTATTTATTTCAACACTAAATTCTTTTAAGTCAGGACAATATGAAAATGCCTCTTCTCCAATTGATGCAACACTTTCTCCAATTGTTATTGATTGTAAGCTAGAACATCCATAGAATGCACTATCTCCAATTGATGTAACACTATTTGGAATTGTTATTGATTGTATACTAGAACATCCTAAAAATACTCTCTCACCAATCGTTGTAACACTATTTGGAATTGTTACTGATTGCAAACTAGAACATCCTTCGAATGCACTACCCCCAATCGTTGTAACACTATTTGGAATTCTTATTGAGGCTAAACTTGAACAATATGAAAATGCCTCCTCTCCAATTGATGTATATCCTTGTGGGATGGTAACCTCGGTTAATAACTTCTCTTCTTCAGTTGGTATATAAACTCCCAAGTCAACAACCTCTTCTCCATCACCTGGATTATCAGGATTATCCGTATCTCCTCCACCTGGGTTATCAGGGTCTATTATCTCATATGGTGGTTTAGCACTATTGATTACCCCTTTGGCTATAAAATGCCCACCAATTAAAATACCTGTCGCTATAATAACTCCCATGGTACCTATAATAACTTTTGTTAAAATTCTTTTCCTTTTTACTTCATTAGATTTTTCTTCAGTTTTTTTGTTTTCTTCCATTTTTCCCCCTTTGAGTTTTTATACAAGTGTATTATAGCATATATATTTTCACTTGTCAACACTCAAATAAGAAAAATGTTAAATGACTGGTGCTTCTAGTTGAAATGTTAACTGCAAAGAAAGGCCGTAAAAAAGTGGTAGTTAAGCTAGCAAAATCTTAGGCAAATCTACCACTTTTTTTAATTTACTTTACTTACTTAGACCTTCATCAGTTTTCACTTTGGCTTTAGTATAAATTTCAATATTTTCTGGAACATTATCTCCAAAGAGTCTTTCTTCCCAACCCTCTTCCTTTGTCAAATGTTTTGGAATTCTTACTGTTTCTAATTTAGAACATTCAGAGAATGCACCCTCTCCAATTGATGTAACACTGTCTGGAATAGTGATTGATTGTAAGCTAGAACATTTAGCGAATGCCCACTCTCCAATTGATTTAACACTGTCTGGAATAGTGATTGATTGTAAGCTAGAACATTTAACGAATGCACCCCTTTTAATTGATGTAACACCGTCTAGAATCGTTATTGATTGTAAGCTAGAACACTCAACGAATGCCCACTCTCCAATTGATTTAACACTGTCTGGAATCGTTATTGATTGTAAGCTAGAACATTTAATGAATGCACCCTCTCCAATTGATTTAACACTGTCTGGAATCGTTATTGATTGTAAGCTAGAACACTCAGCGAATGCCCACTCTCCAATTGATGTAACACTGTCTGGAATAGTGATTGATTGTAAGCTAAAACATTCTTTGAATGCACTATCTCCAATTGATATAACACCTTCTGGAATCGTTATTGATTGTAAGCTAGAACACTTCAAGAATGCACCCTCTCCAATTGATGTAACACTGTCTGGAATCGTTATTGATTGTAAGCTAGAACACTCAGCGAATGCCCACTCTCCAATTGATGTAACACTG
>CALVMJ010000010.1 GCA_944345365.1 uncultured Clostridia bacterium | reverse complement strand
GATTGCAGAGGTCAAAAGAAGATAACTAAGTAACTATTTAATTAAAAAAGAACACCATTATCTGGTGTTCTTTTTTTACATTTTTTTATGCCAATCAATATATAAACTAATTTAAATATAATAATTGAAAAATATTAAGGATTATAATAAGAAAAAAGATGGTTTACTATCTTTTTTTATTTTGTTAAACTGTTTCTTCTTTTTAATTCTTCGCTAAAATTTAATGCGTCATTATATTGATCAGGTAATTTTTTTACAGCGGGTCTACTAATAATTTTATCGAGCAATTTAATTTTTTCATCTATAGAAAAAAATGACTTAAAATATGAGGTTTCATCTAATTCACTCAAAAATTTTGCATAACTCTTGCTTTTGATAATATATTGATTGTTGTTTAACAGCGTGAAACTCAAATTTATTAATTCTTGTTTATTTTGTTTTGGTGAAGAAAAATGCGCTTTATATTTTATAAAATTGCTAATTTCGGAAATGCTGTCTGTAATATTTTTTTCCAACCATGAGATTTCTCTGAACTCATTTGCAAATTTTTTATTTAGCACTAAGTTTTCCACATACAATTCCTGACTTTTCAGATTTCTTTTGCTGTGAGATTTGTAATGTTCTATTGAAAAATTAATTCTTGTTATGTTTTCTTCGTATTTTTTTATTGCTATATTTTTTAAGGTTATTAAGCTGTTTATATAACTAAAAAAATATCTCTTACAAGAGCGTCAACTGAAAGATCTCCTGTAATTTTTAAACTTTTGAAATCTCTGTTAATAATTTCCTTATACGACAAAACCTTAACTTTCTCTTTTTCTATGAAAAAGGATAGCTCATTCTTTTTAGAAATTAATGAATTTATTACGGCTTTGTTTGACATTTCCTTAAAAAATCTAAACATGTTGCCCCCTATTAGTTAATTATAAATACATATTAACACTAAAATTAGTTTGTGTCAATAGGTAATTTTTAATTAATAAGGTTTATTTCTTGTATTTTAGATTCATTAATAACAAACTGACATATCAAAATTTTTTCACTATTAATTATAGCTAAAGTGCTGTTTTTTAGGTTCAAAAAGCTTGAAAAATTTCCAAAATATTTTTTTAGATGTTCGTCGGTCGTATTATTACGAAGTTTGTCGCATAAATATTTTTTTGCAACCTCATAATCCTGCGTCTTTATTGCTTCCAAAAAAACCATAGGAATAATATTAGGATTAGCAGTTAAATTTGGCTCTTGAAGGTTATATTTGATTTTTATGTTTTTTTGTCTGATTTCATCTTCTGATATTTCATAATATTCATAAATCTGGCGATTTGCAAAATCGTCAACTTCTTTTGAGCAAAGAATCTGATTTTCTATTTTTTCTATTTTTGTACCAGAAACAATTTTTAAAGAGTGATTTTTTATAGAAAAAATTAACAGAAGCTCTTCATTTCCGATTAAGTGCAAAAATACAAGGCCTTTTTCACTGTAAATATTATAGCTTGAGTATAAATTTTCAAGTAATAATGATTTTCTATAATTTTCAGTTTCAAAACAGATTTGCTCTTCATTTATTCTTACATTACACATATCCTGCCCAACGGTAATTTTCTCTATGACTTCATTTTTAAAAAAAGGGAGTGCATTAATATAAACATACTGGGTTTGCTCGAAAGAAAATCGCCTAAAAAAACGATTTTCACTACTGTCATCTAGGTCTATTGAAAAAGGATATGAGACTTTGCTTGTTCGTCTTAATGGGTAAACTAATACTTTTTGAGGGCTATCAAAAGAAATTTCCGAATTTACATCCAGAAACGCTTCACCATCTTTATGTTTTATTAAACAATCATATTCTGTTCTTATTTTATAATTTTTCATATTTTAATTTATGCATAAGAAAACAAAAATATCTCTTTTTATAAAACTTATGAATCGACAATAACTGACTTTATTGTTATTATGGAGCTGTTTAATCCTTCTTTTAAGGGAAATAAAACATAAAAAGGAGGGACAAATGGCGCTTAACAGATGGGAAGATCTTGAAGTTAAAAACCTTTTTAGTGAAGTAGAAGAAACGAAGAGGAAAGGAAAAGCTGTAAGGCAGGCTTTTATTGAGCATGCAAAAAAACATGGAAGAAAGCCAAACAGTGTCAGGAACTATTATTATCAAGAGGTTAATAATCTTTTAGCAGACAATGGCAGAGTAAAAAAGCTGGGAATCGATATTTCGTTGCACCAAAAACAAGAAATAAAATTTTTTAAGGAGGAAGAAGAGGAAAAAATTGTTAAATCTATTGAAGATCTAGTAAATCAAGGAGATTCTGTTAGACAGGCATGCTTAAAGCTCAGTGGAGGAGATGTTGGATTAATGCTTAGATATCAAAATAAATACAGAAATCATTCAATAAAAAGTTTTAACGATGAAAAACCTGCAAACATATTAGAGTTTAAAACCCCACAAAGAGGTCTTAGTGAAAGCGACTTAAATAGTTTATTTATGGGGCTGGTTAGACTTGTGAAGAAAACGGCTATTGAAGAAACATCACTTCAATTAAAAAAAGAAAAGGATTCTGTTAGTTTCTTGCTTAAAAAGACTTTAATAGAATTGCATAAGAAAGAGAGAGAAATAAACATCTTAAAAGAGGATATTCTTAAGCTAACAAAGGAAAATAAAAAGCTGGAAGAGAAAAGGATTAATGATAAAACTCTGCATGCAAAACTTTTAGCCCAAAAACTTTCAAAGTTTAAGGCAGGTTGTAAAGGGTCGTAAAGAGTTGTTTTTTTGGGTAAAATATGATAAAATTCCTTTATGTTAGTAGAACTTGTAACAGGGGAAACAACCTTTGAGGCGACAAAAAATCTTTTTAGATGTATTGATAAAGAGGATATTGATACAGAGTATTTTGTTGTCGTCCCAGATAGATTTACCTTGCAAGCCGAAAACTTGCTCTTTGATGTTTTGGGAATAAAAGCCTCTTTTAATATAAATGTTGTCAGTTTAACTGCCTTGGCCCAAAAGGTCCTTACCCAAACAGGTGGAACTGTGGAGTTAAAAAGCCCTCTTCAAGCCGTGCTAGACATAAAAAAAATAATAGAAAAAAATGAGGCACAACTGAAGGTTTACAAAAAAGACAATCCGTTGTTTTGCTTTGAAATATTAAAAAATATAATGCAGATAAAAAGTTCATTATTAAAGCCCTATGATATTATCTACAAAGGTGAAAATAAGGCCTTAAAAGCAAGAATTGAGGATCTTTTTTTGATTTATTCTGAATATGAAAAGCTAAATTCACAAAGCACAGATTCAAATGATCTTTTGGAAAAAAGTGCAGGTCAAATTTTAAAAGGAACTTTTTTAAAAGAAAGTGTTTTAATCTTTGCTGGTTTTGATAGCTTTACAGAAGCAAATTACGAGATGATTAAAGCTTGTATGCAAGCTACAAAAAAAATAATGATTTCTGCTGTAAAACCATCTAGCATTGGCAATGCCTATATCTTTGACAATGACATTGTAAAAAAAATAAAAAAATTAGCACAAGAATGCGAGATTGAAATTAAAGTTATTTCACCCGCCTCAAAACTTGACTCCAATCAATTGCAAATCGCAAATAATCTTTTTTCTTCAAAAATAGAAACACAGAAGAGTAATTTTTTAGAGGTCTTTGAATGCTCTTCAATTGCCGATGAGATCAATAATATTGCCAATATAATTAAATATAAAATCTATAACGGTGAGAGATATAGAGATTTTGCAGTATGTTGTTCCTCTTTAGAAGAATATCAAAGTTTGATTGAACAGGTTTTTTCTTCAAGAAAAATACCATATTACACAGACTCTTCCATTAAGCTTACAAATACTGTAATAGTTAAATTTTTAAACAAGATCTTTGACTTGAAAAAAAAGAATTTTCAATGTGAAGATTTGCTTTACATAGCTTCAAGCCCTTTATTTATTTGTGTGGAAAAAGAAGACCTCATTGCTTTAATAAACGAAAGAAAAATTAATGGTAAAAATGGATTCTTAAAATATTTAAAAAACTACTTTCCACAAATAAATCAACTTATAGAATTGCTCGATAAAGCAAGCGAGAATGGAGAGTTTGTAAAAATTGTCAGATTAGCGATTGATTATCTAAAAGAGCCTCTTTTAAGATTTTTAAGCATTCTTGAAAATGAAGGATTGCTAAAAGAAAAGATGATTGAAAAGCAAGCCCCAGGCAAGCTTGATGAAGTACTAAATATAATAGAAAAAAACAATGATAAGACTAACTTTAAAAACTTTGTCGCTTTGTTAAATTTAGCCATTTCTATGCAGGAGATATCTTCTTTGCCTTCTTTTTGCGACGCTGTTTTTGTTGGCGATTCAATTAGTAGTTACTTTTCACAGGTAAACAACTTATTTGTTGTGGGAGCAAATGCAGGGGAGTTACCTGTGGCAATGAAGGACTCGGGATTGATTACTGATAAAGACATAAAAAGGCTTAATTTTAAAAGAGAAGTTGGGCCAACAGTAAAAATGATCAACAGAAGAAATAGGTTTAGGCTTTTTTGCAATCTTATTTTGGCAAAAAAAAGACTTTATATTTCTTACAACTCTGTGGATAGAGAAGGAAAAAAAAGTGATAAAGCATTGTTTGTAACCTCGCTTATGAAAATTTTTGATAAAAAACAAAGCATTAATTATTCTGACTTTTCAAATTTCTCGATTGAGAAGGACTTTGAAAAATTTTTGTTTGTTTTGGGTGGAGAAGCTGGTTTTGCCGAAACAAAAATGCTAGAATTTTTAAAGGACCGAGAAGTGCCAAGAGAGTATTTAGGATCTTTGCAAAAAGTTTTAAAAAGCAATTTTGAAAAATTGGTATTAAATAGAGATGAATTAGAAATTAAAGACATTGAAAAAATATATTTTCCTAACAAAAGTTTCAGCGTTTCGCAAATAGAGAGATTCTATGATTGTCCGTTTAAATTTTTTGTTGACTACGGACTAAAATTAAAGCTAAAAGAAACGCCTGTAATTGAAAAATTTGAGCTTGGGAATTTTTATCACGCATTTTTGGAAAGATTTGTTAAAGATAATTGCACAAAACTCAAAGAAATGACGGATCAAGACATACATAAATTTGTACAAGAGAATCTTTATGATTTAATTAACCTTGATAAACTTGAATTTGCTAAGGATAAAGACTTGATTTTCAAAGAACTTTATCGTGACAGTATAAAAATCTGTAAAAGGGTGGTTAAAGAGGCAGAAAATTCAAATTTTGTTCCTAAAAATTTAGAATTTTTAATTAAAGAAAGTTACAAGATTGCAGGAAGATTATTAAATTTGAGGGGAAGGGTTGACAGAATAGATTCCTATAAAGATAAATTTAGAATAATAGATTATAAAACCGGGAAAATATCTAAAAATATATTAAATGATTTATATTTTGGGAAAAAACTTCAACTTTTTGTTTATAGTAATGCTTTAAGAAAAACAGAAAAATTATCACCGGCCGGTCTGTATTACTTTAATGCAAAGCCTGATTACGACAACAAAGATTTATATATTTTAGATGGAATAACTTTAAATGACGGGACTATTCTTTCGGTAGATAAAAGGGCTTGTGAGGAAAATTTCCAAAAAAGTGATTTAATCAATTTGAAAAAAGGAAAAAACGGCCTTATTTATAATAACGCAAGTGAGGAAGATTTTTCGAGATTTGAAAGATATGCGCTTGCTCTAAGCGAAAAAGCCGTTAAAAATATTTTAGATGGAAAAATTAAGCCTTTGCCAACTGAAAACTCTTGTCTTTATTGTAAATACAAGGGCATTTGCCTTTATAACAACGAAGATGGAGTAAGAATGTTAAAGGAAAATGGAGAGAAATATTTTAAGGGGGAAAACAATGATGAGCAATAAATATCCGCCAACTCCTGAGCAAGAAGAAATCCTAAAAAATCAAAAAGAAAAAGCTATTGTAAGCGCTTCAGCTGGAACGGGAAAAACCACAACTTTAATTGAATATATCGCCAATCTTGTCAAAAGTGGGACTCCGGTTAGTCGCATTTTAGCCGTGACTTTTACAAATAATTCGGCGAATGAAATGAAAGAAAGGCTTTTAGCAAAACTTATGGAAGAGGAGTGTAGTGAAAGAATTTTACAGCAAATTGACGAAGTCTTAATATCAGATATTTCAACAATTCACTCATTTTTTCAAAAAATAATAAAAAGAAATATTGAAAAACTTGCAATTTCTCAGGATTTTTTCCTAGCTGACGCAAATAAATCTAATGAGATAAAAAACAAAGCATATATAAAAACCTATGAAGAATGTTGCGAAAAGGAAGAATTTGAAAACCTTATTCTTTCATTGAAAAAAGAAACAGGGTTATTAAAAGAAATTATCTTTAAATTAGAACAGTATTTTTCAGCGCAGGAAAATCCAAAGCAGAAGCTGGCTTTTTACATCGAAAATCAAAGAGAAATCTTTAAAGATGCAGAAGAATATCTAAACGAAAGCCTTGTAAAAAAAATAAGTCGAATAAAAAACAAGATAGAAAGCGTTTTGACAGAAATTGATACTCAAAACAAAAATTTGCAGTACATTGAAAACTATAAAAAAGAACTAGAAAAAATAAACCCCAATTTTTCGCTTAAAGCAAACATAGAAAACATCTTCTCCCTAGAATTTGGAAGAATAAAAGACAAAAAGTCTGCACCAAGCTCATTTTTGCATGCAAGGGATTTGTTAGAGAAAATCAAAGAGAATCTTAAAAAAATTCCCTTCCAAGAAGAGGAATTTTGGACGCCACCTTCGTTTATAAAAAGCATATATGATTTCTATAATCTTTACATAAAAAATTTAGAGGAAATTAAACATAATGAGAATATTTTAGATTTTAATGATTTGGAAAAATATGCAGACGAATTATTGTCACAAGAAAGTGTTGCAGAGGAGATTGCGGAAGAGTTTGACTATGTATTTATCGACGAGTATCAAGACACTAACCCTGTTCAAGAAAAATTAATAAAGCTACTTTCAAAAAAAGCAAAGTTTATGGCGATTGGTGATCCTAAACAGGGAATATATGGCTTTAGAAATGCTACCTCCAAAATTATGAAAAAAGACATCACAGAATTTTCCAAAAATGAGGGGGTTTATTATTTAAGAAAGAATTTTAGAAGTGATTCAAAAATTTTAGATTTTGTAAATATCATATTCGCTAAAATTATGACAAAAAGCACATCCGAAATAGATTATGAAGGAACTTCGATGCTTGAAGGGGGAGAATTTCCACAGACACAGTTCCCAGTTGTTAGGATTGATCTAGTTAAAAAAGAAGAAAGACAAGAAGAGATGAGCAAGTTGATAGAATATGATATTTTGGCTGATAAACTAGAAGTTAAAGATAATCATAAAGAAGAGGCAATGCTCATTTCAAAAAGAATAAGCGAACTTTTGCTTACAAAGATTTATGATCCAAAGACAAATCAAGAAAGATTTGTGAATTATTCAGATATTGCAATTTTGGTAAGAGGAAAGGGCGCTCTTTCTAACAGAATAATCAAACAACTTGCTATTGATAAAATTCCCGTTATTTCCTCTCTAGAAAAATCAATTGATGATAATGAGGAGATTGAGGTAGTTAAAAACTATTTAAAAATAGCCCTTGATATACAAGACGATGTGGCACTTGTAAGTGTTTTGTCGTCAAAACTTGGCGGGGTTAGTCTTGAAAAACTTGCCACTCTTAGAAAAGAAGAATCAGAAAAAAAATCATTCTATGAATTATTAAAAGAGCAAGAATTTTTTCAAAAATTTAAATGTAGCCTTGATAAGTTTAAAGTATTATGTTTATCGAAAGGTATTCGACATGCTCTTGAAATCACATTTAGCCAATGCGACTATATGCCTTATTTGCTCTTAAAAAAAGACGGTATAAATCAAAAAATTCAAATAGAAAAGCTTCTAGAAATAATTGAAAAATCATCTTATAATTACGATATACCTGGACTAATAAGCTACTTAGAGGCCAACGAGCTTAAAGCCTTGCTAAAAATGGGAGGGACTAATGCCGTTTTAATTACCACGATTCATGCCAGCAAAGGTTTGGAGTATCCCATCGTTTTCCTGCCTGGAATGGGGAACAGCATTTTAAAGAGAGGGATGAAGCCAGAAGGAAGGCTTTACAAAATAAACGACAGATTTGGTCTGGCAACTACATTTTTAGATTTTGAAAAAAACCTTCATTGTAAAAACATTCTCTTTGAGGCAGTTATGGAATGTGAAAATAGGCAAGCTTTTGTTGACGAAATTATGCTTCTTTATGTTGCGATGACAAGAGCTAAAAATCACCTTTACATCATGGGAGAAGGAATAATTGAAAATATTTTATCGATAAATGAGGCTGATGATGTTTTTCAGGCAAAAACCTATATAGATATTATATTGGGAGTATATGGAGAAAAGATCAAAAATCAAAAAATAAAAAACAGCAAGGCTTTTGAATTTAATTACATTCAAGAGTTAGAAAATCCATTCCATCAAACTGAAACATTGATTCAAAAGGATAATGATGAGTTAAACGAAAAAATAAGAAATTATCTAACTTTTGAATATAAGCATATGCAGGCAACTATTACAAGATACAAAAATTCTGTAACATCTGTAAATTCGCAGGGAGCAGATTTGGGAAGAGAGTATATTGGGGGAAGTGAAAATTTAGAAGTCGGTATTGCATATCACAAAATACTTGAAAATTTAAATTTCGAAAAAATCGAGCAAAAAAATGATTTGATAAATCAATTAAAAAATATTTCATATAACGAAAATCTGATAAATATTGAGTTGTTATTTGAAATAATTAACAAAATTAATAAAATCACAATAGGAAATAAAAAAGTTTATAAAGAAAAGCAGTTTTTGATGAAGTTGAAGCAAAGCGAAGCTGTTGAAAATGGGATTGATGAAGATATAATGATTCAAGGGGTAATTGACTTTTTTAGCTTGGGTGAAAAGAATATTTTAATTGACTATAAATTCACAAATCAGGAGAATAAAAATATTTTATTAAATAAATATTACAAACAGCTTTATTTATATGAAAAAGCAATTGAAAACGCCTTTAATATTAAAGTAGATGAAGTTTATTTACTATCGTTAAAAAATGCAGAATTAATTAGGGTAAAATAATTAAATAAATTAATTAAAAAATAAAAAAAATACTAATTTTTATTAGTATTTTATTTTATATTGTGTTATACTATGTTAGAAAACAAAGGAGAATTAAGCTATGAATATATCAAGTTTGTTAGATATAGAAGGTGGAATAAGGTCGTTTTTTGCAAGCCTTGCAGTTTCTTTATCTTTTAATTTAATATTTTTTATTGGAATAGGATTAGAAATTGCTTTAATTGTCTTTTTTTCAGTTAAATCAAGATTTGCATACGAAATTAGAACAACAAGGGCCTTCGATAAACTGAACAAGTGGTTATTTGTTAACAAAAGGCTTACTAATGAAAATATAAAAGAATTCACAAATATGGTTAAAAAGATGCCAAAAAGAATTTCGTACAATTGGCAACAATACATTCTTTACAGAGAAAAAGCTCCATCAGAGTATTTAACAGTAAAAAACTGTATTGAAAACCCACTTAAAACAAGCTCTTTAAGTTCAAATATAAGGAATTTCACTATTTCGACTATTTTGCTCTCGCTTGTTTTGTTTATCGTTGGGATTTCTCATAATAATTTTGGAGATACCGTTTTAAATGCATCTATGTTAATTGTAGCTTTAATAACTCCTCTAATTATTTTAATTATGTGGGGAATAACAACTGGAATCTTGAATGCGAGAAAGAATACCAACCTAGATGAACTTTACCAAAATCATCATTTGTTTCAAAGATTTATTGATAACGCTTGTGTAGATTTGCCAGCTTTTATTGACTTCACTCTTCTATTTACTGTTGAGGAAATCGAAAAAGGAATTCCTGCTTTGAGGGAATATCTTGAAAATAGAGCTAGAAAAGAAAAAGAAGAATTTGACAGAGCTAGGAGCGAGATGGTTGTATATGAAAAATATGACTTTGAAAAAGCTGGAATTGATGGTTCAAATATACTTGAAAGAGCTATGAATGAAACAGAGGCATATTTAAGTAATAAAAACAAAACTTTGGCAAAAATATCACAATTTGAAGCTTCGCTTGAATCTTTGAAGAAAAATTTTGACAACATTCAAAAAGAGTTTCAAAGAAAGATGCAAGTGTCTAAGGAAAACATTGACAGACTACGTCAACAACAAGAAGAAACTACAAGCAGGATTGAAAGCAACTTTTTAAGAAAACAACAAGCAACAGAGATTGCAAAGCAAGAAAGGGAAGAATCAGACTTTGAGCAACAAAAAAGAAGATACCTTGTTGAAAAGAATGATTGTGAAGAAGAAATTAAAAACCTTAATGCAAGTTTGGAAGAGAAAAAGAAAGAAGTCGAAAAAGCTATGCTATCTGAGTATCAGACCTTTTACAAAAGAGTTTGTAAAAGTGCCTATGAGAAGATCGATGGCGATGTTAAGCAAGAAATTATTGAGCTTAGAAATTCGGCAGAAGAATCAGAAGAAGAGCTTGCTATGTCTCAAACATTTATAAAAAGACTGCAAGATGAAAATTCGATATTAAGAAAGAAAGTTGGGCTTGAAGAGGGAGATCCTATTTCAAGATTAAAACCTCAAAACGAAAGAGAAAAACAAAAGGAAGAAATATTTCTTCCTGCCGAGACAAACCAAGATTACATAGTTGATGATGCCTTTATTAACTTAGATGAAGACAAGCAAGAAAGACACGAAAATGAAGAGAGTGTTTTAGGTGATAATCAGGCAGAAAATGAGTTGGTTTTTGACAACTCAACGAAAATAGGCGATAACGATGAGGCGAGATCATTTGAAGAAATTGAAGCTAATGAGTTAAATGATATTCCTGAGGAAGAAGTTTTAACCGAAGATATTTCTTCTGATCAAGCAGAGCAGGTTAAAGCAAAACGAGGCAGGCCAAGAAAAATAATTACTGAAGCTGAAATTGTTAAAGAGCCAAAAAAGAGGGGAAGACCAGTTGGCTCTGTTAAGTTAAAAGTTGAAGAAGTTGGAGAAAAAAGGGGTAGAGGAAGACCAAGAAAAGTTGTTACGGAACCCGAGGACAAGACTCCAAAGAAGAGGGGAAGACCGGTTGGATCAACGAAAAAAGTAAATAGCCCATCTGTAAAAAAGGCAGATAAATTAAGGGCAAGTCAAAAAAGTAAAGGCAGGCCAAGAAAAGAACAATCTGCAAAGGTAATTAATAATAAAATTCAAATCGAACAAGAAAAGCTTAAAAGTGCTCAGGAAAATGTGGAAGATCAAATTAATGAGACATTAAAAAGCTTTACAGAGCTAAGTGAAATTGACAAAAAAAGACTTGAAATTATTAATCAAATAGAGGCCTTGAAAAAAGAAACTAATCAGGCTCAGGAAGAAGGTTCGGAAGAAAACCTTGAATATATAAGTCAAAGAATTGAAGAATTGCTAAAAGAAATAAAAAATCTTGAAGAATAAGATTAAAAGAAGTGTGCAATGAGTAAAGAGTCCATTAGCGCGCTTCTTTTTTATTAAAGAAGAATATGCGAACTTAAAAAGAATATACTAATGTTAGAGGTAAACATGCCAGCTATTTTTTCAATAATAATATTAGGAATAATTCAAGGTCTTACCGAATTTTTACCTGTTTCTTCAAGTGGACATTTGGTTTTATTTAGTAATTTATTTGGTGTTAGCGAAAGCTTGTTTGTCAGTGTTATTTTGCACGTGGCGACACTTTTGTCTGTCGTTGTAGTTTTAAGAAAACAAATTATTTATTACTTAAAACATCCGCTTTGCGATGGGGTAAAAAAACTGGTTGTAGCGAGCGTTCCTACTTGTTTAATTGTTTTGGTGTTATTGCCAGTCATTGAAAAGTCATTCGGGGGAGCTGTTCTGCCTTTTTGCTTTATGACAACAGCTTTTTTGCTTGCTTTTACAGATCTTTTTTTTGCAAGAAGAAAAAGTAAATCAATGTATGCCGAAATTAAAGATGAAAATTTTTCCGGGATAAGCTATTTACAAGCTTTTTACATGGGGATAGCACAAGGATTTGCAGTTTTTCCTGGAATTTCAAGATCAGGATCCACCATTTGTGCAGGTATGCTTAGTGGCGGGGATAAATCTTCTGTGGCAGAGTTTTCTTTTTTAATGAGCCTTCCAATTATTTTTCTTTCTCTCTTTAAAGAAATTTATGATCTTTCGACAACAGACGCAAAGTTACAAATAGATATTGTCCCACTCATATTGGCTTTTATCTTTGCATTTATTATAGGGATGCTTGCAATTAAATTTATGATAAGACTTACCAAAAAGGTCAACTTTTTGTGGTTCAGTCTTTATTTAATTGTGATTGCATTTGTTTCTTTTATGGTTATTTAAAGGAGAGTATGCGAAGATTTTATTCATCAAGCATTGATGATTGCTTAAAAATATTAAATTCAAAGAAAGAGGGGCTTAGTTTTGAGGAAGCAAGAACAAGGCTTTCTAAATTTTCTTGCCTTAATATTATTACAGATAAAAAAAGAAATATTTTTTTAAATTTTTTAGCACAATTTAGTGATTTAATGGTTTTGATTTTATTGTTATCCTCTTTTGTTTCCATAATTGTGGGACTTGTTCAAAAGACAAGCGAGGAAATTGTTGACGGGGTTATTATTTTGGGTATTGTAATAGTTAATGCAATAATAGGAGTAATTCAGGAAAACAAGGCAGAACGCTCAATGGAGGCATTAAAGAAGATGTCCTTACCAGAGAGCTTAATAATAAGGTCTGGGGTTGCAATAAAAGAGCTTACAAATAACATTGTTCCGGGAGATATTGTTGTGTTGGAGGCTGGAGCAATTGTTCCTGCCGATTGCAGGCTTATTGAAAGCTTTAATCTATGTGCAAATGAATCCTCTTTAACAGGTGAGAGTTTGCCAGTCCACAAAAATGCCAATAAAGAGTTAAATGAGGATTGTCCTCTTTCGGAGCGAAAAAATATGGTATATAAGGGTACAACCATAGCAACGGGAAGAGGGCTTGGTGTTGTGACTGCAATTGGAATTGAAACCGAGCTTGGCAAAATTGCAAAATCAGTGAGAGAAACGAAAAAAGAACTCACTCCACTTCAAAAAGGGATAAAAGATATTGGCAAGATTTTGACATTTCTTATTTTGCTAATGGCGACAGTCACCTTTGTTTTAGAAATTTTGGCAAGAGGCAAGCCAATGGAGTCTTTCTTAACAGCAGTTGCCATTTCTGTTGCGGCAATACCAGAAAGCATGCCAGCAGTTATCACAATTATTATGAGCTTAGGAATTGCAAGGCTTGCCAAACAAAGGGCGATAATAACAAGAATGCATTCGGTAGAAACCTTGGGGTGCTGTGATGTTATTTGCTCGGATAAAACAGGAACAATAACTCAAAATAAAATGACTGTTATGAAAGTGTTTGAAGGTAATAAGTTTGTCGACAAAATGCCATCTTCACATCTAATTTTGTCTATTTTACTTTGCAATGATGCTGTCAAAGGCGACAAGGGATATGTTGGAGATCCCACCGAGATTGCGCTAGTAGAATATGCATTAAAGTTTGATATAAAAAAAGAGGAAATGGAAAAGAAATTTCCAAGAATTGATGAAATTTCATTTGACAGCAACCGAAAATTGATGTCAACCTTAAATAGTTATCAAGGTCAAACGATGTTCGTAAAAGGGGCATTTGACATACTTCTTGAAAAATGCGATAGAATTTTTCTCAATGGGAAAGTAGAAAGTTTAACGCAAGATAAAAAAGAGGAATTGTTAAAGGCAAACGAATTTATGTCAATGCAGGCACTTAGAGTGCTTGGAGTTGCTTACAAGACAAATATTAATCAAATTGCTGAGGAAAATTTGATTTTTATCGGACTAATTGGAATGATTGATCCCCCAAAACCCGAAACATATAACGCCGTATTAGAGTGTAAAAAAGCAGGAATGAGACCTGTTATGATAACGGGTGATCATTATAACACGGCTTTTGCTATTGCAAAGCAAGTGGGCATAGCAGAGGATATAAATCAAGTGATAACAGGCAAAGAACTAGACAATCTTTCGGACGAAGAGTTTTTAAGAAAAATAGACCATATTTCAGTCTTTGCGAGGGTATCGCCAGAGAATAAAGCCAGAATAGTTTCAATCCTAAAAGAGAAAGGCCACATTGTTGCGATGACAGGCGATGGAGTGAACGATGCCCCAAGTTTAAAAAAGGCATCAATAGGAATTGGAATGGGAATTTCGGGAACTGATGTAGTAAAAGAAGTGGCTGATATGGTTATTACTGATGACAATTTTTCAACTATTGTAGTTGCAGTGAAAGAGGGAAGAAAGGTATACAAAAATATTCAAAAAACCGTTAAATTCTTGTTTTCTGCAAATATGGGCGAAATTTTATCGTTATTTCTTGCTACAATAATATTTCCAAGACTTGTGTTTTTGCTTCCAGTACAAATACTATTTGTAAACTTAATAACCGATTCTTTACCGGCAATAGCCCTGGGAGTCGAGAATGCCGAGGCTAATTTGATGAGGGAAAAGCCAAGAAAAAGCGAAGAGGGAATTTTTTCGAGTGGACATGGAATTGAAATCATTGTTATGGGAATTGCTCAGACAGTGATAATTTTATTGTCGTATTTTATCGGATTAAAGTTTATGGGTGAAAAAGAAGCAATGACGATGGCTTTTTATACTCTTAATATGATTCAACTTTTCTTCTTGCTGTGTGCAAGAACAGAGGGAAGCGTTTTCAAAAGCAATCCTTTTAAGAACAAATTATTAACTATATCATTAATTTTTGGGTTTGGAGTTATTTTTTTAATAGCTATGACACCTCTTGGAAAAGTCCTTGGATTAACAACCTTGTCACCTAAGCTTTGGTTTATTACGATACTGCTTTCGGCATCTATTATTCTAATAAGTGAAATTTATAAATATTTGGTAAAGAAAATTAGAAAAAGAGGCTTATAACCTCTTTTTTTGTATAATTGGACTAAAACAAGTTTTTTAATTACATTTCGATTACACAAAGGAGAATAATTCTTTGCAAATTTTTTAAAATATGTTACAATAAAAATATGACAGAAGATTTGCTTTTAAATAGTCAAGAATTTCAGAAAATTTTGAAAGAAATAAAAAAAGGGAATGAGTCGCATTCTTACCTTTTTTATTCTCCCGATGAATATTCAGCAAAACAGATGAGTCGACTTGTTGCGAAAGCACTTCTTTGCAATACTATGTGCGACAAATGTGAAAACTGTGTTAAGTTTAACTTTGAACATCCAGATGTTAAATATTTTCCTAAAAAAGGACAACTTTTGGTGGAGGATAGCAACTATATTGTTGATGAAAGTTTTATTAAGCCTATTTTTGCCGATAAAAAAATTTTTATAATTGACGACTTTGATAAATCAACGCTATCGGCACAAAACAAGCTTTTAAAAGTGATAGAAGAGCCAAACAAGAATATGTATTATCTTCTTTCAACATCTAACATTGAGAATGTATTGCCGACTATTAGGTCAAGGTGCTTTAAAGTTGTTGTGGGAAATTTTCCAAAAGATGTTTTATTGAAAGAATTTAGGAATGCTGAGAGTGATTTCCTAAAAATTGCAATAGCTATTGGGAGAGGGTACTTAGGAAAAACAATAAATCTTGTAAATAATAAAAATTTAAAAGATATTTTTTTACTATCAAGGGATATTATTTGTAAATTAAAAAATAGCAAAGAGACATTGATTTACAGTAAAAAAATATCTTCTTATAAGGAAGATTTCAACCTTGCATTGGAAATAATTTCTTTGATACTAGAAGATTTAATCGCAATAAAAACAAAGAAAAAAAATCTTCTTAATTTTGATTTTATTGAAAAAGACCTTAATGATGTTTGTGACGAATATTCTATGACTGCAATTATAGAAACAGAAAAACTTTTATTAAATATTATGAAGGAATTAAGGTTATTTACTAATCAAACTCTTATAATTGATAATTTTTTAGTGAATTTGTTGGAGGTTAAATATCGATGCAGATAGAAGTTGTTGGTGTTAAGTTTAGAAACAGTAATCATATTTATAGTTTTAGCCCAAATAGACTTAAACTAAAAAAGGGAGATAAAGTTTTGGTCGAGTCTGAAAGAGGTAATGATATAGCCACTGTCGTCAGTGAAGAAAAAATTATAGATGCTTCCGTCCTTACAGAAGGGTTGAAAAATGTACTCAGACTGGTGTCACGAGAGGAGGAAGAAGTTGCGTCACAAAATGACAAGAAAGCAAAATCATTTCTTGATGACATAAAGAACATGGTCAAAAAAATGGGACTGGAAATGAAGGTTATTTCTATTGAAGGAAACTATGATCTTTCAAGAATAACTGTTAATTTTACTGCTGAGGATAGGGTGGATTTTAGGGCGCTCGCTAAAAAGCTTGCAGAGGTTTATAAAACAAGGGTGGAGCTTCATCAGATTGGGCCAAGAGATGCTGTTAGGATTATGGGTGGATTGGGCCTTTGTGGAAAAGAATGTTGTTGCTGTCAAGGTTTTGGAGATTGCGAACATGTTTCAATTAAAATGGCAAAAAATCAAAATTTGTCATTAAATCCAAATTCGATAAGCGGAGTTTGTGGAAAACTGCTTTGCTGTCTTGCTTATGAAAATGAAAATTATTTACAGCTTTTAAAACAGATGCCAAAGTTAAACTCAATTGTTGAAACTCCCGAGGGAAAGGGAAAAGTTGTTTATAACGATTTGTTTAAGAAAATTGTTAGCGTGAGATTTGACAAAGAAAGCATCAGTGAAGTAAAAGAATTTGAAGTTGACAAAATAAAATTTGAAAATAAGCAGGGGTAAAATAATGTTAAATAAGGAAGAAAGGTTGGAAGACTTACAATGTGAGGGGCTTAAAATTGTTCAAAATAAAAATCTTTACACCTTCACTTCGGACTCTGTCATACTTGCAAACTTTATTAAACTAAAACCAAAAGAAAAGGCAGTAGAGATTGGTTCGGGAAGTGGAGTTATTTCAATTCTGCTCACCAAAAAATCAAGATTTACACATATAACAGGATTTGAAATTCAAAAAGAGCTTTTTGATATGTCAAACAAAAGCTTAGAGATAAATGATATAAAAAACATAACTTTCATTAATGACAAAATACAAAATTTTTCAAAGTATTTCAAACCTGGTCAAATCGATGTGGTTTTTAGCAATCCTCCTTATAAAAAAGAAGGGTCGGCAAAACTCAATGAAAACAAAAGCAAGGCGATCGCAAGGCATGAAAAAAATCTTCCCCTTTATGAACTTGTTGATTTAACAGCAAAAATATTAAAATTTGGTGGAAGATTTTATGTTGTTTATGACGCCGACAGAAGTGCAGAACTTATTTATGAGCTAGTTAAAAACGGTATAGAACCAAAAAGAATGTTTTTTACACAAAATGGAAAAGGAAAGACAACATTAGTCGTGATCGAGGCTGTCAAGGGAGGTAAACACGGAGTTATTGTTTTGCCAGAACTTACAACAAACGATAGTGATGGGAAATACTTAGATTCTTTGAAAAAACTAAATTAATTTTTTTAGAATTAGTGACTGATAGCTACATTATTCTACACAATAAGCAAGCGACGATTGCACCAACAAAAGAAGCAATTAAAGCAACAGGAATTGCATACAAAAGTTTTTTAACTCTTGTTTGAGAAAGATAGACGGTTGCCACATAAAATATTGTCTCGCTACAACCAATAATAGTGCAGGCGCACCTTGTGATATATGAATCCGGGCCATATTGATTGATAATATCCTTTAACAAGGCAAAGCTTCCAGAACCTGTAAAGGGCCTTAGAAGAATAAGTTCACAAAGCTGTGAAGGAATGCCCAAAAAAGAAAAGACAGGTGCAATTTGCTTGCTTAAAAACAGGGTTATACCACTTAGTCTTAATAAACTAACAGCTATCATAATTGTTGCAATATATGGAAAAATGCTTAATATTAAAGGTATAGCCCCTTTTGCGCCGGATACAAATGTGTCATAGGTGCTTACTTTTTTCTTATAAGAGTAAACGAAAATTGCTATAAAAATCAGAGGGAGAATTAATATACTCAATTTTTCTTCCTCCTAATAAACTTATCGCAAAATAAAACGAGCATTATTCCAAGGCCAGTTGTAACAATTGTTGACAAGAGGGTGGGCAAGATGATGTCAGAGGCGCTTTCGCTCCCTGCAGAGGCTCTTATTCCAATGACAGTGCTTGGCAGGAGTTGAATGGAGGTTGCACTTATTACAATAAGCATAATCATCGCCCTTGTTGCAATGCCAGATCCATTATCAAGGGATTTCATAGCCTTTATTCCCATCGGAGTTGAAGCATTTCCTAACCCAAGCATATTTGCCGAAAGGTTTAGTGCAATCATTTTTTGAATTTCTTTGTTGTCAACTTTGAAAAGCTTTTTTATTAAAGGATTAAGTAAGTTAGCAAGTTTTTCACTTAGGCCTGATTTTTCAACTAGTTCTAAAATTCCAAGCCAAACGGCATAAACGCCACAAAGTTCCAAACATAATTTTCCGGCTTCTTGTGAGGCAAAAATCATTTGGGGAAGAACTTGTCCAGGGTTTTGGACAAGCAAAACGCTAAGAGAAGCAAGCATCATTAAAAACCAAATTTTATTCATATTAAAATATATGTCCTTTTAATTCTAAAAATGAGAAGTCACTTGACTAAATTAAGGCTTTAATGTTATACTTTTATAGTAAAAATAGAATTTTTAATTTAAATTAATGTTATGTTAACACAAGTTTTAATTAAAATTTGCAAGAGGAATGGCTATGTTTATTGATGTTCATGCTCATCTTTATGATGAGAAAATTGAGGATATTAAAAAAGTTGTGCTTAAAGCTAAAGAAAGGGGTGTGGGAAAAATTATTTGCTGTGGAAGTAACTTGCAAGACTCTGCTTTAAGCGTTGAAATAGCAAATGAATTTGAAGGCGTTTATGCCTGTGTTGGTGTTCATCCAGAAGATGTTTTGTCATATAACGATGAAGTTGCGAAAGAATTGATAAAACTTTGCAAGAATAAAAAAGTTGTTGGCTTTGGTGAGATTGGGCTTGACTATTATTACGATAAAAGCAAAAAGGAATTGCAAAAGCAGGTCTTTAAAAAGCAACTATGCCTAGCAAACTCACTCAAACTCCCTGTTGTTATCCACACAAGGGAAGCCACTGGTGATATGATTGAAATTCTGTCTAAGAATAAAAGCCTGCTTGGTAACGGGGGAGTTATTCATTGTTTTAATAAGAATTTAACCGTTGCAAAAATTTTTATTGACCTTGGATTTCATTTGTCTATTGGAGGAGCTTTAACTTTTCCCGATTCTAAAAAACTTAAAAACGCAGTTAAAGAAATTCCACTTGAAAAAATTCTACTTGAAACAGATTGTCCATATATGACCCCTGTTCCTTTTAGAGGGCAAATTAATGAGCCCAAAAATGTCGTGATTGTTGCAGAGGAAATTGCAAGAATAAAAGAGATACCTGTGGAAGAAGTTGAAAAAATCACAACCGAAAATGCAAAAAGATTATTTAATTTTTAGGAGTTAAAATGAAGGAATTTCAAACAAAAAAAAAGTATGGTCAAAATTTTTTAACAGATAAGAATTTACTGTCTGCTATTTGTAGTGATGCCGATATTTGCAAAGATGACGAGGTTCTTGAAATTGGAGCAGGACTTGGAGCACTTACGGAAATTCTTTCAAACAATGCAAAAAAAGTTGTCTCTTTTGAAATAGATAAAGATTTAGTCGAGCCATTGAAGGCAATAAATTTATCAAATGTGGAATTTATTTTTGATGATATTTTGAAATGGAATAATGATGAAATAGAAAAGAAATTTGTCGGTGATTATAAAATTGTTGCAAATCTTCCGTATTATATTACTACACCAATTATTTTCAAGTTTTTAGGCAAAAGCAAAAGAATAAAAAGTATGACAATTATGGTGCAAAAAGAAGTCGCATTAAGAATGGTTGCTAAAAAAGGAGATTCAGATTATGGGATTCTTTCGGCCAGTATTGCTTGTTTGGGCGAAGCAACCACAACCAGAAATGTTGGAAGGAAAATGTTTTCACCACCCCCAAAAGTCGACTCTGCCGTTGTTAAGATTGATATAAATAAGCCTTTTGAACTTCAAGAAATAGATAAACAGTTCGAGTTTATTAGAAAAATCTTTGCAATGCGAAGAAAGACGATCTTAAATAATTTAAGCATGGGGTATAAAATTAATAGGCAAGAATTACAGTCAGTTTTTAACATAGACGAATTGTCAAAAAGGGCGGAGGATTTTTCCACAGAAGAAATTATTAATATGTATTATCGATTTAGCGCTTTAATGAAGAAATAGTGTTAATAGTTGAATAAATTTGAAAAACTATGTATTTTAGTTCATTAATTTCCTGAGGTGTTTTGCACTTGGTCAGTTCTATGGCAATGGTAGTAGCAAGCAGAGTAATCTTTTCAAGATCTTTGTCGTTCACAAACACCTCCCAATTTAAAATATATGAAAAATAATTGTGTTTTGTTTTTTTTAGAAAATGTGATAAAATTATATAAAGGAGAAAAATATGGATTCAAAAGAGGAATTTTTAGAGATATTTTATGAGTATATTGAAAGAGAAGGTAGCGAAAAATTGCTGGAATGGTTAGAAAGGTCTGACTTTTTTGATGCCCCTGCAAGCACAAAACATCACTCAGCCTACAAGGGAGGACTGTGCGAACATTCAATAAAAGTTTTTAAAAGGTTTGTTAAACTTATAGAAGGGGAATTTGGAAAAAATTGGCAAGAAAAAGTTTCTCCTGAAAGCGTGGCAATAATAGCCCTCCTTCACGATGTTTGCAAAGTTAATTACTATGTCACGGAAATGAGAAATGTGAAAGAAGGAAATGCGTGGGTTCAAAAGCCTTACTACAAAATTGACGACGCCCTTCCTTATGGGCATGGTGAGAAAAGCGTTTACATTGTAAGTTCATTCATAAAATTATCACGAGAGGAGGCTATGGCAATAAATTGGCATATGGGAGCGTTTGACCCAAGGGTTATGGGGGGCAGTTATGCGTTAAGCGATGCGTTTAAGAAATATCCCCTTGCATTTTTGTTCCACATAGCCGATATAATGTCAACATATTTAGATGAAGAAGCAGGACAGTGAGTTAAAAACAAGGCATATTTTAGTAAAAATTAAAAAATATCTAAAATTGGGTATTGACAAGCAAAAGAAAAAGATTTATAATAAACAAGAAAAATAAACAGGAGGGTTTATGGCAAAGAAAAGTAGCTTTCACTCTTTTTCTGAAAGAAAAAAACTAACTGATAAATCAAATAGAAGGAGTATATTAAAAAAGATTGGAGCTGGAGGTGCGATTGTTTTTTTTATTGCAGGAGCTGGACATCATGCTGGAAAATTTATTGTTTCAGAATTTCAAGAAGACAAAAAAGCACAACAAGTAGGTGAGGAAGAAGAATATAAACTTTCAGAAGCAGAAATAAATAGTTTTAAGGAAGCTTTAAAAACATTTACAGGGGCAGATGTTTTAGGTTATTTCAATGATCAGAATAACCCAGGATATTTGCAAGTTTTTCTTAATGGGAATGATAAAATTATTATTACATCCTTAAAACTTCCAGAGGGGATAAACAAATTAGAAGATTTTAACGCAGTAACATTTAATGAGTTCTTGCTAGAAATCGAAATGGGTAGTATTAAAACTGAAGATGAGGCAGTATTTTCAAAAACCGAAACAAATTTTATTTCTTTCAATGGTAAGATGTTTAACTTAAATGGAGTGACTGGGATTGCAGAACTTGCAAAAAGGTTTGTTAGTAAACTAGAAAATGAAACTGAAGAAGCTTATCTTAAGAGATGTGAAGAGGCACGATTAGCATTTTATGTTGAATCAATTGATTATTACGATGAAGAAAATAGAGACCAATATATTGGAAAGAAGTTTATAATTAAATGTATTGTTAACGATGAACAATTTCAAATTGAGAGGTTCTATAGGCTTAATAGTGAAACGCAAGATAGTGCACTGATCGAGAGAGCCTTGATAGAAGGGAATATTCAATACAAGGGAAAGTATCTTGATATTACTAATATGCTCAATATAGTGAGCGCTTTAAAAGAAATGGAACTTATAAAGGAAGAATTATTGAATGCTGGAATTATTAAAGAGGGTGAAATTGTAGAGCGAGAAGTAGGAGTTTTTGGAGAGAAAAAGTATTTTATTATTGAAGATTCATCAAATAAAAAAAGGTACTTGCTAGAAGTAAATTATAAAAACAATGAAGCATTGAGTTCTATCAGGAAGGAATCATTATCGAATTTTATAGATGTTAGTAAGTTTAAAGATATACTATCAAAGGATTTAATAGGCAAAACAGGAGGAGAAGTTTTTTTAGATAATTATAAATTAAATTCTTTTATAAAAAGAGGTATAACTTATTATGGCGGGCAATTAGACGTGCTAATTACTTGTGGCAATGAATTTTATAGAAAAAATGAAATAGTTCGTGTAGAAGAAAGTTCAAAAAATGTAAATATAAAAAATTTAACAAAAGTAATAGAGTGTAATTATTCAGAAGTAAACCATGGGTTGGATGGCAAGATAACTTATGACATAAAAAACGCAAAGCTTATTGAAAATGAAGAAGAACTGGTTGAAATTGACGGTCAGGTAATGACAAGTAAAGAATTAACAAATTCTTTAATTGATGATAGAATTATCTAAATATAGATTAAACTGAAAAAGCACCTCTATAGGTGCTTTTTTATTACTTTTTTTATAAAACAAAAAATAATTACATAAAAATCTTGACAAAGAATTATTTTTATGATAAGATAATAAAGCGTTTGGGGGATTAGCTCAGCTGGCTAGAGCGCCTGCCTTGCAAGCAGGAGGTCATCGGTTCGATTCCGATATTCTCCACCACAAAGATATCACCTTTAAAGGTGATTTTTTTATTATCTAAATTTAATATCCTTTTTCAAATTGCTTTTTTAATTATTTTATGCTAAAATTATCAACAGGAGAAGAAGTATGAAAGATACATTTTACATTACGACGCCCATTTATTATCCAAGCAGAAAATTCACACTTGGAAATTGCTATACAACTGTTATTTGTGATGCTGTGGCAAGGTTCAATAAAATGGAAGGAAGAGATGTCTTTTTTTTAACAGGAACTGACGAGCATGGTCAAAAGATTAGTGCCTCAGCAAAGGCTGTTGGCAAAACTGAGATGGAATATCTTAACGAAATGATTGACGACGCAAAAAAACTTTGGGCAATGCTTGGAATTGAATATGACAAGTTTATTAGGACAACTGACGACTATCATGAAAAAGCCGTTCAAAAGATTTTTAAAGAGCTTTATGAAAAAGGATATATTTACAAAGGAGCATATAAAGGGCTTTATTGTATTCCTTGTGAGTCTTTTTGGACAGAAAGTCAACTCGTTGATGGAAAGTGTCCTGATTGTGGAAGGGAGGTAATTGCGCAAGAAGAAGAGGCATATTTCTTTAAGTTAAGCGCTTTTACTGACAAGCTCTTAAAACTATATAAAGAGAATCCAGAGTTTTTGGAGCCACAAACACGAGTCAATGAAATGGTAAACAATTTTCTTAAACCGGGACTTAGTGATGTTTGTGTTTCAAGAACAAGTGTTAAGTGGGGTGTTAAAGTGGACTTTGATCCAACTCACACCATTTATGTTTGGATTGACGCATTGTTTAACTATATGACTGCGCTTGGATTTAAGTCCGATGATGATTCCTTATACAAAAAATTCTGGCCAGCTGATGTTCATATAATTGGAAAAGAAATAGTCAGATTTCATGCAATAATTTGGCCGGCTCTTTTAATGGCATTAGACTTACCTTTGCCAAAACGCATATTTGGACATGGATGGATGTTGTTCGGAGGTGACAAGCTTTCAAAGAGCAAGCAGACAGGATTGAAGGAATGTATTGACCCAAGAATTTTAGTCCCAAGATATAGTGCTGATGCAGTCAGATACATTTTGCTAAGAGAAATTCCTTTTGGTTCTGATGGAAACTATACAACCGAAATATTCCTATCAAGATTTAATTCAGACCTTGTAAACAATTATGGTAACCTTGTTTCACGAACATTATCCATGCTGAAAAAATATAACAGTAGCATAATTCCAGCTAGGTTTGAGGAAGAAGAGGCTGATAAAAATCTTATTTTCACAATAGACAAAGAAATTGAAAATGTAAAAAAACACATGAAAAATTTTGATGTTTCAAAATCACTTGCTTCAATATTTAACATCTTTTCAAGCGCAAATAAGTATATAGAAGCAACAGAACCTTTTAGACTTGCAAAAGATGAGGGTAAAAAAGAAAGATTGCAGACAGTGTTAAGAAACTTGCTTGAAAGCATAAAGGTGGGATCACTTCTTTTATATCCTTTCCTTCCAGATTGTGCAAGCAAGGTTTTAGAGGCGTTTAATATAAATCCAAGAAAAGAAGGATTTAAAAGCCTTAATACAAATGATCTTCCAGTAGGAAACACTATGGGCGAGGTTTCTATGTTATTCCCAAGACTTGATATCGAAAAAGAATTAAAAGAATTAAGTGAATTGACATAAAAAAAGGCGTAAAAGCCTTTTTTTTGGGTATTGATTTTTCTCTTTTTGTGTGATAATATACATACATATTAAAAAATAAGGAGAGAAAATTATGAGTAAAATGTGGCTTAATAACAATGAAGAAACAGAGTTTAAGTTTAATCCAGATGAGGAATTATTAGACATTTTTCAAGACATAAAAATAGATAATCAAATTATCGAAGAATGCTTGCAAAAAAGAAGGGTAGAAGGATTATCTGAACTTGAAGAAGATGAAATTTTGCTGGGTGGAGTGAGTGCAGTATGCCTTGAAAAAGAACAGGGAAGAAAGGAGTTTGCCCCATATTCAGAAATTCAAGATGCAAATGTTGCCGAAATCGCAGATGGCTTCGTAAAAGCTCAGGAGTTAATGCTTATGCAACTAAAAAAAGAACCATATCTTTATGTGGAAATGCTTGCACCAATTCATAGGGTTCTTTGTCGAGATAACCTTGACTTAAACGATTTTGAAAAAGGCAGAATGAGAGATAGATATTCTAATGCAATTATGACCGGATATTTTGAGCCAACAGAAGGAAGTAAAGTTGGGTCAGAAATGTCGATTGCTTTTACAAAATATGCATATGTAGATAGAAAAGGACTTGACAATCCATTCGAAAAAACAGCAAAGCTTCATGCGCAAATTGTCAGAATTCAGCCTTTTATGGATGGAAACAAAAGAATGGCATTCCTCTTGACAAACGCAATGTTAAAACTACACAAATTGCCGATCATAGATTTATGTAAAAATGAAGAGGAATCAGAGGAATATTACTCTGCCTTAAAGACTGCAATAGTTAAGCGCGATGTAACTCCTCTTGCAAAGATAATAGCTCTTAAAGTAAGGCAAAGACAGGAGCAAATAAAAGACAAGATAACCATAGATAATGTGAAACAAATAACGAGCAAAAAAGAAAGTGATCAAAGCATTTCTAAATAATTTAGTAAATGGAGTCAAGAATGGAAGATGTTTACAGCAAGATAATTTTTGATATAAAATGAAACCCATATCTAATTAAAGTTAAGAGGACAAATATAAGAGAGCATTTGGCAGGAATATTTAAATTGGTAAGGGGAATGAATGGGGAAATTTGTCAAGATGAATCTGTTGGTATATGCTTACTTGAAAAAATGACTCCTGACACCATTGAGGCTATGTACGAAATTTCAAGCGAGTTCAGAGGGATTGGACTAGGATCAAAAATTGTTGAATTTTCAAAGAAATTTGCAAAATCTTTGGGACTAAAACAGGTTTTTCTAAGAAGAATTAATCGTTTTGTTGAGTTTGATGGAATAAATATTGACGCGAATTTGCTTTTATATTTAAAGCATAATTTCAAGCTCCTTCCAAAATCACAGCAACCAAATGAAAATTATCCCAGTATGGTATGCGATGTTGAAGAAGAGGGCAGTGAAACAAAAAAATCTAACACTGTATTAAATAATATGACTCACGCATACCTAGAAATTGGAATTAAGTGAAAAAAGATAAATAATAATATTAAGAGAAGAAGGGAGCAGGAAGATCCCTTCTTCATTTTTTTAAAAAAATATTTTGTTACAGTAAAAAAAAGATTATAATAAAAAATGTTGACATAAAATAACATATATGCTAGAATAAAAATGCTTTTAATGAGCAAAAAAATAAAAAGAAGAGAATGGAGAAGTACTCAAGAGGTCGAAGAGGGCGCCCTGCTAAGGCGTTAGTACGGGGTAACTCGTAGCGAGGGTTCAAATCCCTCCTTCTCCGCCAACAAAAAAGTAAGTCGAACACCGACTTACTTTTTTGTTTAAAGTAATAACAATAATTTTTATACTTTTCTTCGGTAAAGTAAATCAACCCCGATTTGTATCAAGACAAGCACACAGCGTAGTGTCAAATTAAATTACAGCATTTATTTTGTCATTTAATATTTCTTTAACTTCAGTATTACTCTCAATAGTGCTTTTAAGAAATTTAGGTATATTATCTCCAATAGTCTTTTTAATCATACTGTCTCCATAAAAATCTTTAATAACATTGAATGTAAGCTTTACAAGTTCTTCAAAATCATTCTGATCAGATATATGCTTATCGCATATTTCAATAAATTCCTCAGATAACAAATTCGCTCCTTTATCATTATATTTTTTGTCAATAATTTTGAAAAAAGTATATACAACATATAATAAAGAAGCTTTCCATTTATCTTCGTTAATTACATAATTTACAGGTAAATTAAATACTTTTTTAAAATAATACCAAACTCCATAAGGAAGTAAGTAAAATCTAATATCAGTTGGAGTTTTATCATTATAAACTTTTTCATATAGATCACAGCCTGGCATAAATTGACCTATATTTTTTGCCTTAGCAGGCATTTCTAAGATAGTTGCAATATATGTTTGTGTAACTTCTTTTGCCGTTAAAACATTGTATTTATTAAATTTTGCATCAAAAAGGTGCTCGTATTTTTTATTTCCATAAAAATTTGAGTTTAAATTCTTTGCACTATTGCTTTGTATTTCATAGAAATACCCCGCATCTTTAAAATTTTTTTGAAGATTTTTATGGAATATATCCAATGCAAAGAAATCTTTGCCTGATACTGCGGTTTGACTATTTGTGTATTTAGTTATATTATTTCTTCTTTTAGATTTAGAGTCTTGTATAATTTTTACTAATATTGTTCCATCAATATTTTCCTTATCATATTGACTTGAAGCATTCCAACAATTATATATTGTTGTAGCAGTTTGGCACCCGTTTACTATCTGTGGAGCTTTAATGATAATAGCAGTAGTTCCTTTATTTATTTCATATGAAGAACATACTATTGTTATTCCATTATTATAATACCAAAAATCCTTAGGTTTTTTTTCATAAGTATCTTTTATTCCTTTATTTATACTATTTAATCCCTTATAGTTTCTTATATTAGAAAAAAATATGTAATTTTTATGTTCTGCTACCATTCTTGCTAAATCTTTTAATGCAACTTCAGCGACAATGGTTGTTGCATCTCTATTTTCAAAGTACCTTGCAACATACAATTTTGTTGTTGAGTTTTTAACTTCCTTTGGCAATTCTAATAGAATTCCTGTATGAATTTTGTCATAATCTTCATATCCTACTATATGAATATTTACGTTCTTACTAAGTAATGCAGAAAATTCATCATTAAAATCCTCACACTTATTATTGTAATCATATTTATTAATTTCATTTTGTATATAATTATTAGTTATGTAGTAAATTTTAATTTCATTTACGTTATCATTATGTAAACTGCTATATACATCGACTAAATTTTTCTTCAAATTTTTTCCATCATTTAGGCCAAGAAAGTCTGCCATTCGTTCAATGAAATTGTAAACATTAGTATATGAGTGATCGGTTCTATACTTCCCTTGTATTATGTATAATATATCCCCATCGACAAAAGAGCAATCCACGCCATAATCATTTGCTCCATCAGTAAACAATACCCCTTCTTTAATATCATTGTTTTCCAAATCCGTGTCAACTCTATCAAATAATTTTAATAATATTGCATCTAAAAATCTTTTACCTTGTTGAACAGTAGTAAGTTTCCCTTCTTCCCACATATATTCATTTATAATTTTTTCGTAATTAACCATTTTTCTCTCCTTAGTTTTTTTTATCAATTTTATAAAACTCATAAAGTTCTTTTAAAGTAACATTAATATTATGTTTTTCTAATTCTTCATGTCGTTGTGAAAATAAATAATTGATTAATCCTATTCTTTCTCTGTCTTCGGCCTTGTGTATCATTCTATGACATCTAGGACAAAGTGGCACATAATTTTCTACAAACTCTATAGTATCTCCAAAGCTATAAGAAAATTCTCGTGGAACAAGATGATGTATTTCAAGATAATTCTTATGTTCTTCTTTGCTTGTAAAATATTGACATTGAGTTATATCATGTAAAGCACATTTATAGTTAGACTTGTCCTTTGTTAATTTTTTTTATAATTGAAAGGAGTTTTTGATATTCTTCTTTGTGAGGGAAGATCTTTTCAGATGGATTTTCTTTTAAAACTTCCGAAAAATCAAAGTATTTAGCACACTCGACTTCTTCTTCTTGAAATTTTAAATCTTCAATATTAATTTCTTTTTTGCAAATAAAAACATCTACAAATTCTTTGCTTACTATATCCTTCCAAACGAACTCTTCTTTTATTTTGAAAATAAATTGTAAATCATTAGGCGTTAAATCTATTCCAAGTTCTTCTTTCCCTTCGCGAAGAGCACTTTGTAGTGAGTCTTCTTTTGCACCAATATGGCCGGCGAATGAGCAGTCCCAATAATTTGGAAAAAACTTCTTTTGAGAGCATCGCTTTTGCAAAAGAACTTGGTTTTTGTTGTTGAGTATCCAAACATGGACGCTTTTGTGCCACAATCCTTTTTTATGTGCTATGGCTTTGTCTATTTCGCCCATATATTTTCCATTTTCATCGAACCAATCGATGAGTTCATGTTCCATATATAAAGCCTCCTTAATTATATTATTTACATTTTTTAGTATAAAATAAAAAGGTGGCTTTGTCAATATGTAAGTTAGGCTTAATTAGATTTATATTTAATTTCGTAAAAAAAACAGCTTTATTTTTTCTTGACTTATATTTTAAAAACAAGTAAATTATAATTATGATAGGAGGTAGATATGGAAATGGAATATAACAAAATGCCCTTAATAGGCGACAAAGCGCCTTCATTTAAGGCCGTAACAACACAGGGACAAATTAACTTTCCAGAAGATTTTTCAGGGAAATGGGTAATCTTATTTTCTCACCCAGCAGATTTTACGCCGGTTTGTACAACAGAATTTATGACTTT
>CALVMJ010000009.1 GCA_944345365.1 uncultured Clostridia bacterium | reverse complement strand
TTGTCTAATATATTTAGTTGTAGAGTGTGCTTGTCTGTCGGAGCGAAGCGACGACACTTGTATCAAGACAAGCACACATTTAACTGCCTAAATTTAATCATAATTGGTTCAATCTTTTAAATTTTGCTAAGGCATTGTATTTTTTGCGAAAATAAAGTGTGGACACCTATTTTTTAAGCAATTTTTTCATAGACATAATTCAAAATTATTTTCCTATGAATTTACATATATAGATATAAGAATATGACTCATCTATAAGAATATGGTTTGGATATGCGTATATATATGAATTCATCTCAATAGCACGTTTAGAATAGTTATATTTGTTCAAGAGTTTCTTATTATATAATCCTTTCATCTCATGTTTCAATGTGTGTTCATTTGAAATAATCATATTGCAAAGTGACTGACCAAGCAAATCTATAACTTCAAAACCATGTTCGGCAAGCAATTTTGAAATCTGGTTTTTACTGAATACATGCTTGTGATACGGATATACAATGTTTCCAAACTCATCAAGTTGCTCATATTTTTCGTTCGGCACAGAAAGAAGAAGGTATCCATTCTTTTTAAGGTTTTTTTGAGTAGATTTCATAAAATTTTCTGTGTTTTCGATATGTTCAATGGTTTCAAAAGACACAATTAAATCTACCTTTTCACTTTTTAAAATACCAAAATTAAAATCGTGTTTAAGAAACTTTGCATTTTTAATTTTTCTTCTACGAGCAAGTTTTAAATATTCCTCATTTTTGTCAACGCCAACAACATTGTTACAAACTTTTGAAAGCACTTCCGTTCCATATCCGGTTGCAGACGAAATATCCAAAACAGACTTTATATTATTTTTGAGGACAAAATCTCTTGAAAAAATATATCTTCCGCAATGTTCCAATTTCATAAAATAGCCATATTTTTTCCCATCAAAAGGATCGCAATATACAACCTCTTCCATACTCTCCATCTCCTTCGATATAATTATATCACATAAAGAAAAAATTGAGCAAAAGATTAAAAAATTTCCAACAAAAAAACTAGCAAAAATTTAACATATTGCTATTTATTTGCTAGTTTCAAAGTTTATTAACCTTGCCTGTGTTTTTTTTATTGTATAGAAATTAGATAAAAGGAAAAAACAATTAAGAGGTATTTATGAAAATAAAAAAAGTTATTTTATTTGTCTTCGCTGGTATTTGCTCTTTTTTAATCTTGGGGTGTGAATCTACAAATAACATTAGGAGTGCATATTTTAGTGATTTATCAATCGCAGGAAGTGAAAAAAATGTTATAAAAGTTGTGTTTGAGAAAGATTCAAGGGTTGATGAAAAGTATGTGGACATACAAATAAGATCAAGTAAAACATCAAATGTCATATTTTATGAAGAAAATAAAAGTCCTGTCACAATTACTTTTCAGGACACAAAGTGGAATTCTTTAACCACATTAGTTGCAATCGCCAATGACCAAAAAGACACTGAGGTATTTAAAAAATATAAGGATATGCAATCAATTACCTATATTTTTGAGACAGATGAGGCTTTAACTTTAACTCTTAGAGTTGTTGTTGGTGAAGCGATAGAGAATGCCACCAACACGGGATTTATATTGTCAAATTCAAAGGAAATTTCAAATGAATTTTCAAAAAAAATGACCCTTAAAAAGAGCTGATTTTTTTATTTTATTTTTTTTAAAGATGTGAATTTTTATATTGACATACAATAATATTTGTGCTAGAATGCAATAACAATCTTGGAGGATATTATGAAAATTTCTGTTATTGCATCAACAAAACCTCAATACATTGCGAATAAAGACGAGTTTGAAAATTTAAGTGGACATTGTGCTGGCGTGTGTTATATGCAAGATAATTTTGATAAAATTTTAGATGAGGAGGCCTCAAAAACGGCAAGAAGAATTAAGCAGACAAAAATGAGTGGGCACCACAGCGTCTATGATCACCCAACAGTGAGTCTATATTTGGAAGACATACCAAAAGCCCTTGCCATTGTTTTAAATAATGAAAAACAATACACGACAAGTGAAAAAAGTGCAAGATACACAAAGATGATTTTAAAAGATGACGAGCAAAAGTTATATGACAAATGGCTTGATATATTTAAAAAACTTATTAAAGAAGATTATCAACAAAAATATCCGTCTTATTTTACAGATTTAAAAGTTGAAAAACTAGCACAAGAAAATGCTAGATATTTAATATCAATATTTACTCCTACATCAATGGTTTATTCAACAACTTACAGGCAACTTAACAACATATTTCACATGATGCAAAATGAAATCAACAAAGAGGAAGAAAAGCAAAATGAGTTTTACAAGTTGTTAAAACCTGCGATGCAAGATTTTTGTGAGGCGATTTTAAAAACGACCCCTTACATAGATGAAAATATTAATTCAAATTCTAAAAGCAAAAAACTTTCTTTAATTAAAAATGACAAAATTTTTTCTTATTTTGGAGATGTTTATTCTATTAATTATAATTCAAGTTTTGCATATTTTGCACAGGCTCAAAGACATAGGACAATTAATTATAACTTCAATTTACTAGATAAACCACAGTTCTATGTTCCTCCGATTTTAAAAAATCATAATGACTTAGTTGAAGAATGGGAAAGGGATTGTCAAAAACAGGTAAAAGAATTTCCGCAAGGAATGTTGATTTCGATTAATGAAATGGGGGTTTTTGACGATTTTATTTTAAAGATGATGGAAAGAAAGTGCTCGTTTGCCCAACTTGAAATAAACCAGCAGACAAACCAAATATTAAAAGAATATGTTGAAGGCTTAGAAAAAATAAATCACCCAAGAGCTGACGAAATGAAAAAATATCAAAAAGGGGCAAGGTGTACATTTGAAAATTTTAAGTGCACTGCGCCATGTGGCTTTATTGAAGGAATCAATGAAACCAGACAAATTTAAGAAAAAACAGTATAAAAACTTTAAAGATATATTCACAATATATAAAAACACACAGCTTATTTTAAGTTGTGTTTTTTTTAGGTTTGTGATATAATGTTTGACAGAGAGGTAGAAATGATAAGCATTAAAAATTTGTTTTTAAAGTACACAAGAGAATATTATGCTTTATATGATATTAACATAGACATAGCAAAAGGAGAGTCTGTTGCATTGGTCGGAGAAGATGACAGTGGTAAAACCAGCCTTTTAAGAGTGTTAGCCAAACTTGAAAAACCGACAAAGGGGAATGTTTACATTCAAAACAGACCATTAAAAAAAGTTAGTTTTAAGTCCGACATAAGTGCAGGTTATGTTCCAGCAACTCCTGTTTTTTTGGAAAAGAAGACTGTCTATGAAAATTTTAAGTATATTCTTTCGGAAAGAAAAATGCGTCCAGAGGACATTGAGGCAAAAATAAATGACGCAGTTATTGAATATTCGCTTGAAAAAATCCGAGATGAAAAGGTTTGCAATTTGTCGTTAGAGGAAAAATACATACTCTCTTTAATAAGGCTTACATTTAGAGAGCTTGATCTTTTAATAGTTGATAATATTTTCGACAATCTTTCGGACATCTATGTTGAAATTATTGCCGATTTAATTAAATCGCTAAATGGAAAGGATACCACGCTTTTACTTGCTACAACAAACGAAAAAATTGCAAATATGTTTTGCAAAAGAAAAATCTATTTTAAAAATGGCTCAGTTGTGAGTGCTGAGGAATTTGAAGGTTAATATAGTGATTCGTTTTTAGGGAAGCTTTTTTCACCGGAAGGCTCTGTGTTTTTAGGGGCTTCCTTTTTTTTATTTTTCGTCAAAGAGGAAGTCAAGGCCTGAATCATTTGCGCTTGACTGTCTCCACTGTTTCCTGCCAGCAAGGTTTTCATCAAATCAAAATTATTGTTTCCTCCCTGCATAGAAGCAAGTAGAAGAGGAATCAATGGATTTTGTAAGATGTTTGATTGCTCTTGCCCACTTTGCTTTTGAAAAGAGTTATCATCTTGTTGGAACTGATTATTTTGCGGGCTGTAAGCTTCCTCTGGGTAAAGAGGAACTCGCGAAGAATTGTTTTGTTTATTGTTAAAAAGGTTATTTATGTTATTCATACTTATTTTATATGTATGAAATTTAATTTTTGTGTAGAATACAAATTTTCTTTATCATAGAATGATTTAGAGAGGTGTGTATGAATTTTTCTGATTTTACAAAGATGAATATGCAAGATAAAGCCGAAAAAAAGGTTAACCTGGAGACAAACAGTAATAAAGAAAACTTTGCAAAGAAAACTTTCACAGAGACAGATGTGCGAAAAACTTATGATGAATTAAAAGATCTAAATAGTGATCAGTTAAGCGAAAGATTATTTAATGAAGTAGCAAAACAAAAGCAAGACGGAACATTTAATTACGATATGCTTTCAAACAGCGTTGACAGCATAAAAGGTTATCTTCCAGAGGAAACCTACAAAAATTTAAAGGATATTTTAAAAACATTGAAGTGAACAACAGTAAGATAGATTGCTTTTTGCTGTCAAAAACTAAGACACTTTCGCAAGACAAAAAAATAACATGCATTGTAAAAGCTTATAATTTTGATAGGGTAAAAAAGTTTTTACAAGAGAAAAATATCGAGATAATAGATGAATATTTATTCATAAAATCTTTCTTTATCAAAATTTCAAAAGAGGAGCTTGCAAGAATTTCGGCATTAGTGAGCGTTGAGTATATTTTTTCGGTGAGTACTGCCTCAATGATGACATATCTTTCAAAAAAAATTCTTCATACAGACAAGACATACTTAACCGGCAAAGGTGTTACCACTGCATTAATTGACACTGGGGTTGCCCCTCATCTTGATTTTTACTTAGGGAAGAAAAGGTTAAAAAGATTTAAAGATTTTGTTAATAATAAGAAAACCCCGTATGATGATAATGGGCACGGTACTTTTGTTTGTGGGATTATGGCAGGAAGCGGGGCAGAAAGCGTGGGAAAATACTCTGGAATTGCTCCGGGGTGTGATATTGTTGCTTTAAAAGCTCTCGATAAAAATGGAGAAGCTTATTCCAATAAAATTCTTGATGCAATGGAATGGATATATGACAACCATAAAAAAGAAAATATTAGGGTGGTTTGTATGAGCTTTGGAAGCGAGCCTTTGGGTTACAAAGACCCTATTATGAGTGGAGCAGATGCTCTTTGGAATGATGGAGTTATTGTTGTTTGTGCGGCTGGAAACTCGGGACCTGAGTTTCAAACTATTAAAAGTCCCGGCATTAGCCAAAAAATTATAACCGTTGGAGGAATAGACGACAACAGGCTCAGCGAAAATGAATATGACAAAAAACTTTTTGAAATTGCTGAATTTTCTTCACGAGGACCAACTTTTCAAAGATTTAAGCCAGATGTGGTTGCACCATCTGTTGATATAACTTCTTGTGACAAAAATGGAGGTTACACAGTTTTAAGTGGAACAAGCGTTGCTACTCCTATGATTGCAGGAATGCTTTGTCTTCTTTGCGAAAAATACCCAGATTTAAAGCCAGAGCAGGCGAAAAAGGTTCTTGGGCATATTTCAGAGCCAATAACATTTAACAGAAATTTAGAGGGTTTTGGACTTCCAAATCTAGAAAAAATTATTTTAAATTAAAAAAAGATAATGTTGTTATTATCTTTTTTTTCTAAAAATATCAGTTATCCTTTCTTTCTGTTTTTTTGATTAAATCAATTATTTTTTCGTTTGCGTTGTTTGCATTTGCTTTCTTCATATTTTCTTTATAAAATGACTTGTTATTCAAAAGGTTGTCAATTAATTTAAGGAATTTTTCTTTATTAAAATTTTCCTCTTCAATATATTCGCAGTAGCCGATTTTTTTAAATAGTTTTGCATTTTCTATCTGATCGCCTCTTGAACATTTTTTTGAAAGTGGAATTATCAGCATCAATTTGTTTAAGCAAAGAAGTTCGTTAATAACTCCAGAACCTCCTCTTGTTATCACAATGTCGGCAGATGAATAATAATCACCTATATTGCTTGCAAACTCAACTTGCATATATCCGTCTTTGTTTATTTCTTTTAGGTTTCCTTTTCCTGTTATATGCACAACATTAAATTTAGACAAAAGTTGGTCGAGGTTTTCAATTATTTTTTCGTTTATAAATTTTGCCCCCAAACTTCCACCTATCACAAGTAGGCAAGGTTTGTTGTCATAAAATTTGGACTTTATTAAAGAGGGATTTCCATCTAATATTTCTTCCCTTATTGGTTGACCAGTAAATTTGCATTTTGGCGATAATTTTGAAGTTTCCAAAAATGTCGTGCACATAACATTGCATCTTTTTAATATTATCTTGTTTGCAAGCCCCATTGAAAGGTCTGATTCATGGCTGATAACAGGGATATTAAGTCTTTTTCCAGCAATTACAACAGGAACAGAAACAAATCCCCCTTTTGAAAAAATTATGTTTGGTTTTATTTCATTTAGTATTTTTTTTGCCTTTAAAACCGAAGAGAAAAGCTTAAAAGGAATAAAAAAATTCTTAAAAGTAAATTTTCTTATTAACTTTACTGTCGGTATTTCGTGGTAGATTATTTTTGGAAATTTTTTTAATATATCTTTTTCCATTCCGTTTGATCCAATGTAATGAACTTCATACTCTTTTAGCTTGGGTAATAATGCCAAGGCTGGATAAATGTGTCCAGCAGTTCCTCCGCCGGTTAGTACAATTTTTTTCATTTTTCCTCCTAAGATATTTTATGTAAGAAAAATAAATTTATAACATTTTATGGAGGTTTGCAATAATGAATAAATATTAAAAAACAAGAATAAATATTCATTTTAATTTTTAAAAAATTGTCTTTGTTTTCTTTTGATAAAAGAATTAAAATGTGTTATACTAAACAAAGAGATAACTTAGGAGAAATTATGGCTGAAAAAAAATATGAATCCAAAGATTTGGTTGTGCTTGAAGGGCTTGACGCAGTTAGGCTTAGGCCGGGAATGTACATTGGAACAACAGGGATAAAGGGGTTTCATCATCTTCTTTGGGAAATAGTTGATAATTCGATTGATGAAATTGCCTGTGGCTATGGTGATACAATAACCATAACTCTAAACAAGGACGGTAGTGCAACAGTTGAAGATAATGGAAGGGGAATTCCTGTTGACAAACATCCAACTCTTAATATGTCTGGTGTGGAGGTTGTTTACACTAAATTACATGCAGGTGGAAAGTTTTCAAACGAAAACTATAAATATTCGGGTGGTCTTCACGGCGTGGGAGCTTCGGTTACAAACGCATTATCAAGGTGGTGTGATGTTACCGTTTATAGAAACGGAAAAGTTTACAACATAAGGTTTTCTTCTGACGAAGTTGATGGAAAGATTAGAAGTGGAGTTGCGCAAGGGCCTTTAAAGGAAATTGGTAAAACAAGTAAGACTGGAACAAAGGTAACTTTTTTACCAGATGACAGAATGTTTGGAAACTTAAAATTTTCTTTCGAGATAATTTCAAAGAAGGCAAGAGAGCTTGCTTTTTTAAACAAGGGTTTAAAAATTAAAATAATAGACGATGTAAACAAAAATGAAGTTTTTTATCATTATGAAGGTGGTATTGCAGACTTTGTTTCCTATTTGGTTGAAGGCAAAAACACATTGTTTAAGGACCCGGTATATTTTAGTGGTGAATCTGATAATTTTGCCATTGAAGTTGCTTTTATCTACACAGACTCTTACACAGAAAATTCTTTCTCTTATGTCAACAATATTCCTACCACTGAGGGTGGAACTCACGAAACCGGATTAAAGTCTGCTTTCACAAAAGTTTTTAATGATTATGCTAGGACAAGTGGATTTTTAAAAGAAAAAGAAGCAAATTTTTTAGGAGAAGATTTCAGAGAAGGGCTTAATGTAGTTCTTACTGTCAAAATGACAAATGTTCAATTTGAAGGACAAACAAAAACGAAGCTTGGCAATCCTGAGGCAAGAACAAAGGTGGAAGCTCTTGCACTTGTAAAATTGCAAGAATTTGTTAATGATAAGAAAAACTCATCAAAAATAGAGGCGATTTTAAACAAGGCAAAAGGAGCTGCCAAGGTAAGAGAAGCAGCTAAGAGAGCAAAAGATTTGACAAGAGCAAAAAACTCTGCTGATAACTTTAATCTTGTTGGGAAACTTGCTTCTTCTACTTCAAAAAACAAGGAAAAAAGCGAGATGTTTATTGTGGAGGGAGATTCTGCGGGAGGTTCTGCAAAACAGGGAAGAGACAGGTCCTTTCAAGCAATTTTACCACTTAGGGGAAAACCTCTAAATGCTGAGAAAAAGCGAATTGACCAAGTTTTGGCAAACGAGGAAATCAGAACCATTATAAGCGCTTTGGAAACTGGAATAGGAGAAGATTTCAAACTTGAAAATTTGAGATATAACAAGGTAATTATCCTTTCCGATGCCGACCAAGATGGTGCTCACATAAGAGCTATCTTGCTTACCTTCTTTTTTAGGTATATGAGAGAGTTAATAACAGACGGCCATGTTTATATCGGATTGCCTCCTCTTTACAAGGTTTACAAGAAAGATTATGTTGAATATGTATACTCAGATGCTTATCTTCCTGAGGCTATTTCACGAGCAGGAAGAGGATATATGATTCAAAGATACAAAGGTCTTGGTGAAATGAACCCAGAACAGCTTTGGGAAACTACTATGGATCCAGAAAAAAGAACTCTTATTCAAGTTAGCATCGAAGACGCTGCGGAGGCAGAAAAAATGGTTTCCACTTGGATGGGAGATAATATAGACGCTAGAAAAGAATATATTAACTTGCATGCCAATTTCGACCGTGAAGACACATTTATGCAAAAGTTTAAGGGCGACAAGTAAGGAGGAGTGATGAAAGAAGTTGATAATGACGGACTTACTTATGACCAAAATTTGGCAGATTCTATTCCAAAAGAAGACAGCCAAGACATAAGAACAATAAGTGACGAGCAAAACGCAAACGATTTTAACGGGGGAGATAGAGGAATTATTGTCAAAAGTCTTGAAGAGGTTTTTCATGATTCAATGATCCCTTACACCGAACATGTTGTGCTTGACAGAGCTTTGCCAAGAGTTGAAGACGGATTAAAGCCGGTTCAAAGAAGAATTTTGTATTCTATGATGGAGCTGGGGCTTTATCCTGATAAGCCTTACAGAAAGTCTGCAAGAATAGTGGGTGATTGTATGGGTAAATACCACCCACATGGTGATTCATCTGTGTATGACGCAATGGTAAGAATGTCGCAAGATTTTGTTTTAAGAGGACCACTTATTGACGGGCATGGAAACTTTGGCTCTATTGACGGAGATTCTGCTGCTGCTATGCGTTACACCGAGGCAAGAATGACTCCTCTTGCCTTAGAGCTTTTAAGGGATCTAGAAAAAGACACCGTGAAGTGGAGCTTAAACTTTGATGACACTCTTAAAGAACCGGATATGTTGCCCGGCAGATTCCCAAACCTTTTGGTTAATGGAGCTTCTGGTATTGCGGTAGGCGTTGCAACAAACATTCCTCCTCATAATCTTTCTGAGGTCATCGATGGAGTTGTTGCGTATATAAATAAGCCAAGCATTTCGGTGGAAGAAGTTATGAATATTATTAAAGGCCCAGACTTCCCAACGGGGGGAGAACTTATTTTGGGAGATGGGCTAGATAGCGCTTACAAAACCGGAAAAGGGAAAATTATTGTTAGAGCTAAAGTTGGAATTGAAACAAGCAAAGACAAGACAAGCCTTGTCATAACAGAATTGCCTTATCAAGTGAACAAGGCATTGTTATTACAAAAGATTGCACAATTAAAAGAGGAAAACAAGGACAAGCTTTCTGTTATAAGTGAAATTCGTGACGAGTCAGACAGAAAAGGAATGAGGGCTGTCATAAGATTAAAAAAAGAAGCTAATCCCAAAAAAGTCCTTGAATTTTTGTTTAAATCCACAAATCTTCAAACAAGCTTTGCCTTTAATATGGTGGCGATAGCAGGAGGAAAACCAAAACTGCTTAACCTTATGGAAATTATTTCTTATTACACTGAATATCAAAGGGAGGTTGTAGTAAGAAGAACTCGCTTTGACCTTAATGTGGCAAAAGAGAGGGCGCACATAGTTGAGGGATTGCTTATTGCAATAAGAAATATAGACGAAGTTATAAAAATAATTAAAAAATCGGCAAATACAATTGAGGCGAAAACAAAATTAAAAGCAAGATTTAACCTTAGTGACAAGCAGGCACAGGCAATTTTAGATATGCGTCTTGCAAGGCTTGTCAACCTTGAAGTTGAAAAACTGGAAGAAGAACTTAAAGAGTTAAAGATAAGAATTGAGGAACTCAATAAGATTTTAAACTCTAAAAGCCTTCAACTTGAAGTAATAAAAAAGGAGCTTTTGGAGATTAAAAAGAAATATGGCTCTCCAAGAAAAAGTCATATTATAAAAAATCTTGATATAAAGCTAAGCGAAATCAAAGACGAACCGATTGCTGTTCATAACTATGTTCTTGCTCTAACAGCAGGAAACACCATAAAAAAAGCTTCAGCAAAGAATTATGCTATGTCAAATAAAACCTTAAATGAAGATTCAACGATTAGCGACATTCATAGTCAAGTCATTCAAGCAAAGACGACTGATTCTGTTCTAATTTTCACAAATATTGGAAATTGTATAAAGACGACAGTGGAAAAGATTAAAGAATGCAAGTGGAGAGAAAAAGGGGTTGCTTTAATGAGCATTGAGCCAAACGCACAAACTTATGAAGAGCCTGTTAAAATTTTGATCATGGGACAAGGAAATGAGATTTTGTTCTACACAAAAAAGGGAATGGTGAAGAGAAGTCTTGAAAAGGATATAATTATTACAAAATCCTACTATCAGGCTGTAAAACTTGCAGATAACGACGAACTAATTAATGTTGAATATGAAAATAAGGAAAAATCTGTTTTAATGCTGACAAAATTTGGCCTTTCTCTTAATTTTGATAAGAGCGAAATTCCAACACAAGGCAGAATATCAGCCGGAGTAAAGGGAATAAATCTTGAAGAAAAAGATGAAGTCATTTTTGCAGGACAAATCAAGGCGGAAGATAAAATTATTGTTGCAACAAACTCTGGTGCAATCAAAAAGATAGAAGCAAGTTTGTTCCCATTGGCGCAAAGATATAGGAAGGGGCTTAGATATATAACTTTTGGACAAAAGTCAAAAGAGATTGCATTTGCAAATATATTGGAGGATAGTAGCCTTCTTGCAGTGGATTTCGGTGTGAAAATTTTGCCATTAGATGTCAAAAAATTAAAGTCTAGCGATAGGCTTGCAAGCGGAGATGAATTGATAAAGCGCAGGTTTTTAAATGTCTATTTGTATTTATAAATTTAGACAAGTATTATAAATGGCTAAGATAAAAAAAATATCAATATTGACTAAGAGAAACGACATTAAAAAACAAGGCTGATGCCTTGTTTTTTGAATTTTATGATGTTAAATTTATTTCATTTCGTCAAATAAACTATTTTTTTGTGATGTTTCATAATCATTTGTTTTTTGCTTTGGTGGGTCATTTTCACTGTAATCACTTCCACTTATTTCTTTATAATCATAACTTTTTGATGTTTCATCTTGTATTAATGTTTCGTGCTTTTTGTCAATTTCATCAAAATCCTTACTTGCCTCAACAAAATGCCTTGGTTTCAATTCTTTTTCAAACTCCTTATCTTTCTTTTTTTTAAACTTAAATCTAAAATTAATAAGGTTAAGGTTGCCTTTTTCAGCAAAGGCTTTAAATAATATGAAAATAGATGCAATTCCTACTATGATGTAAATCAGTCTTGAAAAAACACTGCCTTGATAACCAAATATACCAGCTACAAAATCGTATTGCAAAAGACCAATTAAGAGCCAATTTATGCACCCAAGAATGACTAAAATAAAAGAAAATAAGGTTAACATTCTTCCTCCACTGTTTTTTTTATTGTGTGTGTTTTTTTAAAAAAAATTCTTTTTAATGATCTTTTTTATGTAAAAAAAACTCTTGGCAAATTAAGGGAATATATAAAAAATAAAAAAAATTGTGAAAATGTTTGACAAAAAGGCATATATTAATTATACTTTAAATTCAGTTAAGCATAAGCTGTTGAAAAAAAAAGGTAGGGGATTATTATGACACAAAAAAATTATTTAACAGTTGAAGGAAAAAAACAATTAGAGGAAAAACTTGAATTTTTCAAAAGAGTAAAAAGACCAGAGGTAATTAAAAAGATTGGAGTGGCAAGGGAGTTTGGGGATCTTTCAGAAAATGCAGAATATGATGCTGCTAAGGACGAGCAGGCTATGATTGAAGCAGAAATAAAGAAAATGGAAGATTTGCTACTTACTGCTATAATTATAAAAAAAGAAGAGGTTGATTGTAGCAAGGTTAATGTTGGGACTATTGTGAAGGTTTATGATGAAGAATTTGACGAAGAGGTTGAATATAAAATTGTTGGAACGCAAGAAAGTGATCCTAAAAACTTTATCATAAGCAACGAATCTCCTCTTGGAGCAGGTTTGCTTGGACATAAAGTGGGTGAATTTGTCACGGTTTCAACTCCTAATGGTGATTCAAGGTATAAGATTTTGTCAATTAGAGTTTAATTTTTTAATGAAAGCCCTTTCTTTTTTGCAAAACATTTGCAAAACAAATATGTTTTGTGTATAATAAATGAAGATAAGTGGTGAAAAAGATATGATGTTTAAAAATTCATTGAAGCTGTTTTGTTCTAATTTTGATAAAGTGTGGAAATATTTTTTTTACATGCTTATTGTTTCTGCTTTAACAATTAGTCTAATGATGCCATTCTTTGCAGAAATTAAAACAATTGTTATTGCAAATTGGACAGATGAAATGTTAAAACAAATTCCTTCCACTGGACTGCTTTATGGCAAGGAGGTCGCAGGATTATTTGGAGCAATTTGGACTTTTACCTCTGGCTGTTTTGTTATGATGTTTAAAGAATATTTGTGGATTGGGGTTTATCTAGTTTTTTTGCTTTTTATTTTGTTCCCTTTCTTAATGAATGTTGGAAAATATGTTATTAATGAAATGCTTTATAACTATATGTCCAGTCAGGCAAAAGTGGGTTTTTGCTCTGTAATGGTAAAAACATTAAAAAATTCAACTTCTTATGCAATTTTAAAAACACTTATGTCCGTAATATTTAAGGCTATATTGATATTGGCTATTTTTGGTATTGTCTCGATAAATGAACCTCTGTTTGATTATTTTTTACCGGTCGTTGTAATTGTTGGCTTATCGCTTTTAATTTCAATCGAGCAGACATTTATTTCTGGGTGGGCGCCAGCAAGTGTTATTTATGGATTTAATGTTGTAAAATCTTATAAGATTGGTATTAGGGCAGTATTTAGAAGATATGGCAGAGTTTTTTCTACAAGTCTTGTAATTAACATTATTTTCATTTTCTTAATTTTTGGTTTTGGTATTGTCGCTTCTGCTGTTTTTATTCCAGTTTATTTTGGAATGATTAATATGTTCGAAATGGTAATGTTCTTTGGAAGTCAAGGAATGAGGTACTATGTAGATGCCGACACCGTTTTAACGCCAAAAAAGTTGGAGCAAACTGATAATATTCAAAAGACAAAGTATCTTTTATAATTTTTTGCCATAGATCTTATTATCTTATAAAATGATGAAAATCATTTTGTTTGTTGTGTAATTAAAAAAAGGAGTTTATATGAACAATAAAATTAAGTTAATATTTTTAGGAGGAGTGGGCGAGATTGGTAAAAATATGACAGCTCTTGAAAGCGAAAACGAGATAATTGTTATAGACGCCGGTCTAACCTTCCCAGGAGATGATTTACCGGGTGTTGATGTTGTTATTCCGGATATATCTTATCTTCTTGCTAACAAAGAAAAAGTTAAAGGAATAATTTTAACTCATGGGCACGAAGACCACATTGGAGCTTTGCCTTTTGTTTTGCAACAATTAAACGTTCCTGTTTACGGATCTAGAATGACTCTTGCATTGGTTGAGAGTAAGTTAAAAGAGTATCCTAAAATTAAATATAAGGGAGTATCGGTTAAGCCAAGAAATGTTTTAAAAATTGGGGCATTTACTATTGAATTTATCCATGTTAACCATTCAATTGCTGGTGCGCTTGCCTTGTGTATTAATACACCGGCTGGGAACATTGTTCACACAGGCGATTTTAAAATCGATTTTGAGTCTTTGGACAAGAATCCAACAGACCTTGCGCGCTTTGGAGAGATTGGAAAAAAAGGTGTAAATCTATTGCTTTGTGAAAGCACTAATGTTTGCAGAAAAGGCTATTCAATGAGTGAAAAGTCGGTTGGGATAACACTTGATAAAATTTTTAGTGAAAATCAAACCAAAAGGCTTTTTGTCGCAACTTTTGCCTCTAACATTCACAGGCTTCAACAAATTTTGGATTTAGCTCAAAAGTATAAAAGAAAGGTGGCTTTCACAGGACGAAGTATGTTAAATGTTTCGGAAGTCGCGATGAAAATTGGCGAACTTAAATATGATGTAAAAAATATTATAGACATAGACAGTGTTGACAAATACGAAGATAAAGAACTTCTAATTATCACTACCGGTAGCCAAGGAGAGCCTATGAGTGCCTTAACAAGAATGGCTATGGGAGAATTTAAGAAAATAAAGCTTAGAAACAATGATTTAATAATCTTCTCTGCTTCTCCTATTCCGGGGAATGAAAAGCCTGTTTATAATGTAATAAATGCTCTTTACAAGCTCGGAGCAGATGTTATTTATGACGAACTTGCATCTGTCCATGTCTCTGGTCATGCCTGTGAAGAGGAAATTAAAATTATTCATAATTTAGTTAAGCCAAAGTTTTTTATTCCTGTTCATGGTGAGTTTAGGCACCTAAAAACCCACAAAGATGTGGCTATGAGGCTGGGTATGGAAGAAAGAAATATTATTCTACCTTCCCTTGGAATGTGTCTAGAACTCTCTCCTAATTCTATTAAGCAAACAGGATTTGTCACTGCTGGCCAAAGACTTGTTGATGGAATAGGCATTGGAGATATGGACAGCAATGTCTTAAAGGAAAGATTGCAACTCTCAGAAGAGGGGATTTGTGTAGTTGTTGTAAATATTAATAATGTTTCGGGAACAGTTACAAGTGAGCCTTTCATAATAACAAGAGGAGTTGTTTACGATGATGAGCAAGAGGAATTTGTTTCATCAGCAAAATCAGCTATTGTTGCTTCATTAAAAGAACAAGACTTGCGTGCAGTGGAGCCTTCTGTAATAAAAAATACTATAAGAAGAAATGTGTCAAACTTTATATTTAAAAGAACTAAGAGAAGACCAATGATACTTACTATTGTTCTTTTGGATTAAGATGAAAAAAGAGGAAATTTTGTCATTTGCTAGAAAAAATTGGGTGCCCGTCCTAAGGGACAGGAGCGCCGATTTTTTGTGTGAGGTTGTAAAAAAAGAAAAACCGAAAAAAATTTTGGAGATTGGAACTTGCCTTGGATATTCGGGAATTTTGATGCTGGAAAACAGTCAAGAAAGCTTTTTGGTTACTGTCGAAAAAGATGTAGAAAAAAGCCGGGAAGCTTTGCAGAATTTTAGTCAAGCAGGGCTTTTGGACAGGGTGGAAGTTATCAATCAGGATGCTATGGAAGTTATCCAAAACTTAGTGAAAAATGAACAGAAATTTGACCTTATATTTTTAGATGGGCCAAAAGGACAGTATGTAAAATATCTTCCAAATTTAAAACAACTTTTAAATAGGGGAGGAATTTTGTTTGCTGATGATATTTACTATCACGGCTTAGTTAAACAAGGATACCCAAAACATAAACACAGGACAATAGTTTATAGATTAAGGGAATTCATTGATTTAATAACAAATGATAAAGAGTTTGAAACATTTTTATTTGATATTGATGACGGATTTAGTTTGTCATATTTAAAATAATCTTTGATATTTTTGACTTTTAATCAAATTTTGTGATAAAATATGCTTATGGAGTTTGAAGCAAAGATTATCAGTTTTTTGCAAGGCGGGGCAAGTGAAGGGTTCACGGCGTTTTTTAAGGCTGTTTCTTTGTTTGGAAGTTATGTTGGCCTTATCTTAGTTTTTGGTTTTATCTTTTTTTTAAATAAGAGATATAGTTTAATTTTTTTAATAACCTATTGTGTTGGAGTTGGGTTAAATTATATTATGAAGACACTGATAGGAAGAGAAAGGCCTTACATTGTCTATGATTATATACAAAATTTTACATCAACATTTGGTAATAGTATGCCAAGTGGACACGCGGTTTCATCAACCATAATAGCAATTTTTGTTTGTTTTTTTGTATGGCAAGTTTGTAAAACAAAATTTATTAAAATTGCAACTGCTGTTTCAATGACAATATTTGTGGGGCTTGTTTGTTTGTCAAGAATGTATTTGGGCCTACATTTCTTAACAGATGTGATAGCGGGAGTTATTGTTGGAGTCCTTATTGCAGTAATAGGAATTTTGGTTTATCTTAAATCAAAAAAAATAGATGTTATAAAAAATGAAAAATCAAGAAGGTGATTATGCAAACATATATCTCAAAGAGTGTCATACACACTGAAAAAATTGCACAAAAGTTTATAAAAAAAACATCAAAACCAGCAATTATTTTGTTGCATGGTGATTTAGGGGCAGGAAAAACACATTTTGTTAAGGGGATTGTGAAAGGTCTTAGTAGCAAGAATATGGTTACAAGTCCAACATTTACAATTATGAATTGCTATGATGACGGAAAAATACCAGTATATCATTTTGATATGTATCGCCTAAAAAATGTTGAAGAAGCAATAGAACTTGGTTTTGAAGAGTATTTTGATTTAAGCCTGTTGAAAGGAGTTTCCGTGGTGGAGTGGCCAGAAAATGTTAAGGGCCTTTTTAAGGGCAAGGTAATTGATATTAAAATTGAAAAAACAGCTAAGCCTGATTATAGAGTGATAAAGATAGAGGAGGTAGTATGTTAGTAATATCTACTGTTACAAAAAAAGCCTACATAGCGCTTTCAATCGATGGAAAAACTTTAACATCAAGCCTAGATGCTGACTGCAGGCAATCTGAAAATGTTTTAAAAGAAATAGATAATTTGCTTGAAAAAAGTGGGTTGAGATTTTCTGATATTAAAGATATTGGGGTTGTAGTTGGCCCCGGATCTTTTACGGGGATAAGAATAGGCATTGCCTTGGTTAAAGGACTATGTGCTAATGATGACAAGAAAAAAATAATCCCAATTTCGACTCTTGACTTAATGGCTCAGGCGAATGTTGAACAAAATAATCCAAAAGAAAATTTTATTTGTGTTTTAAATGCTTTAAGTGGCAGGCTTTTTGTTTGCGAATATGATAAAAATGGAAAGAGGTTGTCCAAAGAAAGAATGATTATGATAGATGAATTTTTGGAAATTAAGAAAAACTGTGTGAGTTTGTTAGAAGAAGATAACATCGCTTTCGTCAGTGTAAAAATAACGCCTGATAATTTGCTTTCTTTTGCCCAAAAATTAAAAGAAGAAAAGAAATTTACCTCGGCAAACTCACTAGCTCCAATTTATATAAGAAAATCTCAGGCAGAAGAGAATTTATAGAAAAAACTTAATTTCTTATTAAAAAAAATAACGTATAAAGCATATAGTAAATTCAGCAAAAAAAATAAAAAAAATATTAAAAATTTGCTAGACTTTATTTAAGCTTATGAGTATACTACTCTCATAAGAAAATTATTTCTTAAGGAGAAAAAAATGAGAAAACCAGAATATAAAAGATGCCCTAGATGTGAACTGAATTTTATTAAAAAAAGTGAAAAACTTTGTAGTGTTTGTATGGCAGAATTAAGTGCTAAAGACAGCTATGTTAGCGATTTAGATCTAGAACTTTGTCCTATATGCAAGACAAACTATATTCAGCCTGGTGAAATTATGTGTGCTTCGTGTTTAAAGGAGCATCAGACAGATGACGGAGAATTGGCATCAGATTGGGAGCAATATATTAACAGAGAGGAAAATGATGATTATGTTGACCCTGATGAAGAAACTGGTGGAATGGCTTCGATCACCGATGATCCAGATGATCTGCTAGATGGCGGGTATGATTCTGATCTTGGAGATTTTGAAGACGAAGACCTTGAAGATTTGTCAGAAGATCTTGATGATGATCTTGAAAATGAAGATGATCTTGAAGAAGAAGATTTTGACGATGATGACTATAATTATGATGATGATGAAGATGATGATGAAGATGATGACATCTAATGACAATTAAGAAAGGCTTAGTCGTATATCGATTAAGTTTTTTTATTTTTAAAATAAATAATTCTTTTAGTTTTTAATTTTTATAAAAAACGTTTTATATAATAATGCAAATGTGATATAATTTTCTTACAGGAGGCAAAATGAATTTAATAGGGACAAAATCAATCGGGGTTAAAGCTCCAATTATTAGGAAGGGAGATGATTTAGTTAAAATTGTAACCAACTCTGTTTTACATGCAGTTAAACAAAACAACATAGAACTAAACGACAAAGATATAGTTGCTGTTACCGAGGCTGTTGTGGCAAAAAGTCAGGGAAATTTTGCGACCGTTAATGATATTGCATTAGATGTTAAGAATAAAATGGGGGAAGGAACAATTGGGTTAATTTTTCCAATTCTTTCGAGAAATAGGTTTTCAAATATATTAAAGGGAATTTCGAGGGGGGTAGATAAACTTGTAATACAGCTATCATATCCGTTTGACGAAGTCGGAAATCCTCTTGTTTCTATTGAAAAACTTTACGAAAAAGGTATTTATAATTTTAATAAGACATTCTCTGCCGAAAAATTTTGTAAAATTGTTGGTAATGTTGAGCATCCTTTCACAGGTGTAGATTACATTAAGTTTTATCAAGAAATTTGCGGAGGAAAATGCAAAATAATCTTGTCTAATGACCCAACAACTATATTAAAGTATACAAAAAAAGTTATTACAGCAGATATACATTCAAGGTTTAGAAGTAAACAAATTTTAATCAAAAATGGTGCAAAAAAAGTTATTGGATTAGATGAAATCTTAAATCAGCCCGTGAATGGCAGTGGTTATCATGAAGAATATGGGGTTCTTGGATCTAATCTTTCTACCGATGAGGTTTTAAAGCTTTTTCCAAGAAAAACTGACGAATTTGTGGCAAAACTTAAAAAATCCTTAAAAAAGGAAACTGGCAAAAACATTGAATGTATGGTCTATGGAGATGGAGCATTCAAGGATCCTGTTGGTGGAATTTGGGAGCTTGCAGATCCGGTTGTAAGTCCATCTTTCACAAAAGGTCTTGCTGGAACACCAAATGAGATAAAGTTAAAATACATTGCAGATAATAAAATTGCAAATTTAACAGGTCAAGAAGCGATTGATGAAATGAAGAAAATTATAAAAGGAAAATCCAAAGATCTTAAAAATAAAAACGAATCTTTGGGAACAACACCAAGAAGAATAACTGATCTTTTAGGCTCGCTTGCAGATTTGACAAGTGGAAGTGGCGACAAGGGAACACCTATCGTTTTAATACAAAATTATTTTAATAACTATGCTGATTAATTCAAATTGTTGAATTTTCTAATGATTGCAAATGAAATTTTTCAAGAAGTTTAGCAACAAAAAAAACTGCTTTCGCAGTTTTTTTTATTTTTTATCTTCGCTTTTTTGTTTGCTCTTTGCTTTTGCTTGCTTTTTTAATTTTATTGCATCAGAAGTCACTTTCTTTTCAAGGCTTAGTAAGTATTCAGGGGAGTTTGCAGTTGAAAGTTCTTCTTTTAGTGATGCAATTTTGTCGATCAACTTAGAACGCTTAGCAGAGTAGGTTTTAAAGCTTTTTTCAATTTCTTTTGTGATTTTTCCGTTATTTTCTTTTCTTGATTGAGAAATGTACTCTTTATGATCTTCTTCGAGCCTAGTTAATTCTGTTTCAGTAGATTTTATTTTTTGTTCGATTGACTTTATTTCACTTTCCTTAATTTTTTGAGCTTGATGTTTAATCACATTTTTGTCAAGTGTTTCTTTTCTGTCGTAATCACCTTTTTCTTTTTTAACTGATTTTTTTCCAATCTTAATCTTTCTTAAAATGCTTCCAACAACAGCAATAACAACGGCAACGGCCATTATTATTGAAGGAATTAAAAGCCAATTAATATCGTTTGATGTTGGAGTTTGAGGAGTTTCTGGTTCGCCTTCTTCAGGGGTTTCATTACTGTCATCAGTTGTTGTTGCCGTTGAAGAGAAAATTGTTTTATTAAATTCTTCTTTATTTTCTAAGCTATTGTATGTTTCTTCATCACTTTCTTGCCAAACTAAATCTGTTAAGAATGCTGTGCCATATATTCCTTTGTGATCAGAGATCAAAGAGAATTCAAAATTAACTGTCTTTGCCTCGGTTGCTTTAAAATAGATTGTAAATTCTGTCCAACCATCATTGCTTGATAATTTCGTTACTTTTTCAAAATCGCTTAATCCAATAGAAACACCGTAGTTATAATTAATTACATTTCCATCCTCATCTTTTTCTGGAAGATCTTCAATTTTTGGCAAATGGTTAGTTAAAAGTTTGAATTTTAGTGAATAATATTTATCTGCTTCAACATCAATTCCAAATAATGATTTTAGGGTGTAGTTAGAATTTTCATAAACTGATATAACCAAAACATTATTAGGGAGGTCTTGATATTTATCAATAGCGTTGTTGTTTTGGTCGGTGAAAGAGGTGTTTCCATTTCCAATTATCACTCCACCTTCTGATATGCTATTTGGGTCTTTTGAACCAGCATAAGCAGAATGATCTGAGATGTTTGAATTAACTTTATTATACGCGTCGAGATTTAATAAAAGATTTGAAAGGTCGATTTGATTTTCAGCTAAATCGAATGAGCCTTGATTTGAAGCAGTGAGTTTCACATTGTCAATGAAAGCATATCCGCTTTCTTTTTGGTCTTTTGTTCCAAAGTGAATAATTGCATTGACAGAATGTGAAGATTCTCCCGTGTAGATGTAGGCTTTATATTTTTCCCATGCTCCATTTGCGTTGACATTTGAGTCGCTGTAAAGGATAACTCCTTCATCATTTATTAATTCCAGTGTTAGGTTTGAGCCATAAGTTTTCAAATCTTGTGAAAATTCATAGTATGAATTTGCAGAAACGCTGAAAGCTTCACTTGTTTTAATTGATTGATAGCCTTTTATTGCGTTCCAAAACATAAGGACATTATTTGATAAATTTTCATTAGCAGGGGAGTTTGTTATTTGAGCTGGGTTTTGAACATTTCCCCATGTAGTCGAATATTTAGTTCTGTACTCGTCAAAATGGCCTTTATAAGTGTTTACTATTCCACAAGCCATATAATCCTTGTCTTCCATAGAAACGGTCCAATTAGCAGGGCTAAGAGGGTAAGTTAGTTCTCCATCAGAATTTGATGTTTGATTAAAGAATCCATTTTTTATTGTAAGGTCAGTATCAGCAGTGTAAGCTAGGCTTAATTTATTTGAAGCATTTGAAAAGTCGCTAGCCGAAGCATATTCAATTGAAATATCATCGACAATTGCATATCCTAATGCCTTTTCTGTTTCGCTTCCCAAAGCAAGTTGAATTTTGATTGATGAATTGTAAAGATTGTTTCCTTCCACATAAAAATCTACTACTTGGTATCCATTGTCAAATTCTGAGCCAGATGATTTAATTGCAGAACTTGTTGCACTGTGAAGAGTGTAGTTTCCTTCTAACTCAGGAAAAGCAGAGAATATGTCCTCTTGTTCGCTGACCTTAACATAGAAAGAACCTTTGTCTAGGTTAGTTTTAACATACATTGAAATTTTGTAATATCCATGCAACTCAACAGGAATTGTTTGCGATTCAACCATAATTGATGAATCCTCTTGTGACCATAAAACCAATGACTGTTTGTTGTTATACTTATAATTTGAACCAGGGCATTCTTTTCCAACCTCGTTTTCAAATGATTTCTTGGACAAGATGTTTAATATTTTTGCATTTGTTTTTGATGTGGTTATGCTGTCTTTTGCAATGCTCCATTTTGATAATTTGCTTGGCAACTCTGAGATATCCTCTTCAAAGTCAAGATTTAAATCAGATGTTCCTTCTACTTCATCTTTATCTTCGTCAAGAGAGAGATATTTTGTTGTGTCCTTTTGAACATAACTGCTACCATCAAAATTTGAGTGATTTTCATAAAGCCTATCATAGAAAAGATTTTCGGATAGTTGATTTACATAAATTTCATCGAAGAAAGCAACTCCATATGAGTTTGTATCTTGTGAGCCAAGCCATAGATCAATTGTAACAGTTTGAGACTTACTTCCCGTGTCGAGGAAGAAATAATAATTTGTCCAATCGTTTGTTGTTACTCGTTCAAAAGCGAGACTGATATCTTTGTCATCTTTATCTTTAAGGCCAGATATATAAATTGACCCGTTTTCTACAGCTTCATTAAACGAATCAGTTTTCATTGCAATTTGAAAAGTGTAGTAAGAATCTGCATTAAGTGTTATTTCATTAGATCTATACCCTTCATGTGTTTGTCCATCTTTTTGTTCACTTTTTAAAGCTGAATTTATCATTAAAATTTTGTTGTCAGCAGATTCTGTTGATTTGTTTGCGTCGCCTGGATTTTTACAAGACAAATAATAAACTGAGCTTTGGTTAACTGAATAATTTTTTACTGTGTCAATGATCATCATAGTTGCACTGCCGTCGGCCTTTATTCTCTTCCAGCCTGTTACATCATTTTTTGAATAAGTCGAACTTATGTCATTAAAAGAGCTGTTTGTCAGGCTAACAGATTCAAAATAAGAACCAAGCGATGAAGTGCCGGCCTTTGATGAGATAACAGGTTGGCTTGAAAGAGCTAATCCTGTTGCCGACAAGGAAAGCATCATTGAAGCCAAGAAAATTTTTGTAAATAATTTTTGTCTATTCATATATCACCCTTTTAAGTTAGAATTTATACTTAGGTAGTATACAACATTTTGATGTTTTAATCAAATATTTTTTATAAAATTAAAAATAATATTTATATGAAAGTTTTAGGCAAGGATAACTTAGTAAAAGATCAAGCAAGTTTAGCTAAAAATTCCAAAGCAAAAAAGAATTTGTTGCTTATTTTAACCGGTGCTTTAATTGGGTTTGTAAATGGCCTTTTGGGAGGAGGTGGAGGAATGATATGTGTTCCAATTTTGCAGAAAAAGCTAAATCTTGCGCCAAAACAAGCTCACGCAACTGCAATTGCTGTTATTTTTCCTTTAAGTTTTGTTAGCTCGGTAATTTATGTTTTTAATGGAAGTATTAAATCCGATCTATTATTAACTATTGGGTTGGGAGTAATTTTAGGAGGAATTGTTGGCTCTTTGCTTTTAAAATTTTTACCGACAAAAGTTGTTTCAATAATATTTTCCATTTTAATGATTGTGGCTGGTGTGAGGTTAATGTTATAAAGATATCAAATAAAAGCGACTTAAATAATCAAATTAAATAAAAAAGAGGGAAATTATGGCATATTTTTTGCAAATTTTATTTGGATTTTTAGGGGGAATATTTGGAGGAATGGGAATGGGTGGAGGAACCTTATTAATTCCTCTGCTTGTAATATTTTTAAACCTAGACCAAGGATTGTGTCAAGGGATAAATTTATTGACCTTTCTTGTGATGAGTTTGATTTCAATGGTAATTCATTATAAAAACGGGCTTATTGTTTTTGATGGAGTGTTGCAATTAGTTTTGGGAGGAGTTTGTTTTTCTGTTTTGGGTGCATTTTTAGCCAGTTTTTTGCCAACCAAGATTCTTAGAATTTTTTTTGGAGCCTTTCTCCTTTTGCTAGGAGTTTGGCAGTTTTTAAAAGTGATTAAAGTAAAGAAAAATAGTTTACAAAAGTGATTTTGTGTGATATAATACAGCCATAGGAGATGAATATATGGTTGATAAAAATAAATGTATTTCTTGTGGGACATGTGTGGCAATATGCCCTGTCGGAGCAATAGATTTTGATAAAGATGGAAAAGCAAAAATAGATAAAAATAAATGTATTCACTGTGGGTCTTGTGAAGCAAGTTGTCCAGTTGAAGCAATTACACTTGATTAGGAGGAAAAATGGAAAGACTTGCAATAATAGAATTAACAGAAACAGGGACAAGACTTTTAATTTTAGATAGCAGTAATGGTAGGTATAACTACTTAAAAGAAAATTTTGACAATTTCCCTATTGGGGAGGAAATAGATAGCGACAAATTATTAAAGCCTAAAACGGTATCGAAGCTTGTTAGCGTTTTGACTATGTATAGAGAAATGGTGCAATCTTATGGAGCTAATAAAATAATAGGAATCGCTTCAAACTTACTCCTACAAGCAAGAAATCAAAAAGGTATTTTTGAGGAAATTTACAACAATACTGGGGTTCAATTTGCCATTATAAACGAAGAAGAGGTCGTTAAAAACATATTTAATTCTTTTAACAATACTATTGATGTTTCTAAGGCATATGGCATTTATGTCGACAACTATAATACCTATTTTATGAAATATAATCGAAGGACGGTTTTAGATTATTGTTCTATTCCTGTTGGGGTTACAAACCTAGCATCAAAAGGCAATTATAACGAGATGCTTGAAATAGTTAAAAATAAGATTAAAGAAAAAAGTTTTTCCTTTGACGGAGGAGAAATTTGCATTGGTGCAGGTAGCGCATTTATCAATCTAGGCAGAGTGGCAAAAAAAATTGTAAGATATCCTTTGGAGATTGACAACAATTATTTAGTTGAGAAAAAGGTTGCTTTTGATGTCTTTAATTTTGTTAAAGGATTAGATTTAGATAAGATAAAAAAAGTTAAAGGCGTTATTGGAACTCCTTCTGAGTTTTTGGCTGGACTTGCTATAGTAGAAGCAATTTATCAAAGCTTTGATCTGTCTGATATGACTATTAGTGTGGCAAGAATGATTGACGGCCTTGTTATATCTAATGTTAAAATTGAAGGGCAAGATAAGTTTACAGATTTGCTTGGCAACAGCTTTGACAATTATTATGAATTTCATAAGATGCCGTTTTCAAACAATTTAAGAGTTTGCAATATGGCAGGAATTTTATTTAAGCAACTCAAAGTTATGCATAAGTTGCCAAGGGCTTATGTTAAACCTATGAGAATAGCTAGCTATATGTATGATTGTGGTAAATCTGTTAGTTTTGATAATTTTGAAAAGCATAACCTTTATACAATAATTAATTCGGGATTATGTGGTGCAAGTCAAAAAGATTTGCTTATTGCAGGATTTATTGCACAAAATCAAAATCCTGACAACTTCAATCTTTCCGAATGGATGAAATACAAGGATATTCTTTCTGACGAAGATTTAGATGCTGTGAGAAAACTTGGAGTAATTGTAAAATTGGCATCGGCTTTAAATTCTTCAAAGAAGGAAACGGTTACAGATGTAATATGTGATATTCTTGGAGATTCATTAATAATGAAAACAGTCGTTTCTTCAGATGCGTCTTATGATATTTTGCAAGGAATGAAAGTTTCTTCTGATTATAGGAAAATATTTAAGAAAAATTTGCAAATAATTTAATATAATAATTATTGCAAAGGAGATGTTGTGAACAAAACAAAAATGGACAAATCAAGCAAAAATCTTGTAATAGCTGTTTTCTTGTTTTTGATTATAATAATAGGCTCTTGTCTTGGCGGAATTTATTATGTTGTCAAACTGGCAAGAGAGTATTATAGTGATGAAAACCTTAAAATTATTTATGAAAAAACAAGTGAAGAAGAGGGATTTTGCTTAACTGATTTGGTAGAAGAGTATAGCTTAACTTATGCCAACATACCTCAGCTTTTTAAAGAAGCTTGCGTTTCCATTGTAGTCGACACCGATACTGTTGACTCTTTGGGGAGTGGTGTTTGCATTGCCTCAAAAGGGTATCAAACAGAGTCAGGAACTATCATAAACTCAGGTAGTTATATTTCTACTAACTATCATGTCATGCAAAATGTTTATGATTCAACAAATTCAGCTATTTATGTCTATCCAAATGATTACACAAATACAGAAAGATATGGAGCAACTGTTCCTTACGAAGCAGAACTTCTTTGGTCTGACAAATACCTTGATATGGCAATAATTTATGTAAAAGAGAACATTGATTGGGTAAAAATGATGGACAGGACTATCTACACATCTATGCCTTTAAGAGAGGGGGAGAGTGTTTTTGCGATAGGAAGTCCTCAATCTCTTGAATATCAAAATACCTTTACAAAAGGCAGAATTGCAGATTCAAATTTGCAATTCTGCAGTACGGAAGAAGAATTGTTTGGAAAAGTTGTTTTATCCAATGTTTATGAAGATATGATTGCGATGCAGGTTGCAATTATGGGAGGAAATTCTGGTGGAGGACTTTTTGATTCAAAGGGGTATCTAATTGGTCAACCAACATTAGGAGCATTAAATTCTCAAGACAGCAATGCAATCAATTTTTCAAATTCTATATATGCTATAACGATAGTGCTTGATGACATTATAGATACTAATGAAAAAATCTTTTCAGATGGTGTGAAAATTTATTCATTAGATGATTTAAATTTTAAGGTTATTGATAAGCAAGAATCATATATAATTAGAAAGTATTACAATGGAAATTATAAATATTTTTATGATAACATCTACCTTGCGAGTGATTTAGTATTTGAAAATGAAGGGCTAAAAATAATTGATTCTACTAACGAAAGCATTAAAAAAGGAGACATCATCATATCTGTTGAATTTAATGATGAGAGATTTGATATTTTTACGAGAAATGATTTAATCTATATTTTGCTTGACTGTGAGGAAGGAGATGTTTTAAAATTAAATATGAATGATGAAACATATGTGGAATTAATGTTTGCTTAACAAAAGGAGAAGATTATGTATGATTATGCTGTTGATTTAGGTGGATCTTTTACAACAATTTACGCAAAAAAATTTGGGTTTGTTTTAAAAGAACCAACAATGGTGGCTGTGGAGGAATCAAGAGGAATATATAAAGTTAAAGCTTTGGGAAAAGAAGCAAAAGACTTGGTTTGGAAAACGCCAGAAAGTGTTGAGGTTTTTAATCCAATTTCAAATGGTGTAATAGAAAATTTTGAATATGCTCAGATAATGCTAAAATATTTTTTGGATAAAGTGGGATTTAAAAGGAACAAATTTAATGTTTTAGTTTTGGTTCATTGCGGAATTACAAAAGAAGAAAAAAAGCTTTTCAGAAGGTTATTTGAAGATGTTGGTTTTCTTGAAGTGGACTTTTTGCCATCAATTTTATGTTCTGCCTATGGAGCTGGAAAAAATATTTCTTCAGCAAAAGCTAGCATTGTGGTAAATATTGGTGGGACTGTTACTGACATATCAGCAATTAATCTAAATTCTCTAATGCAGGGTGTAACGCTTGGGATTGGTGGCAGACTTATGGACATAGAAATTGCAAATGCAATCGCTTTGTCTAAAAAAAGTTCGGGTGGAGTTTTAATAGGTCTTCCAACGGCAGAAAAAATAAAAAATGAAGTTGGCTCCTTATACAAAAATGATTCGCTCAACATAGAGGTTATTGGGACAGATTTAACAACGAAGAATCCTATTTCAAAGGTGGTTAAGTCAGACGACATAAAATCAGTTTTAGAGGCTTTTTATGAGGAAATTGTGAGGACGATTGAGGTCACAATTACAACACTTCCCCCAGAAGTTACATCTGATATTATTAACAATGGAATAATGTTCACTGGTGGGTGTTCAAAAATAAATGGACTTGATGAGTTTTTAACAAAAAATCTTTCGTATCCTTTCTCTATTGCGGAAAATCCCGAAGATGTGACTATTTTGGGGGCAGGAAAATTGCTAAACGATCCAGAATTATTGGAGATAGTTTTAAAGAGCAATTAATTTTGACATTATAAATCATAAAAGGAAAGAAATTTACAAAAAATTCTTTCCTTTTTTTTAATAATAATATTAAAATTTTTTTGTGAGAAAGGAGTGATATGGCAAGAAAAATAGTCTTTACAAGTGGCAAGGGTGGAGTTGGAAAGACAACTATATGCGCTAATTTAGGTCTAAGTCTTGCAGGTCTTGGTTTTAGGGTTGTTTTAATTGATGTGGATATTGGACTTAACAACCTCGATGTCGTTATGGGCCTTGATAGCAGGGTTATTTTTGACTTAAATGATGTTGTAAACGGAAAATGTAGAGTCAGACAAGCTTTGGTTCAAGACAGGAAATTTCCAAACCTCTATATAATGCCATCATCTCATGCAAACGGAAGCATTATTTCAAGTGAAAACATAAAAAATGTCGTGAATATGCTTGACTCATCGTTCGATTATGTTTTAATTGATTGCCCAGCGGGTGTTGATGCTGGTTTTCACAGGGCAGTCTTTTCGGCAAATGAAGCAATAGTTGTGGTAACGCCTCATCTTTCAAGTTTGAGAGATGCAAACAAGGTGCTAAACCTTCTAAATGAATATCATCTTCAGTCAAAGGGGCTTGTTATTAACAGAATGAGGGGAGATATGCTTTTAAATGGCGAAATGCTTGATGTTGAGGGCATTGTAAGGGCATTAAAGATTCCTTTGTTAGGTGTCATACCAGAAGACGATGCAATAAGTAGTTCTTGTTCGGTTGGAGGCTTTTTAAATTCTTTGGAAAGTGCAAGGTCGTTTACATTGCTTTGTGAAAACATACATAACGGTTCTAAGAAAATTTACGACTGCACTTTTAAATACAGAGGACTTGTTGGATATATTAAAAGAAATATTAAAAAGAGGGTATAATTATGAAATATAGAATTGGAGAGTCTAGAAGAATGTTCAGCGTCCTTGCAAATGATTCCTATAAAAATCCTGAAAAAATAATTAATTTACTAAGTGCAGAATTTAAAATTGTCGCCGAGCAATATCTAAATCTTGACGGAGATATAAAGGTCAGATATAAAATCAGTGATAATGGACTTTTGTTTTTTGTAGAAATGCCGGCAAAATCAGTTAGAAACATCTTTTGCCTTTAAAAAACAAGAGTAAAAATAAGACAAAATTTTAGTGTATTAAAAGGGAGGGAAGTGGGGATAAAAAAGCGGTTGCCTTAGCAATCACTTTTTTTCTAATAAAATCTTAATTTTTTTGCTTTTTTTAAATTATATCATTTTTTCTTTTTATTTGTGGTTATATCATTTTGTTTAACACTTTCTTTCTTTACATTTGAATTGGACTTTGATTTTTTTGATTTATCATCAGAAGTTTTAGGTTTTTTAAGTGTCACCTCTTCACTGGTTGGAGGCGCAATATTTTCCAAAACTTCCTTTGCTTTTTTCTCTTTTCGCTTTTTTGTTCTTTTATTTAAAGAATGTATGTCTAAGTTAAATATGTCAAACTTTTTTTCTTCTTTCCTTTCTTTTTCAACTCTTTTTTGAAGTTTTTGCTTGTCAAATGGCATTTTAACATTATCTTTTCGTAATCTAACTTCGACTTGATTATAAGGTATGGATATTTTCTTGCGTTTAAACTCGTTAAATACCTTGTCCATAACATAGTAGTAAACATCCCAATAATCTTCGCTGTCGCACCAGCAAGTAGTAAATAAAGCAATACTGCTTGAATCAAGGGTTTTTAATTTGCAAGTTGGGGCAGGGTCAAGCAAAACTCTTCCGTCGCTGTTTATTACATCTAGAACAATTTTTTTAGCAACATCTAAATCTGTTTCATAAGCAACTGAAAAATTAAAATCAACTCTTCTTGTTTTATTTCCACTGTAATTTGTCATTGGATTATTAACGATGTTTGAATTTGGCAGGGAAATTGTTTTGTTGTCTGGTGTTACAATGGTTGTTCGAAGCAAGTTGATATTCTTAACAGTTCCTTCAACTCCGTCAACACTAATGTAATCTCCCTCTTTAAACATTTTTCCCGTTATGATTATAATCCCGTTTGCTAAGTTTGAAAGACTTCCTTGAAGGGCAAGTCCAACAGCCAAAACAGCGGCAGATAATGCTGCGATCAGCCCAGTTATTGCCACTCCAACAGTTTGAAGAAGAACAAGAATATATATAGTGTATAGAACTAATTTTACGCCACTCATTAAAAATTTTTGTGTTATTTTGTCAATTTTAGTTTTTGATAATATTTTTCTTATAATTCCAATAAGAATTTTTACAATAATAAATCCTAAAATTAAAACTGCAAAAAAACCTGCTATTTTCCATCCGTTTTCACTGAAAAAGTTTTTTATGGTTTCCCAGATTTCAGCCCAGTCCATACTTCCTCCTTTTGTATTTTTAATTATTATGCCTAAAAAAAACAAAAAAAGCAAACAAAAGCAAGCTAAGATACAATAAAAATTGTTAAATTTATTAAAATGCTTGATATTTAAAAAAAAATGTGTTAAAATGCTGATTGTATCAATAGACAAGCCGAAGTGGTGGAATGGCAGACGCGACGGACTCAAAATCCGTTGTTGGCAACAACGTGCGGGTTCAAGTCCCGCCTTCGGCACCAAACACAAATAAAACGAACTTAGAAGATAATTTAAAGTTCGTTTTATTTTTTATTAAAATTTGCATTGATATAAAGATTGAATTTCATATTTGGATAATAGATTGAAATAAAAGCACTTTAAATTTAATATGAAGTGCTTTTTTATTATAAACAAAATATGTAGATAAAAATTTAATTTAAGAAAAGATAAAAATACTAAAACAATAAATTCTCAACTTTTTATACTATTTCATTAAATAATTTCCGAGCAATTCATCAACGCTTACTTCAAAATACTTTGCCAAATCTATTAGATTGATTGTTTTAGGAAGTAGCCCATTTCTCCAACGATAATAATTATACTCACTCATTTTTAGGTTTTTCATTGTTTGAGCAATAGAAAGTTTTGTAGATTTTATTAAAAAACTTAGATTTTCAAAGAAAGTCTTATTATTGTGTTTTAATACAACCTTTTCATTGCTAAGTCCAAACAAATAATCAAGCGAGCACTTAAAATAATGTGCCATATCTATTGCTATATCAATTTTAGGATAATAATTATTGTTAAAATAGCCATTTATTGTTGTTGAAGAAATATTCAAAGCCTTCGCCAATTGTAATCTAGACAAATTATTCTCAATCAATAACTCTTTCAACCTTTCTTGAAAATCATTCATTTATACCCTCACTACTTTTTATAACTTTAAGTTAAATTATTTCCAAATAGTTGGATTAGAGAGTTGTGAGGGTGTATAATATTTGAAAAATGTAGAGATGAGGAGAAGTATGTATAAAAAAATTTGTTTTATCGGTCACAGAAGTATTTATAAATATGATGAATTAAGAAATAGATTGCTTAATATTGTGGA
>CALVMJ010000008.1 GCA_944345365.1 uncultured Clostridia bacterium | reverse complement strand
ATATTATTTTTCCTTTCATTTTCAATTAAAATACCACCTTGTTCAATAAGCCTGCGAGCCTCCGATTTGGATTTTATTATGCTAAGTTTGGACAAAAAATCTAAAATATTTATCTGCTTTTCGCAAATAATTACTTCTTGTGGCATATCATCAGCATTCCCGCTTATAAAAAGATTGTTAGCGGTTTCTTGTGCTTTCAATGCTTCTGCAGTTCCGTGAACAAGCTCGGTCGTTTTAAAAGCCATAAATTTTTTGGCTTTAACAATATCTTCTTTACACATTTTTTGAATTTCGGCAATTGGCAAGTCTGTAAAAAATCTTAACAATCTTTCAACATCGGCGTCTAAACAATTCACAAAATGTTGGAAAAACTCAAAAGCAGAAGTTTTACTTCTGGAAACCCACAATGTCCCCCTTTCTGTTTTTCCCATTTTTATTCCTTCCGCGTTTGTCAGGAGCGGACAAACGAGACCCATCATCAAAGGTCTTGGTGTTCCATTTTGAAAATTCATTTTTCTCGAAAGATCTACGCCAGCACAAATGTTTCCCCATTGATCAGATCCACCAATTTGAAGAATACAATTAAACTTATCATTTAGATGAACAAAATCAAAAGCCTGCATAAGCATATAGCCCATTTCCATAAAGGTCAGTCCTCCTTGTGCAAGGCGATTTTTGTATAAGTCTTTTGCGAGCATTTCGTTCACATTAAAATGCACCCCTACGTCTCTCAAAAAATCAATATATGTCGCAGGTTTTATCCACTCTGAATTATCAACAATTATCGCTGGATTTTCGCCATCAGTTCTCACAAATCTCTTTAATATACATTTTATTTCATTTGCATTTCGAGCAACTTCTTCTTTTGAAAGCATTTTTCGCATATCACTTTTATTTGTAGGATCACCAATTAAAGCGGTAGCTCCACCAACAAGCACAATGCACCTGTGTCCGCAATCCTGCAAAATTCGTGCCATTCTTAGTCCAAAAAAGTGTCCAATGTGCAAATCATCAGCAGTTGGATCAATGCCAATATAAAAAGTAATAGGCCTTTCACTTAATATTTTTTTTATTTCTTCTCTGTGAGTGGTTTGAAAAACAAATCCGCGTTCTTCCAACAACTCAAATCCATTTTTATTAAACATATTTTTTCTCCTTTATTATTTTATCATATTTTTGTTCTATAAGTAATTTTTCACGCCCATAAGGGCGTAGGTCTTTCTAAAAAACATAAGTTCTCCTTTTATTAAAAAACATCTGCCAAGAATCAAAATTCGTGACAGATGTTCCATTTAAAAGAAAACTGCCACACAGCTAATTGCTATATGGCAGATGTTTTATTTTTATTTCTCGCAAAAACTCCTACATATAGCAATTTAAATGTAGTAGTAATAATATGAAGTTCTTGCAAAAGTTTTTATCATTTTAAGCTCCTTGTATTATTATATCACAAAATAGAAAAAAATCAATACTTTCTGCAAAAATACTTTATATTTGAAAATATTTTTGGCTCTTTTTGTTTTCTACTTACTTTTTTCTATGTCCCTATCTTTTGAATTATCATATGCAACCGCAATGTCAGACATTTCTATCAATTTTTGCTTGTTCTCTATGCTTCTATAATATCTTTTTATTACTTTTTCTCTTGGAACGTCGTGCCCTCCTGAAAGCACTCTCATTTTTAGTCTTCTAATATTAATTTCTGGATCACTCGTATAAATAAAAACTGTTTTTATAACAAAGCCTTTTTGTTTTGCCTTTTTAACTAATTCTAGTTTGCTTGGGTGCGATAGCACAGTTTCATAAACAAAAGATGTTTTATTGTTAATTGCTTCTTCAACCCTTTGCATAGCTAAATGCATTCCTTTCAAGTTACGCTCTTCTTCGTTTTTTATGTGTTCGAGTTCAAACTTATTTATAATATCTGCATTGATATAAGGATAGCTACAATCATTATTGGCATAAAGATTTGCTATATATGTACTTTTACCACTTGCATTTGGCCCTGCAACGATTACCATTGTTGGATATAGTCCCTGCCCTCCTTTTTGATCACAAGCATTTTTTAAAATATCTAATGCGGTTTTATAATCGTAAACTTTAAATTTTGCCTCCATAATTTCCCCTTTTGTTATGAATCTTTTGTTTTGCAATTATAAACAGCTTTTTATTAAATGTCAAGCTCTACCAAAAGCCTGCATAATAGTAGAAAATTGAAAATTTTGTGTTAAAATAAAGCATCAAAACTGATGTCCTAAATTATCTAATTTGTTATGAATATTGCTATTATAATGATTTTTTATTTTTTTAAGCTTAAATTATTCTTTACATCTACTTTGGTGCTTAATTATCTCTTCTACTTTGTCTATGAATCTTTTGGGATTTATAATGCACTCATTTTTTTGAGCAGTATAGATTAATATATTTTTAAGTTCTTCTGCTGAAAGATTTGGTGCCAATTGTTGCCCTAATGCTAAAATACCGACGGCATACGGAATTCCCCAACTCAATCCACCTAATCCACTATAACAATATGTAAAATGCTGATTATCATAGCTCTCTGCAATTGTTCTGAGAGAGTTCGGTACATGAACCAATCCATAGCTTTTCGTTTTTGGATTCTTAGGAAATCCAAAATAAAATTGCTTATCTACATAGTCTATATACCCAGGAGCAATAAAACCTTTCTCTGAACAGTCAACAACACAAATCCCTTCTTTCTTTGCGTGGTCAAATGCTTTATCCCATGCATCAAGATTATATTTAAAAGGGCTTCCTTGTCCTGATAAACAAGCAGAAACTGAAACAAATTTTATTTTATCTTCGTCGGATAATTTTTTATTTGTTTTAATTATATCTTCAAGTGCTTGTGCTGCATATAAACTATCTCTCAACCAAGAGGGAAAAGAATAATAATGTACCTTAGCTTTTGGAGCAGCCCCAATGTCTTTCCCTACGAGTAAACTCGCAACTGCAGGCCCGTGCATACTGCTTATTGGCATTTCCATACCTTTTGGAGCAAACTCCTTATAGCTTACAATTTGTTCTTTATATTCTGGATGATTGAGCGCAAGTGGTTGGTCAATAATTGCAACATTGACTCCTTTTCCTGTTATTGCTTTTGTATGAAGCTCTTTTAAATCAAAGGGAGGAATTTTTCCATAATCTAAGATTTTTTTAGGTAAAGAATTATCAGTCCATTTTGTGTTTTGATTAAATTTTAATGAAGCAATTATATCCTCAGGTGGAACCTCTAAAATTTTTTCACCTTCATCGAAATTTCCCAAATAGACTTTTGCTCTTACATCTTCAAATTTTTCCAACAAATTCTCTTCTCCTTAAATTTTTAAAATAGTTGCAATAGGATATTTTGTTTGCTTTTATTCTTATCACTATTTAAGTAAATGATTATTCTCACTTTTTTTAAAAAAATATTAGATCAAATTACATACAAAATTATTAGGATTTCTAATTAATATTAAAACACATTTTACAAGTACTAACCCATTTGCACCGCCACTAACAATCACAACCTTTTTCATTTTTCATCCTTTATAATCTTGAAATCAAATTTTTGAAATAGTATAAATATAATTTTACACAGTAGAGAATATTATTTGAAACTATAATAAACAATTTACTCTGCAAAGAATATTCTTAATTATAATAAATTATTACTTTAAACTGTTCTTTTTATCTATAAATTTCTTAATATTAAAAAATACTTTTTGGGGAACTTTAATCATTTTTTTTTCTCGTATTAAATGAATATCGCTTTTTGTATGAAAATCACTTCCTCCAGTGACAACTAAATTCTTCTCTTTAGCAAAATTTAATAATTTTTTATTTTTTTCTAGGCTGTCAACCGTGTAGTGGTAACACTCTATCCCATCTATTTTAGCTTGTAAACACTTTTCAATAACCATGTTCATTTTATAATCATAATGATACGGATGAGCCAAAACTGCAATGCCATGAAACTTTCTATGTATTAATTTAATAATTTTCTTATAACTGGGATAGTAAAATCGAGGATTGATAAAAATACAAGAATTAGGATTATTTAAGCCTAATCTAAGTAATTTACCCGAACTATTAAGCATATTTGAATTCTCCTTAAGAAGCCTTTGCTTTAATTCATCTTGCGCTAAGATCGCTTCATATATTATGTCTACTGGATCTGTTTTATCTCCCTCAATGAAATTAAGATTAAAACCAAGTTTTTTAAATATTTTTTTCCCTTTTTTTATACGCATTTCTCGCATTTTCTCTTCAGGCACACCATGTTGATTTAAATATTTTTTAGTTGTGTTTATATCTATACCATATCCTAAAATTTCTATTGGAAAGTTTTTCACTCTGCAAACAAATTCACAACCGGTTATATAATTCATCTTAAACTTTTTTGCTAGTTTTAAAACATCTTTATTTAAATAAAAATCAACTGTGTCATGATCTGTAACAGAAAAATATCTTACTTTATTTTCATGAGCAAAAATTAAAAAATCTATAGGAAAAAGCTCTCCGTCTGAACATGCCGTATGCATATGCATATCACAATCAGATAAAAACATAAATCACCTCTTTTGTATTTTAAAATTTTTATTACCTTTATATAACCATAACTAATTTACATTCAAATTTTTAACAACATATATTTTAATCGTTAATCTTTTATTATTTTACAAAGTAATCTATATTAACCTTTTAATATATTTACTAAGAAATTATAAATTATATAAAACTGAAAATAGATTTCTTCGAATATTTTAAAAACCAATTTTTGCATAAATTTTTCTTATTCAAATAACTTAAGACAAAAACTAACCAACAATATTTCCTTAGAAATATTGTAAAATAAAATTGATCAATGCACATTTAATAATATTATATCTTATCATAATTATTAATCTATAATTAAATCTCTTATTTACTTAATATATTTTTAATCTTTTCTTCTGCCTTAACTGCGTTGGCTTTTCCTCTTGTTTCTTTCATTACCTGACCAACAAACCATTTTAACTGTTTTTCTGGTGTTGGGCTGGCTTTAAAATCCTCGACTGCTTTTGGGTTTGAAGAAATTATTCTTAAAATCAGGTTTTCTAGCTCATCGTCGCTGATTCCTCCGCCCATTGTTTTAACAAGAGCATCAATATTTTCATCTTTTTCCCAGACTTTTGCAAAAATTTCTTTTGCTACTGTTCTTGTTATTTTTCCTTCTGCAATAAAATTTAAAATTTTTGCTAAGTTTTCTGGGCTTATCTTTATGTTTGGCTGATCTTCATCTTTAATTTTACTTAGAATCTCAGTAATAAGCCAATTTGCAACATTTTTTGGATTTGAATGCAATTTAATAGTTTCTTCAAAAAAGTTGATTAAGAATTTTTCTTTTGTTATAATCTCGGCGTCATAATCTGTTAATCCAAACTCAGAAACATATTTTTTCTTTAATTCGTCTGGCATTAAAGGTAAAGTCCTTTTTATATTTTCAACTTCATCTCTTTTTATTCTTACTGCCAAAAGATCTGGGTCAGGGAAATATCTGTAATCTTGAGATGTTTCCTTTTTCCTCATTGCATAGCTTATTCCAGCGTCATCGTCCCATTTTCTTGTTTCTTGAACAACTTTTTCACCTTTCTCAAGTAGCTCTATTTGTCTTTCTGATTCAAATTCAATAGCTCTGTAAACGCTTTTAAAGGAATTAAGATTTTTCATTTCTGTTCTGTTTCCAAGAACATTGCTTCCCTTTGGTTTAACTGAAATGTTAACATCGCATCTCATTCCCCCTTGTTCCATTTTGCATTCTGCTACCTCAGCAAAGACAAGTAAAGATCTAAGTTTTGTCAAAAACTCAACAGCCTCTTCAGCGCTGGATATGTCTGGTTCTGTTACAAGCTCCATTAGTGGCACGCCACCTCGGTTATAGTCTATAAGAGTTCCTGCATCCCCTGATGAGTGTATAAGTTTTCCAGCATCCTCTTCAAGATGAATTCTGTTAACTCTAACAATTTTGTTTTTTAATTTTAATTCTCCTCCTACGCAAATCGGCCTTACAAGCTGGCTTATTTGATAAGCCTTTGACAGATCAGGATAAAAATAGTTTTTTCTTTCAAAAACTGCCAAGTCATTGATTTCACTATCTATTGTTAAGCCTGCTTTTATAACAAGTTCTACTGCTTTTTTATTTAAAACAGGCAAAGCGCCCGGCAAGCCAATGCAAACAGGGCAACAATTTGAATTTGGAATTGCACCAAACTCATTTTTGCAAGAGCAAAAAACTTTGCTCTTTGTACTTAGTTCTGCATGAACTTCAAGCCCTATTACTATGTCATACTCTTGCATTATTTCACCTCCCAATTATTTTCTATAAAATCAGCGAGGTTATAAATTGTTCCCTCTTTAAAGCTGTTTGCCATTATTTGTAGCCCAAGTGGAAGATCTTTTTCACCTTTTGCAAATGGTAAAGTTAATGAAGGAATTCCTAAAATGTTTGATATAATTGTGAATCTGTCCTCTTTATACATACTTACTGGATCTGAATTTTTGCTTCCAAGTTTGAAGGCAACCGAACCAGTTGTTGGAGAAAGAACTACATCACATTTCCTAAAAAGCTCTTCTGTCTGTTTTTTTAGTTTTATCTGAATCTTTTTCGCTTTATTGTAGTAGGCATCAAAATATCCCGAACTTAAAACAAAATTTCCAAGCATAATTCTTCTTTTAACTTCTTTTCCAAATCCTTCACTCCTGCTTTTGATATAAATTTCGTCAACATTTTTTGCATCTTCACTTCTTCTTGAATACTTAATTCCATCAAACCTTCCAAGGTTGCTGGTAGCCTCAGCCGGAGCAATTATATAGTAACAAGCAAGAGAAAGATTATAGTCTGGCAAACTAACATCAACAAGTGTTGCTCCTTGATCTTTAAGCCAGTTAATAACTTCTAGGAAAGGTTTTTCTACCTCCATTCCTTTGACAGATTCAATAATTTCCTTGCATACACCAATTCTTAATCCCTGAATTTTTCCTTTTATGGCAGACAAATAATCTTCTACCTTCTCCTTTGAAGAAGTTTCATCAAATTCGGATTTTCCAGAAAGAATTTCAAGCATGTATGCGTTATCTTTTACGGTCTTAGTCATAGGCCCAACCTGCTCTAACGAACTTGCAAAAGCAACAACGCCATATCTTGAAATTCTGCCGTAAGTAGGTTTTATTCCGACAATGCCATTGTAGGAACAAGGCTGACGAACAGACCCACCGGTGTCCGTTCCAAGTGAAACAGGACAAAGACCACCTGCAACTGCAACAGCACTTCCCCCACTTGAACCCCCAGGTACTCTGTCATAATCAAGAGCATTGTGAGTTATTCCAAAAGCAGAATTTTCCGTTGAACCTCCCATAGCAAACTCGTCCATATTGGCTCTTCCTATAATCACGGCGCCTTCTCTTAATAATTTTTCCACAACTGTGCTATTATATTGCGCCACATAGTTTTCCAAAAATCTAGACGAACAAGAGCAAACTTTTCCCTTGTACAAAATGTTGTCTTTTATAATAACAGGAATCCCTAAAAGCTTTCCATTTTCATTGTTTTTTATTTTTATGTCTGCTTCTTTTGCCTTGCTAAGAGCATCTTCAAAAACTTCGATCACAGCGTTTAAATTTTTCTTTTTTTCTATTTGGGCGATAAAATATGAAGTTAGTTCTTCACTTGAAACTTTTTTGCTTTTTAGCATGTCTACAAGCTCTAAAAGAGAATATTTTTCAAATTCCATCTTAATCCTCCAACATTTGTGGCACAGAGAAGCACCCCTTTCTTGTCTTAGGGCTGTTGGTTAATACTTCTTGCACAGAAAGACTCTCTCTTGCCTTGTCTTCTCGCAAATCATCAAGGTCACATTCAGGATATTTTAACTCTACCTCGTCTGTGTTTGCACTCTTTATCTGTTCCACCATTTCCAAAATGTTTTCAAACTCTGGTAGAAATGAGTTTAATTCTTCTTCGCTAAATCTAAGGGCTGACAAAGAGGAAAGTCTCTTTACCTCAGCCAAATCAAATTTTTTCATTTAAAACTCCTTATTGTTTAGTTCTAAGTTTAATATGAACCTCTCTTAACTGCTTCTCAGTTACTTCGCCCGGAGCACCCATCATTAAGTCTTGAGCCTTTTTATTCATAGGGAAAGCTACAACTTCTCTTATGCTCTTTTCTTCAAGCAAAAGCATAATCATTCTGTCAACTCCTGGTGCGATTCCTGCGTGTGGAGGAGCACCAAATTTGAAGGCGTTATATAAAGCAGAAAACTTTGTTTTAATGTCTTCTTCTGTATATCCGGCAATCTCAAAAGCCTTTAACATAATGGATAGGTCATGATTTCTAACAGCCCCTGACGAAAGCTCTACTCCGTTTACAATTATGTCATATTGATATGCAAGAACATCAAGTGGATCTTTTGAGTTTAATGCTTCAAGCCCTCCCTGAGGCATGGAGAATGGATTATGACAAAAGTCTATTTTTTCGTTTTCTTCGTCATATTCATACATAGGGAAGTCAACAATCCAACAGAATTTATAAACATTCTTTTCAAGAAGGTCAAGTTTGTTGCAAAGCTCTGTTCTTAAAAGACCCAAAACTTTTGAGCAAACACTATATTTATCTGCAACTATAAATATAATATCCCCCTCTTTTGCCCCCATTGTTTCTATCATCAATTTTTGTTCCTCTTCGGTCATAAACTTAACAATAGGCCCATAAAGAGATTTATCATCATTAATTCTCACCCAAGCAAGTCCTTTTGCTCCGTTTTCAACAGCAAAGTTTGTCAGCTCGTCAATTGCTCTTCTTGGCAAACTTCCAGCTGGTGCACAAATAGCTCGAACAACCTTATCTTTAAAAGCTTGGAAGGTGGTGTTTTTGAAAACTTCTGTTATGTTTTTGATTTCAAGCGGATTTCTTAAGTCTGGTTTGTCACTTCCAAATCTGTCCATCGCCTCTTTATATGGTATTCTTGGGAAAGGAACCTCGGCAATTTTGCTCTTTCCATATTTTTCAAAAATTCTAGGTAAAACTGTTTCCATAACAGCAAAGACATCTTCCTGGGTGGCGAAACTCATCTCCATATCAAGTTGATAAAATTCTCCCGGGCACCTGTCAGCTCTTGCATCTTCATCTCTAAAACATGGTGCAATTTGGAAATACCTGTCCATTCCAGATACCATTAACAGCTGTTTAAACTGTTGAGGTGCCTGAGGAAGAGCATAGAACTTTCCTGGGTGAAGCCTGCTTGGAACGATGTAATCTCTCGCTCCCTCTGGTGATGACACGGTCAATATTGGAGTTTGAAATTCAGTAAATCCAAGTTCTGTCATCTCTTTTCTTAAATCTTGAATCACTTTTGATCTGAAAACAATGTTGTCTTGCATTATTTTATTTCTAAGATCCAAAAACCTGTATTGAAGCCTCACATCTTCGCTAGTTTTTCGACTTTCAGAAATTTCAAACGGCAATACACTTTGGCAAGCCCCTAACATTTCGGCCTTGCAGACAACAACCTCAATCTCTCCGGTTGAAAGTTTTGTGTTAATTTGTTCATTTTCTCTTAATCGAACTTTGCCTTCTACTCTTATCACGCACTCCTTTGAAATTTTAAAATCTGGCAATTCACTAAAAACGAGCTGAGTTTTTCCATAGTGATCCCTTAGATCAATAAATGTAATTCCTCCATGATCTCTTATCGTATCAACCCAACCCGATAACACAACCTCTTTTGAAGCATCTTTTGCCCTAAGCTCACCACATGTGTTTGTTCTGTAATAATTTTCTTTAATTTTCATAATTCCTCCTTAAAATAATAATAAAAAGCCACTCGACTAAACGCTTTTTAAAGCGTTAGGACGAATGACTCGCGGTGCCACCTAACTTGAGAAAATTATCTATATATTTTCTCCCCTCTTTTACAGCTTTAACGGGCTTACCCGATCTTTCCTACTATAATTTCAAAAAGACAACTCCGAAGTGTTCTTTCACACAATCTTTTTAGTGGTTTTCAGCCTCTCCACCTCTCTGTAAAAAAGGTTTTGTGTTACTTTTCTTCATCAACGTTTTTTTTATTATAATTTTTTTCCAAGATAAAGTCAACTTTTTTTACAGAAAACAAATTAACAATCAACAAAAATTTAGCACTAATTACTTTGAAGAAAACAAATTTTTATGGTATAGTATGGTTGTAACTAGAATTACTAAAAAGGGAAAAGGAATGAAGAGAAAAAAGAAATTATGGTATAAGTGCGTTTTAAGAATTGTTAGGCTTTTTAAGAAAAAGTCAAGTTTTAAATATTTGGGCGAAAAGCTTGAAAATCCTTGCGTAATATTAACAAACCATGTAGGAGCGTCTGCGCCTTTATCCTTCGAACTTTTTTTGGATCACCCGTTTAGATTTTGGGGAACACATGAAATGACCGAAGGGCTAAGAGCAAATTATAAATATTTGGCTGAAATTTACTTTAAACAAAAAAAAGGAAAGGGCAAAACTCTTTCTAAGATAATAGCATTTTTTGCCTGCCCATTTACAAATCTTTTCTATAAAGGCTTAAATTTAATACCAACCTACACTGATTTAAGACTAAAAAAAACAATTTCGGAAAGTTTTAAAACAATTAAGGAAAATCAAAGTTTAATTATCTTTCCCGAAATGTCTGACGATGGTTATCACGACAAATTAAAGGGCTTTTACGCTGGCGCAGTTTTCTTTTTGGAATACTGCCTAAAAAAAGGCTTTGACCTTCCTGTTTATCTTTCTTACTTTCACAAAGAGGAAAGAGTGCATGTAGTTGATAAACCTGTGATGTCTAGCCAGTTGTTATCCAAGTATAAATCAAGAAAGGAATTATCAATTGTTTTGTGTGATCGTTGTAATGAACTTGGGCAAAAAAGTTACCTTTCAAACAGCTAAAAAAGAAGCTTGTTTATGAGCTTCTTTTTTTAATGTTTTTTTTGTTAATTTAGATTTTTGTGTTAGTAGTTTGAAAATCAATATTTCGTATGGGCAGAATTTCACTTTCTGCTGTTAAATATCCTCTGCCACCAGATATACTTACATTCAAAACCCCTCCTGGCATTTTGATGTTAAAGCATTTCCCAAAACCTTTTTCATAAAGTGAATAAGCTATTGCTACGGCACCACTTCCACATGCCATAGTTTCACCACACCCCCTTTCAAAAACCCTCGCCTTAACATTTTCGCCATCAATCCTGTCAACAAACTCAACATTTATTCCATCTTTTCCTTGCAAAAATGCATAGATATGCTCGGATTTTCTGAAAATTTGTTCGTCGCAGATAAATACAGCGTGTTTGTTTCCGGTATCCACTTCGTCAAAGAAAACATTTTTTTGAAGAAAATCAAAGTATTTACACTTTGGAGAAATTTTAATTTTTCCCATATCAACCCTGCAAATTGCTTTTTTTCCGTCATTACAACAAACATTAACGGTTTTCACACCACTGAGTGTTTCTATCTTAAAATTATATTTTTGTGGAGTTAAATTATTAAGATATTGTGCTACACATCTTATTCCGTTTCCACACATTTTTGCAATACTTCCATCGGAGTTAATTATATTCATAAATACATCGGCATTTTGACTTGATTCCAAATATAAAATTCCGTCCACATTAAAAAGTTCACTCTTGCAGATTTCTTTTGCCTCACAAAAAATTTTTTTCTTACAATCTTCTTCTCTGCCATCAATTATTATAAAACTATTACCACAACCATTCGCTTTATATAAATTCATACACACCTCATTTATTCTTATGACAAACAAGACAAGAAATCTACTTTTGTTTTAGTGCAAAATACTATCTTTTTACATTTTTTCATAAATTTTATGGTTATTTAAAAGCCTTTGACTTGTTGGATTCATTGAAATAGCAAACTCAGAGTTTTTTAATGCTCTTTTTTTGTCATTTAAATAGTAATAGCATAGTGCAAGCAAATCATAGACTGATTCGTCCCAACAGTTTGGCATTGAGATATAGCTCAAATCCCTCTCTTTTATATTTAGCATCGCTTCCAAAACCGACGCACATTCAAGATATTTTTTTCTCTCATAGAACAAAAATGCTAAATCATAATATGGCTCTCGATTGTTTGGACATTCTAAAATAGCAAGCCTGTAATATTTAATTGCCTCTTCGTAGTTTTTTAAAATCTTATATGAATTGCCTATATATCTTAAACTTGCACACCTTTCTTTGTCCCAAACTGCGCTTTTTAAAGTCAAGTGTCTCTTCAAGGTCTCGATAGCTTTTTCATACTCCTTGTGAAACATATATTCTCTTCCAAGATAGTGCACATTTCTGTCATCTTCAGGATTTTCCTCTACTGACATTTCAAGAAGCTTTAAGTATTGCCCCCTTGACTTTTTATGATCGGCATAATGATTTAATTGAACTCCTTTGGCAAGAGTAACTTCATAGTTACTTAAATTTGAACAAAGAACTTCATGGACTGGATATTTCCAATAAAAATCTCCGTAGGAATGGATTTTGTCCGCAAAAAAAACAAACCCTTCTCTTCCATCTTCTAAAAAATTCCATGTGTATCTGTATCTAGCTCTTTTTGTGTTTTCTTTCCAACAGCTTTCAAGCTTTTCTCTCCAACCTTTTTCAAAACATTCGTCGAGATCAACACAAACACAAATATCTGTGTCAGGAGGAATTAATTTCATGCTTTCATTCCTTGCAACATCGAATCTCCAAGGGCTAATAATTTTCTGCTCTACAATCACGTTGTATGATTTTAGTAATTCAACACTTTCATCTTCACTTCCCGTATCTAAAACAGCAATATAATCGGCTTCTTTAACACTTTCAATCCACCTTTTTATATGTTTTGCTTCATTTTTACATATAGCATAAACGCAAATCTTTTTTCCCATAAACTACCTCGATATTATATATGAAAAAGATTCGCGTTTTGCTTTTTATTTTTCTCGTTGCACTTTGTTCTCTATTACTTTTTGAACAGTTTTTGCAATCTTGACAACTTTTTGTTTGTCTTCCCCTTCAACCGTTATTCTTATCAATGGCTCAGTCCCACTTGCTCTGACAATAATCCTTCCATTATCTCCAATAATATTTTCTTGTTTTTTTATTTCGTTTGTGATTTCATCCGATTTTAGTATGGATTTGTCGCTTGTTTTAACTTTAAGTGATTCAACAAAAAACATTTCAAGATTTTCTGCTTCCTCAAAGAGTTTTTTGTTCTCGTAGTAAATATTCAATAAATATAAAGCAGTGATTAATCCATCTCCGGTTGTAGTAAAATCTGTTAAAATAACATGGCCCGATTGTTCTGCTCCAATCTTATATTTTTTTGATTTCATTAATCTTGCTATGTTTTTGTCGCCAACATTTGTTCTTTGAAGTCTTGTTCCTATCATTGAAAGATGTTTTTCTAAACCCATATTTGTCATAACTGTTCCGACTGCATATTTTTCTCCTCGGTGTTTTGCAAGAATATATAAAATTCTGTCACCATCCAGCACCTTGCCATTTTTAGTTATACACATAACCCTATCTGAATCACCGTCAAAACAAAAACCTATTTCTGCCCCACTGTTTTTCATGTTTCTAATGAATGTGTTTTCGTCTAAAACACTAGCATCTTTATTAATTTCCCCTTTTGTGTTAATAGCAACAACATTTGCTCCTTTGCTTTCAAAAAGAAGCTTTGCATAGTCTGATATGGCGCCATTAGAACAATCTAAAAAAATCTTTAATCCAGTTAGATTCTTGTTACATATTTTGTTTAAATGTGAAAGATATTCTCCCTTATCAATAGTATTAATCTCCTTAGTTATCAAATTAGTTGGATATTCAAGATTTTGTTCTAAAAATATTTCCTGATTTTCGTTAAGTTTGTATCCGTTTCCATTAAAAATTTTTATGCCGTTATACTCGCTTGGATTATGAGATGCGGTAAGCATAACTCCAAAATCAAAATTATGTAATTTTGTTAAATATGCCAACCCAGAGGTTGAAATTATTCCTGCATCAAATACCTCTGCATTACCACTATTGCCTCCGAGGGCTATGCTTTTTAACATATTTTCCCCGCTCGGCCTGGTGTCTCTTCCGATTAAGATCTTAGGATTTTCCAAAATTTTTGTTAAGCCATATCCAACTTTCACACATAATTCATCAGTCAATTCTTTTCCGTAAACACCCCTTATGCCATCAGTTCCAAAGTACTTTAAAGGATTTGCAAATTTCTGTGCATAAAGGTTTAAGACTCCAAGTTTTGTTTCATTCCTAACCCTGCCGATACAAAACTCTCCTTTTGAGATGTTGTCAGTTACAGTTGTACCTGCCGCAATAAAAGCCTCGTCTTCAATTATAACCGGAGCAACAATATTTGCATTGCTTCCAATAAACACCCTGTTCCCAATAATGCTTTTGTGCTTATTTTTTCCGTCATAATTGCAAAATATCACTCCACAACCAATATTAACATCTTCACCAATCTCGCAATCTCCAACATAGCTTAAATGTGGCACTTTTGTTCTCTTTCCAATCTTGGCGTTTTTTAGTTCCACAAAATTGCCTATATGTACATCATCTTCCAGCACACAACCCGGCCTTATGTGAGAATATGGCCCAATAGTTACGCCATTTTTTATAACACTTTCCTCTATGCTACAATCGATTATTTTTACATTATCACCTATAACGCAATCACTTAATCTGCAATTGGATATGTCGCAGTTTTTTCCTATTTTAACCTCTCCTGAAAAATAGCAATCTTTTGTAACACATGAGCTTTCATCAATAATTACCTTTTCCATATAACTCCTTTATAATGTTTCTCAACACTATTTAATATGAAAAAAGATTATAAATTGTTTTATAATCTTGTTTTCACAATCGTAGTTAAATTATATAAAAAAGAAATCGTTTAAGCAACAGAATTTATTTAAGTTTATAAAATGCCTTATATGCCTTATATGCTTCATAGACATCAGCTTTTGAAGAAACCTCCCATGGCGCATGCATATTTAAAAGTGGAACGCCAGCATCAATTACATCCATTCCATATTTTGCCATGATATAGGCAATCGTTCCTCCGCCTCCGGCATCAACTTTCCCCATTTCGGTAAATTGATAGGTTATATTAGCATCGTCCATCAATCTCCTTAATTTTGCAATAAACTCTGGGTTGGCGTCATTTGATCCTGACTTTCCACCCCGACCAGTATATTTATTAAAAGCGATTCCTTTTGCTAAATAAGCCTCCGAATCTTTATTAAAAGGTGATGGATAGTTTGGGTCGAATCCAGCCGTGACATCACTTGAAAGCATATAACTGTTACTTAGCGCTCTTCTTAATGATATTTCCGGATTACCCAAAAGAAAGTTTATTTCAGCTAGGACATTCTCAAAAAATTTGCTACTCATGCCCGTAGCACCATAACTTCCAATCTCTTCTTTGTCAACAAGCAAACATACGCTTGTCCTTTCTGGGATCTCTTCGTCATCTAAAAGAGCTTTTAATGAAGTATATGCACAAACCCTGTCGTCTTGACCATAGCCCAAAATCATACTCCTGTCAAGGCCTAAATCTCTTGCTCTCCCAGCAGGAACAACCTCTATTTCAGCCGAAATTAAATCCTGCTCCAAAATATCCATGGACTTTAAAATGTCATAAACATTGTGTTTAAACTTGTTTTTTTCTTGCTTTGCTGGAATTCCCCCGACTAAGACATTAAGCATTTCTCCGTTTATATTGTCCACTTTAACATCTTTTGATAAATGTGGTAAAAGGTCCGAGATTGTAAACACTGGATCGTTTTGATCTTCTCCAATGTTTATCTTAATAATCTTTCCATCTTTTTTGCATACCACTCCATGAAGTGCAAGGGGGTTTGCAAGCCACTGATATTTTTTTATTCCACCATAATAATGAGTGTCAAGAAGGGCAAGTTCAGAGTTTTCGTAAACAGGACTTGCTTTTAAATCTAGTCTTGGCGAATCGACATGAGCTCCTATTATATTAAACCCCTCTTCTATCGATTTTTTTCCGATTTTAATAAAAACTCCCATTTTTCCCCTGTTTAGGGCAAAAATCTTGTCTCCTTGTTTAACTGTTCTTTTATTAACAATTAGTTCGTTTAAATCAACATAGCCCTTCTCTTTTGCCATTTTTACGCTCTGTGCCAAGCACTCTCTTTCTGTTTTGTTTTCAGAGATGAAGTTTTTATAATCCTCACAAAAAGAAAATATTTTCTTCCTTGCTTCTTCTGTTTGATTTTCCCATAAATTTTTCATAATTTCTCCTTTTTATTACATCTTTTTTATGTTATTTTTTACCTAAAAAGTATAATTAAACATAAAATGGAGATAATTTTTCTCAGGAGGGCTTATGAAATTAATTGAAAGCAAAACAATTCACAATCTAGCAAAAGCTTACGCAGGAGAGTGTCAAGCACATATTAGATACAAATTCATTGAGTATGGCGCAAGAATGCAGGGACTTAACTGTCTTGCAGAAATTGTTGATAAGGTGGTCTTTAATGAGTTTAATCATGCAAGAATGTTCTACACCTTTATTCAGCAAGCTTCGGATAAGACAATTACAAACATAGATATATCATCTGGGTATCCTTTTAAGGAAAAATGGGACCTTTTGGAGAACTTAAAACTAGCCTCGGAAGACGAAGCAAACGAACAATTAAGGGTATATCCCGATTATGCAAAAACTGCAAGAGAGGAAGGCTTCGAAGAAATTGCAAAGCTTTTTGAAGATATAATACAGGTGGAGTCATGCCATAAAAAACTCTTTAAAGACTTATACAACCAACTCAGCACAGGAACTCTCTATAAAAAAAGCAAGCCGGTAAAATGGAAATGTGCCGACTGTGGCTATGAGGAAACACTTAAAGAAGCTTGGGAAGTGTGTCCACTTTGTAAAGCAAAACAGGGACATGTTATGCTTAAACTCAATGATAATAATTAAAAGCGAAATAATTAAAAAATTAATATAATTTTTAAATCAAAAAAGTTAAAATTCTTTCACAAAAAAAACACTCATCAGAGTGTTTTTTTTGCATTTAATCTCTTTATTGTTTCTTCCTCTCCAAGTATTTGCATTAATTCATATAAATCTGGGGAATCTTTTTTTCCAGTTAAGGCAATCCTTATAAACTGGCAGGCTTTGGCAGTGTTGCCTTTGTAGTCTTGTGGATTTGCTTTATAAAGTTTATTATCCGTGGCATACCCAAGCCTTGACGCCACTTCTTTGACCTTGTTAAACCATTCTTCCTTGCTAGACGAAAAAGAAAATTCTTTTAAATATTCAAAGATAAACTCATTAAAGCTATCTTCGTCTTCTTGATCTAATTCTTCAAAATTTGGAGTCTTAAACATATAGGAAAATTGTTCTTTTACCATACTCCAACTATAAATATCCTTTCTTGGTTTAGCCCCTTCTCTTCCAATGTTAAAAACTTTTGTGGAATACTCTTTGTTTTCTTTTAAATATTTTGCAAATTCTTTGTCAAATTCCTCTGCCCAAGCTAAAACATTACTATAAACTTCCTCTGCACTCATTCGTGCTATTAAATTTTTAGAAATATCGTTAAGCTTAATAATATCAAAGATCGGAGAAACTGCCGTTATGTCCTTAACGCCAAACTTAAATTCCTTCCAATTTTTATCTGGATTATTGCTTCTCCATATTTCAAACCCAGAATTGATGATATTTAAAAGATATTCCAAAACGCTGTCAGTTGGGTAGCCTTTTTCAAAATAAAATCTCATATCTGCTTCTGGATCAAACCTCTTTGAAATTTTTCTCCTGTTGCCATTATCTCCAATTTTGCAAATAAGTGGATTATGACAATAAGTAACAGGTGTAAATCCCAAGGCTTCAAAAAGCTCAATATGTGCAGGGGTCGAACCAATGTATTCCTCTCCCCTCACAACAATGGTCGTTCCCATAAGTGTGTCATCTATTGCATGAGCAAAGGCATAAGGTGGAACCCCATCGTTTTTAAGCAAGATAAAATCTTTCGAGTTTGCCTTCGCTTCAATTTCACCTTTTATTAAGTCATAAAACTTTACTCTTTGACTTCCATCGTTTTTTGTTTTAAGCCTTATCGCAAACTTTTCTCCGTTTTTTAACTTCTCTTCAATGTCTTCAAGACTCAAATTTCTGCAAGGATCATATTCTTTTTCATCATCATAAGCGAACTTTTGTTCTCTTAACTTCAACACATCTTCCTTGCCCTCTGTTTTTTTACAAAAACACGGAAACGCCCTTCCTTCTTCTACAAGTTTTTTTGCATAAGCTTTGTAAATATCCGTCCTTTGACTTTGAACATAAGGGCCATACCCTCCAACATCTTCGCCGTTTAGAGATTGATATTCATCGGGTTTTATGCCAAACTTAGACAAAACTTCATACACAACTTTGACTGCGTCTTTCTTTTCCCTTTTTGAGTCAGTGTCCTCGATTCTTAAAAAGAAAATCCCATCAGTCACTCTTGTTAAATTGTAACTTATAAACATCTGAAAGAAGTTTCCAATATGCATGTAACCTGTTGGACTTGGTGCAAATCTTGAAACAACCTGCTCTTTTGTTAATGTCCTTGCAGGGTATCTTTTTTCTATATCTTCAACATTATATTTTAAATCAGGGAAAAGCAAATTTGCTAATTTTTTGTAGTCCATTTTTACCTTCCTATTTAAATAAATTAAAATAATGATACTCCCATTCTGATGAAATAATCATATAATATTCCAATATCTGATTATATCTTAACTTTTCTGTTAGAGTTAACTTTTCAAAATCCCCATTTTCATCGAATGCGAATTTGTATAAATCAAAATCTTTTATGTTACGAAACATTATTTCTTGCTCTTGCGAAAAAACTTCTCTTTGCTTTATAAGCTCATCTAGCTCTTCTTGTGTCAAAGCTCTTGTAAAATCTACCTCTAAAACATTTGTCACTACATACTTAAATTGTGGCAAAAAAACTCTTTCACAGATAAAACCTATTTGATTGTCATCTTTATTTTCTGGAATTTTATCTTCTAGTTGCTCATGAATTATGTAGCTATAATTTTTAAGAAGTTGTAAATTTGCCAATTTTGTTTCGCTTTTGTTAAATCTTAATACAGATGTGTTAAGTTCTTCATAGGTAATTTCATCGTAAATCTCATTGATCATTTTTGTTAGATTGCTTGCAAGATTCAAGCCAGCAGAAACAAAATTGCTGTATTCTTTTTTGTAGTTATATAATGCGTTATAAGCCAAAACGCTATCATAATCATTTAAATTTTCAAGATAATTTACAAGCGAAAATACACTATTCTCTTGCTCTTTTATAACAGATTCAAATATTTTTAAAGAAGAAACAACGCTGTTTAGCATGTTTGCCTTAGCTTCGTCAATTTTAACTTCCTTCTTTGGTTCATAGTTCTGCAAAACATTGAGTCCATAATTTATGCAGGAATAACTGTATCCAAAAACAGCATCATACATGTAAAAAAGTTGCCCATATTCATCTGTTATATCTTGCTCTTTAATCAATTCAATTAAAGAATCATTATAAGTTGGTTGATTTAAAAAAAACTCTCCCGCACTTGTTTTAACATTTCTGTAAGCGAAAGCTTCACTGTCTTCAACCCTCGCCACAACGCTTTCAAGCTTTTTTGTTACACTATCAATGGTTTCACTGCTTCCACAAGCTGTTATCATTAAAGCCGAAGAGCAAACAGCTATGCCAGCAAACAAGCCTGCTATGATTTTCCTTTTCATTATATCCCCCCTCCCTGCAAAAACTTAATTGCTTTATTTATATAAAGATTTTGATCCAAAGTAAAAAACCCAACATCAACCTCAAAGTTTTCTCTGATTAAACTATCAAAACTCACAACAAAATCGGTTTTTTCTTCGAGCAGGCTTAAATCTCGTGCAAACTCTTGATAATCTGGATTAATATAATAATTCCTTAATATGTGACTGCTAAAAAAGATTGAGAAATTGCCAAAATCTTTTGCTAAATCAACTCCGTGTTCGCTGTTTATTTGATTTTCATTTCCAAAGAATTTCTCTTTTATAACCTGCAAGTAATTTTTTGAAACTTCCAAACCAAGCACCATAAACTCATTGCCATAAACACCTCTTAACTGTTGGCCTTTGCAAATTTCGGTAAGGTTTTCAAAGGCAAGTTCGTAGTTGTTAAGTAGATTGTTATACTCGATCCTAATTGTCTCCCATGCTCTGTAAACAACTTCATAAGATTCCATTTCTGATTCGTGAGAGCTTAAATACTTATAAATTTTTTCATAGTTTTTTGAAGCTGAATTAATGGCGCTCTCAAAAGATTTTATTTTTTTTCTGTCAACACCTTCTCTTAAAATAAGATCGAACTTGTTTGAATAAAATTCAAGTGCGTTCGAAACTCCTTGTAACACAGGGAGATAGCTAAAAGCTTCGTTGTAATATTCAATATCATCGTTATCTGCAAAGCTTTGTAAATGATTATCAAAATATGCCTCGCTCTTTTGATAAACCGGTGCTTCTAAAAAATTTTGTTCTAAATGTTTAATTATATTACCCTCAATATCTTTAACTTTTGCCGGCCAATAAGTTATTGCAAGCGTCACTCCTGTTGCAATTAATATAATTAAAACCAAAACAACAAAAATCCATTTTTTTCTTTTCCCTTCTAATTTTGCCATTTTTCCTCCTTACTCTTCGAATATATCAACACCTTCAACTTCGCTAAGCGCAACCTCTTTTTCATCTTTTACATCGGGATTTTTTTCGATCCTAACCTTTTCATCAATATTGACAAAAGTTGTGTATTCTCCAATCCACCTAAGTTTAACGGTTCCCGTTTGTCCATTTCTGTGCTTTGCAAGAATTAATTCAACCACCCCTGGTTCATCTTGGGTTGGAGTGTCGTTGTATTTTTCAGGGTTGTGCAAAAACATAACGATATCAGCGTCCTGCTCTATTGCTCCCGAATCTCTTAAATCCGACAACTGAGGTTTATGTCCTTCTCTTTTTTCAATATCACGGGAAAGCTGTGAAAGAACTATAATCGGAACATTTAATTCTTTTGCTGCAATTTTTAAATTCCTTGAAATTGCAGAAACTTCATTTTGTCTACTTTCTTTTGCTCCACCTTCGCTTTTCATAAGTTGCAAGTAGTCCACCATAACAACATCAAGCGAACCTTCCTTTGCTTTAAGCCGTCTGCACTTTGACAGAAGAGTTGCTGGGGTTGTTAGGGAGGAATCATCAATAAACAATTTGGAATTTTCTAATTGCTTTGTCCCTGCCCAAATCCTCTTCCATTCTTGGGCTTGCATACTTCCACTAAGTGGCTTGCCCATTGGCACTTTTGCAACAGAGCAAAGAGCTCTTTGTGCAAGTTGGGCTTTTGACATTTCAAGAGAAAAAACAGCACAGGTCTTGCCGGCTCTTGCAATGTTTGTCATAATGTTCATAGCAAGAGATGTCTTACCAACACTAGGTCTTGCAGCAAGTAAGATCAAATCGCTCTTTTGAAGTCCGTTTGTCATAGCGTCAAGGTCTTTAAATCCGGTTGGAAGTCCACGCATTGCGTTTGGATCTTTTGCGATTTTATCAAACTTGTCCACAACTTCTTTGAGCGCTCCATTTGTTCTTCCGATATGCTCCAAAGTCGTCGCTTCTTCTTTTTCGGAAATTCCAAAAATTTCAGCTTCTGCAAAGTTTAGGACCTCGTCTTTGTCCTCATTTGAATAGGACTTTTCTATTATGTTTTGTCCACTTTTTATAAGCATTCTTCTGACAGAATTTGCCTTCACAATGTCGCAATAATATTTAAAATTAACAGCTGAGGGAACAACGTTAGATAAAAACGTTATGTAATCTACCCCTCCAATAAGTTCAAGCTTTTTATTCCTTTCAAGCTCTTCTACCAATGTAACAAAATCAATTGGAATATTCTTGTTAAAAACCTTTCCCATCGCTTCAAATATAGACTTATGTGAATCTGCATAAAAATCTTCTGGGTTAAGCATGGTCATAATCTCAGTTTGGCAAAAATTGTCTATCATTATCGAACCCAAAACTGCTTGTTCTGCCTCCAAACTATGTGGCATAATCTTAAAATCTGGCATTGCTCCCTCCTATTTTGCAAAAGGATCGTTCTTTTCAAGAATATTTTTCTTTCGCTCTTCTTTCTTTTTATCAATCTTATCACAAATCACAACAAATATCAAGTAAAAAACTCCTGCACTGACAATAACGACAAGGCCGTTAAGCCACTGAGGTATGTCGGTATAAAGAATTAACAACGAGCTTATTATCAAAGCAACAAAGAAATAACAAGCAATAAATATTCCAGCTCTTTTAACTTTTTTGTTAAATTCTCTCTTTTCGCTTTTCATAAAATCTCCTTTGTGTTAGATTTCTCCTCTCATAATCTTGCCTTTTTCTCTAAGTCTCATTGTGTGGTCTAGTATGATTTTTCTGATCCTTATGCTCTTAGGCGTAACTTCTAGCAATTCATCATCAGCCAAAAATTCAATCGCGTCTTCAAGGCTCATTATCTTTGGAGGAGTTAGTCTCAAAGCTTCATCAGATCCTGACGCTCTGCAATTTGAAAGATGTTTCTTTTTGCAAACATTAACAACTATATCTCCCCCTTTTGGGTTTTCTCCAACAACCATTCCGGCATAAACAGGCACGCCCGGCCCAATAAAAAGATTTCCTCTTTCCTGTGCATTAAACAGCCCATAAACAATAGCCTCCCCCGTCTCGTGAGCGACCAAAGAGCCGACATCTCTTCTAACTATTTCACCCTTATAAGGCTCATATCCTTCAAAAATAGTGTTAATAACACCTTCTCCCTTTGTGTCAGTCAAAAGTTCTGATTTAAAGCCAAACAATCCTCTTGAAGGAATTAAAAATTCCATCTTCATTCTTCCGCCTTGAAGAGTCATTTGTACAAGTTCACCTTTCCTTATTCCCATCTTGCTCATAACCGTTCCCACACTGTCTTCTGGAACATCTAAAAACAATCTGTCAATAGGCTCGCATTTCTTTCCGTTTATTTCTTTAATCAAAACCTGAGGCATTGAAACTTGGAACTCATATCCATCTCTTCTCATGTTTTCTATTAATATAGAAAGATGCATTTCCCCCCTTCCAAGAACCTTAAAAGAATCTGCCGTTTTCCCATCTCTAACAATTAAAGATAAATCTTTGACAGCTTCTTTATATAACCTGTCACGAAGATGTCTTGAAGTGACAAACTTTCCCTCTTTACCTGCAAATGGGCTGTCATTGACCATAAATGTCATTTCCACGCTTGGCTCTGCAATCTTGACAAATTCAATCGGCTCAACTTTTTCATTTGCACAAACAGTATCTCCAATGGTGGTGTTTTCAAGTCCTGCAATGCAAACAATTTCTCCCATCACAGCACTCTCAACTGGCACTCTTTTCAATCCTTCAAAAACAAAAAGGCTGACTATTTTGGACTTAACATTTTTTGAAGAGTCGTGAAAGTTGCAAATAGTTACATTCTGCCCAACTTTAACACTCCCCCTTTCTATTTTTCCAACAGCCAATTTACCAACATAGTCATTGTGCTCGGCAGAAGAAATTAAAACTTGCAAAGGTTGATCTTGCTCACCTTGTGGAGCAGGAATATATGAAATTATTTCTTCAAACAATGGTTTTAAATCAGTCCCTTGCTTGTTGTAGTCAGTTGAAGCAATTCCCTTTCTTGCCGAACAAAAAACAAATGGAGAATTTAGTTGCTCCTCGTTTGCATCTAGCTCTAAAAACAACTCCAAAACCTCGTCAATAACCTCTTTAATTCTTGCGTCTGGCTTGTCAATCTTGTTCACGACTACAATAACTTTGTGTCCAAGCGCCAAGGCTTTTTCAAGCACAAATCTGGTTTGTGGCATTGGTCCCTCATAGGCGTCAACCACAAGAAGGACCCCATCAACCATTTTCAAAACTCTTTCAACTTCTCCCCCAAAATCTGCGTGACCTGGTGTATCTACAACATTAATTTTAACCCCATTAAAAACGCAAGAAGCATTCTTTGCCAAAATTGTAATGCCCCTTTCTTTTTCCAAGTCATTTGAGTCCATAACCCTGTCTTCAACAACTTGATTATCTCTAAAAACATTTCCCTGTTTAAGCATTTCATTAACAAGTGAAGTTTTGCCATGATCTACATGGGCGATTATCGCAATATTTCTTATCTTATCGTTTGTCATAATTTTTCCTTTTACTATAAATTACATTTTAGTATATCATTTTTACCCATAAATTACAATATTTTTTCACATATAAATAAAAAAATAAGGCTGGATAATTAAACAAAATTAATTATTCCAGCCTATAAAGAGTAGATTAATTAAATTTTATAATACAGCTAAAAAACTGATATTAAAGCGATTTATTTTTTTGTTTTTTTGTTTATCTTTCATGACATCTTAAAGTAGCTTATACTAATCTAAATAAATTTTTGATCTTTGCCTATCTATTTCATATAAGCATACAGTTGTTGCACAAGCAACATTTAAAGAATCAATTCCCTCTCTCATTTTTATTATTACAGATTCACTCACATTTTCATAATAGAATCTACATAAACCACTTGCTTCGTTTCCTATTAAAAGCATTGTGGGTTTTTTAAAATCACAATCCATTAATTCTTTTTCTGCTTGTAATGATGTCGCAACAATTTGTATACTATATTTATTTTTAAGAGTATCAACTAAATCCAAAAACTCATCATTTGATTTTATAAATTTTATAGGCATTTTAAAAAAAGATCCCATCGATGCTGTAATTACTTCATGATCATATATATCCACACTATGTCCAGAATAAAATATTTGATCAACTTTTAATGCATCGCAACTTCTGATTATTGTCCCGAAATTTCCTTTCTTTGAAGGCCTGTCTAATAACACATAAACTGGGTTTTCTGGCAATATTATTTCTTCTTGATCTTTAATTTTTATTACAGCCAATATCTCACTTTTATTAGACTTATCACTCAATTTATTCATTAAGGGTTCATCTATAATATAATTAATTTCTGCAAGAGATATGATTCCTTTGGCCCAATTTGACAAGTTTGTTTTTTTTGAGTATATAAAAGCATGTATTACCCAATTGTGCAATATAGCTTCTTTAATATTTTGTACCCCTTCCACAAAAAACAATTTAAGCTGAGCTCTTTTGTTTCTGTTATTTTTTATTGCCAATAATTGCTGGAATGTGGCATTCTCTTTTCCTATCCATATCTTTTTCATTTAATAATTATAACACAAATAAAATAAAAAACCTAGCATAAACCAAATTTTTACTACTTTTATATATGTTTTATACACTTTCTTTTTTTATTTTTGATTTTAGATATAAGAATAAGAAAACAAACACTCCCAAAATTAAGATCCCAACCAAGCTGGCAAGATACCACCACTTTTGATCTGCCTGCAAATACCATATTTCAATTTTACTTTCGTTATTTAGGCTTTCTTTGCTTTTCACCCATAAATGGTTTACACCTTTTTCATCTTCCCATTTCATATCTGCGTTTGAGTGCGTCCTTTTGTATGGCGAAGTGTAGATATAAGAAAATTTTATATTATCTCTTTTCAAGTTTTTTGAAAAGTTTTGGAAATAAATTTTATCGACAAAGTCAATGTAAAAATCGGCTATGATGTTCCCTTGGGAATCTTTACCAGAAAATGGAAAAGTAGATTGAGATGATGTTTTTGTTATAAATGCAATTTCTTCCTCACTCTGAACAGAACTTGTTGATGTTGATGGATTATAGTAGCTCCAAGCAGACGGGGTCAAGAAATTAAAAGAAAAATAAATTAAATCTTCTTCTTTGTTATAAGCAGGAGGAATAAAATCCACCAAACCCCCTCCTATTATATATTCAACTTTGGGATTTTCAAGATATTTAAACCAATATTTAAGATAATAGGAATTGTAAAGCTTGTTTTCTATTTCGCTTTTTAACTTAAAGATATATTTTTCAATCTCTTCCTCATCATATTCACCCAAAAGTTGTTTTGAAAAAGTTGGCAGACTTACCGTTTGACTCACTCCACCAAATTCACTTATAGCCATTTGTAAAGAGAAAGAGTTTGATGGCTTTGTGACAGGCTTTTTGCACCCCACAACCATCAAACTCATAAATAAAACCATTGTTATAACAAATGCTTTTTTCATTTATCTATATTATACTCTCATTTTTGCTTCTATATGCTCGCTACATCAATCGTGTAAGATAAGCTGTTGTTATATTTAACAACAATTTTATATCCAGCCTCTGAATGAACTATTTCAAAGTCTTCCGACCTAGTCAAGAATGACATTCCGTAAGAATCCACATAAGAGGAATATGTGTAGTTATTGCTCGAATTAATTTCCGTGGCAGTTCCAAAGAAAATCTTATTCACACCACCATTAACCAATCCGTAGGCAAGAGAGTTTTCTAATTTATTTGAATCAAATGTGTAAGCAATGCCTCCACCTCTTGTTGCGTTAATCACTCCATTGTTCCAAGAGTATACAATTTCTCCATAAGAGGTGTATGCAACAATACCTCCTGCTTTTGATATAACTCCATTCCTCTTTGAAAGATTGATGCTTCCTTCATTTCCACACAAATCTATTTTTCCAGCACTATTAATGGTTGCTATGCCACCAACTGCAACATCTAGATTATTTGGCGAGCTAAAATCAACGATTATATCGTTAATATTTGTGGCTTTAAAAATTTCCCCTTTGTTTTGAAAAACTATTCCAGAAAGCAAAATTTTTGATTCTTGTTGCCCAGAGTAATTGTTAGATAGGCTTATGTTTGCATGGTTATGACAATTTGAGATTTTTCCGTTATTTATACCAACAATCCCACCGATAGCAAGGGTTTTACCATCAACAAGCGCTTCGGCAAAATCAAAGTCAAAGCTTTCTAGCTTAACATTTTCAATTAAACCATTGTTTTCAAGAACTAATCCAGCAAAAATGAAGTTTTGTTGCTGATCAAAAACATAGCTTGCACTCAAAGAAAGATTTTTTAAAATTGCACCTTCAAGAGTTGTTTTAAACACAGAAAATCCTTTTTCAAAATCGATATTCCCCTCTTTGTAATTCACATTTTTTGAATAATCAAATGACTCTTCGCAACTAAGGCTAATCTTAAAGTTCTGCCCGTCATAAATTCCACCAAAAGGAACTGTTACCATATTTTCAATATCAAGCAGAAGGTCGCTATTTTGTCTAAAATAATATTCCCTTCCTGAATCTTCAACGCTTTTTGTCCCCTTATCGGTGTTTGTAACTATTGATGTGAGTTTGTTGGTCTTTTTCTCGATTATGTGCTCATCGTAGGAGATCAAATAATCCTCTTTAACTGCTCTAATATTAATTTTTTGGAAATCTTGCTCATTTTCAATTATGTAAGGATTTTCTTTTGTCCCTTCTCCACTTGTAAACAACCTAAGTTCAAGACCATCTTCAAACCCTTGAAGTAAAGGATCAGAAACAAAGGAGTTTTCTCCTTTCCTTAACCTGACAGAAACACTAGTTATCTTTCCGTTAAGAGTTGGCGTGAATGACTGTTTTGACAAATTTGAATAAGTTCTTGTAACAATGTTTTCTGTGATAGTCGTTTGGGTTTCCGAGATCTTTTGAACAGTTGTTACAACAAAATCATAGGTTATCCCTGTTGCATCTTTGTAGGAAATACTTTCAACCAAGTCTTGAGTCTTAACATAATTTATTGTTTCATTATCTCCCAAGAGTTTAATGCTTGTCCATTCATCGTTTCTTTGAATGATAGTTAATTGCTGTCCTTGCTGAATTTCACCCTGTAAAATATATTCACCTTCTACAAGGTTAAAATATTGTGTTCCAACTGCTACTTCATAGGTTGTCTGCTTTCCATAAGTCCACTCAAAGCTTTGTGACTGCTCGTTAAAGACAATGGTATCTTCTTCTGACCAAGAAAGCTGAGAATAACCAAACCACTCGGACTCTTGTGCATTTAAAACCTTAGAGTTATCCTTTGACATTGCCCTAACACAAACATCTAGTTCCCCGCTTGGTATGTAAATTGTCTTGCCATCAGGATCATTTACGCCAGTTTCAACTCTTGCTATAACTTGCATATTTTCTTCTGGGTTTAAAATTATTTCGGTAGCAACACCTCCGGGCTCTTTTAACAACACTTTAAGCTTAAAATAATTTTTGCTTCCATTTAATGTATTGATCCTATTTTTATAGGAAGAAAAATCTAAATTAAATTGAGTTACTCCATTATCTACATTATCCAAAATATTGATATCGCTCTTTTCAAATGTCGGAAGTTTATAGAACTCACTTTCAAATCTTTGAGAAACAGATCCCACTTCAACTCTGTTTAGGTCAACTGCTTTTACCCAAAAATAATATGGCACATTTGCTTGTAATTCTTGCTCACAGTCAAAGGTAACCTCATTCACAATTCTGCTAAGCGAACCTTGCAAAATATTTTTAGTTGTTCCAGCACTTGTCTTTGAATAATAGACAATAAACTTGATATCGTCAGAATTATCATAATAATCCCACTTGATCTTACCATCTTCAATTCTAGGATCACTTACTGACTTTGTCCTTTCAACAGGATTATCACTGTTAGAGATGTTTTCGCTTCTTAATATGTAGTCTTCATTTAAGTACTTTTCATTTTCAAGCTTATATAATCTTTTCCCTTCTACCGTCAATATGCTTTCACCACCGCCATTTAAAGCATAAAGCATAGCTTGAACTTTAATCTTATAGTAACGGGTTATTCCATCATTTTCAACCTGAATAATATCGGAAGAAAGTTTTGTGTTTTCGGTATAAAGAATCTGTGTCAATCCTTCATCTAAAACATATTTTATGCCAGATGAAGTGCTAGTCTTTCTGTAATGCTCCACTGTCACTGTATAGACGATTAATTTATTTGGTTCGTTTTTTAATTGTGACTTTAAGGCATTGCTCTTTTCCACTGGATTCCAAGCAAAATTTCCTTCTTCATCTATGCTTATTTCTGTGCTTTCAAGCATTTGAGCTGAAATTGAAGATGTTGCTGATCTTAAATAAATTTTTCCATTTTCATTTGACTGCAATTTTCCAAGTTTAACATTTCCCAAAGAACTGTCAATCTTATCGTAGTTAAAGTTAAGACTATCGCTTATTCCAACATTTTCCACATAGAAAATAGATGCATTTTGCTCTGTCATTTTATATTGCAAGAATTCGGTAGAATAAGAATTAAGCCCTGCTTGATAATAAGCTTTCGTTTCCATTTCATCTGTTATTAAATAAAGACTTCCGCTAGCATTGTTATGGATTCTGTATTTTCTAGCATAATCATCACCAACAATAAAATTATTGTTAGAATTGTCATTAATTTGAATTTGCCCATCACTAGTTAAAAGCGAAGGTTGATAAAGCTTGAAAATATTTTCAATCATATATATGTCGCTATCTATAAACATTTCAAAAGCATTTACTCTGCCCAAAGTCATAAAGGAGATGAAATTATATGCCCCCGCATTTTCAGGCAGGTATCTTCCTCCCTCTCTTGCAGAAACAACTTCAACATTGTAAAGACCTGTATTCTGTGGTTGAGATATAACTCTTGTATTAAAAGACTCTCCTTGCAAATTATAAACAGCCCAACTTATCTCACCATTTAAAACAGAAAGTTCTTTTTGTTTAAGATATGCAATCTTTATTATATCACTCTTGCTGTTAAATTGATTATCTGTGCCTTTTGCATACACACTTGCGTTGTAGGAACATTCATCAAACTGGGTTAAATAATCAAGGCCTTTTTGAGTTTGGTTTGACTTCATTAAAATGCTTACAAAACCCTTGTCGTCAACTGTAAGAGCAACTTCTTGTTCGTTTAAAGAAATTTTCCACCCTTCAGGTCCTTTTTGTATTTGAAGATCAATACTTGGATAAATAAAATAGTTTGATTTTAACCTTAGAACATAATCATTTTTTATGTTTCCCGAAATGTCATATACAGGCTTGAATTTTAAGTAATAATCACTTCTGATAACTTCGCCGTTAGAATTTTGCACATCTTTTTTGTGTGTTTTCATAATCGGAGCTGGCAAAACTTCTGCTTCTTGCAAAATTTTGCTGTAATCTGATTGAAGGGTTAAATTTGAAGAATTGCCTCTTTGCTTTGCATACAAAACATATTTACCTGCAACAATTTTTTCTGCATCGCCACCGTCAATTTCGTCAAACAGAATTTGGTTATTTGGTATTCCATTAAAATATGTTTGATTTTTAAGAAGAGTTTCAAATGCCAAAAGCTTGTTAAACTCCAAATACTCAGGCGAAAGTTTCATTCTTAAATTTATGAGAATGCTCGTATACTTGGCGTCAATTCTTCGCAAAAGGTCTATTGCCTTGACACTGATTGAATACTCCTTGTCATTTTCTAACACAAATCGTAAATCCACTATTTCACTATTAATTGAATTTAAGCTAAAAGAAAACGGATATAAGTAAACAGTGTTTAAAACTCTTTTTGCAACATCTAAGCTAAGCTCACTTAAACTTGGAAAATAATAATTACTAAATTCTATTAATTCCAAAATTTTTATAAAGTTTCCTTCTTCAAAAATCTTTTCAATAGTTGCATTTACAACTTCGTTTTCGCCAAAATTTAATAAAGTTTTTTCTTCCTCTGTAAGCCCCTGGGCATTCCAACTTAATTTCAGTGTTCCGTTTTCCAAATTTACATTTGATTGATTGATGGCATTGTTTCTCTTGACATTTTCAAGTGTTAATGGAAGCGAATAAATAAATCCCGCCTTGTCACTCACTCCAACAAGTTCAATGTCATAACTCTTACCTGATAAAAATGATTCAGCATTAACAAATTTTTTGTCTTTGGAAATATAAAGATATTCAACTCCTCCCAAAGATTTTTCTCTTTTTGTTAGTCTATACTGATATAAGTTTAAATCCTCGTCTTCGTCTGTCCAAATTATATTTTCTCCATAATCAGAAACAGCTAAATTTTCTGGTGCGTTAAGTCTTGTATAGGACAAGCTTGGCAACCAAGCAAACTGAATTGGCTCACCCTCATTAATGTGAATTGGTGCAACATTAACAAAGTAAGTTTCTCCGTTTTGCATCGAGATTCCGTTTAGTATTGATAAAATATCTATCATATTGACACTAGTAATTTCAGCCGATGGATCAGTCAAAGGTTTTTCCTTATAAAATCCTTTTGATAAAATTTCACTCTCACTCACCCAAAAACCATTTAAAGCTTCAACGACATCGTCAAACAATAAATCATTTTGTTCGTTATAAACCCTTAGATTTGCCTTGTTGATAGGTTCGCTTAAAGATGAAGTGTAATTAATATATTCTCCCATAAATGTTCCATCTTTAAATTGCTCCAAAACGGCATTAAAATCATTGTAATTTTTTCTTAAATCCAAAGAGTATGGCATACTTGTTGTTTTTATTTTCCCTGGAATCGTTAAAGAAAATTCAACTTCTAATTTTTCGTTGTTTGTTATAAACTCATCAAAAAGCTCTATTAATGTAATCTCTCTGATTTGATAAACAAATTTTCCATCTCTTTCAATTGTCCTAAAAATTGGGACATTAACAATTAAATCTTCCACTTTGGCATAAACCAAAATATCCTGACTATCATAAGATTCAAAAGAAATAACACCATCTTGTGAAAGGTAGTTGCTTATGCAGTCCTGTGTGAATTGTAAATTATTAAGCGTAAAGCTAGATGGGGTAGAAGGTGAAATGAATGTTTTATCGCAATCAATTGAACTTAAAGCCCCGTCTTTCTCTCCCATTGCCCCATAAGGAATGTTTCCCATTGCAAAAATCATAAATTCTTGTGTAGTGGCCTGGCCAAGCAATCGTATGTCAAAATATTTTTCTGAAACGATATATTTATCAAGCCCATTTACCACTGTGTATGGGCCTTCTCCATTGTCGTTCCAAGTCAAGTATCCAGAATTGTCAATTCTGGCGCTTGAAATTTCATTTCCTTTTTTAATAAATTTAATCGCATAAACCTCGCAAAGCCCAACCGTTTTTAATTCTCGGTCGTTTTCAGTAAGAGAGACAACCTCAAATTCATATTCTCCCAAATTAAGACCATCAAGAATATTCTCAATCTCCCAAACTGGAATTAGGTTTTCGGTTGAAGTAATCATCGCCACCAAATCTCTTTGCCCCTGTTTTATCTCATAAATTCTGATGCCAAGAGAGTTGATTGTGTTCGCAGTATTTGAAGCAAAGGCTGAAACATTGTTTGTATCATTATCAATATTAAAGAAAATTTCATCAATGTTTTCAAGTTTATTAATAATTAAGGATTGATAATTTTCTTCTAACGCCTGATCAAACCAAGAGCTTAAAACTCCCTCTTTTTCAAAATAATAAGTGAATTTACCATTCAAGTTTAAAGGAATATCAAAAACGAAAACTTCTTTATATGTATAACCTTCTAAACTTTCTATTTCGTGGTTTGAAAGGGCTTGCTGGCTAAACATAAATTTAAACCTTGGATCCAAAGGGTTATTATAAACATATAAATTTGTTTTTCCTAAGATGCTGATCTCTTGCTTTCCCTCGCCATTATCATAAATAATCGTCACTGAATCGGCTTCTTGATTGCTTAATAGTATGCTATTTCCAAAAAACTCTACTGCTCCGCTTCCAAGAGAATTCTTTAAAATCACAGCTTCTTTTGAGGCAAAGACTTCCTCCCTTCCAATAACTATAACCTTAACTTCGCTTTCAAACAATTCCTTGCCTAAAATATGCCCTTTGTAGTAATTTAAGATATTGACATTTTTCTGTGAGGTCCTAAGAGTATAAACACTTTCATCTATCTTTATTTCGATCAAATACTCATCTATGATGTTGTCGCTTTGTATATTTAATTCTCCGTCATCACTAAGCATAATTTCAGGAACAGAAGCAACCGTAGGCCTTGAAACTATTTCTTCTCCACTAATATTTGTCGGCGATTTTGCTCTTATACTGATTTTTAAGTCAGTCGTAAATAACCCTTGATCTACATCAATAAACTTTTCACTCGTAGTAAACTGACTTGAAGAGTCTGAATAATTAAAGACAACTTCAAAAGTTACATCTGCAATATCTTCCCCAAAATTCCAAGCGATTCTCACCTTTCTTAATTTTTCTTCATCAATGCTGGAAGATTGGTCTTGTGTCTTAAATGAATACGAAACACTGCTCACAGCTGGCAATTTTTTTACTATTAATTCACTTGAATTAATCTTGTTAAAACAATATAAAACCGTATCATTACTGTTGACAATATACTCTTTCAAATAAGCAAAGACATTTATTTTAATTTCTCCGGAAGAAAACTGTTTAAAAAACTCATCATTAAGTGAAAATTTATTTTTTCCATTTGGCGACAAACTTTCCAAGCCCGAAATATCTTTGTAATAAACTATAGTCTCGCCATCTATAAGCATTTCTGACGAAATCATATATCTCAAAATATTTGAATAAATGGAATAATCAAAATTTTCAACTCCTTCCAATTCACTTCCTTCTTTTAGATAAGGTTCCCATTCTAAAAAATTATCAACCGCGCTTAAATTGGAATTATAATCTACTGGTATTGCTTTTTTGATTGTAAAATTTGATGTATCACTATTTAGAAAAACCTTTCTTTGATTCCCTTCGTTGAAACTATCTCTTGCAACTAAGAATATTGATATCTGGTTAACATTATCTTCTATTAAAAACTGTGAAGCATCACTTAAATTATACTCAAATCCATTTACATTAACCTTATCTATAAAGTTTAACTGACTTTCTTCGACTTTCCATTTAATATAATATTTTCCCTCGCCAAGATCAGGCGACAATAAAACTTCATTTAATGGCATAAGTTTTGTAATCAAAACCTTTGTTGAATTAGTTGAAGCAAGAGAGTCTTGTTTTTTTGCCTTAACATAAAAGGAATGCGTTTCTCCACCCTCTGCTAAAAGCCAAGCCAATGAATATTCATAATTTTTAATATCCCCATTTGTGGAAACAGGACTTGAAATACTCTCTCTAAATTCTCCGTTGTAATATATTTCATAGACAGTGGAAGTTGGGTTTGAAGAAGTCCACACAAGCGAATTTTTTTGCTTGTCAAAATCCAAATCTTCCACTCTTGCAAGTTGAGTTATTGTTATCCTTGCTACACCATCACTGGCTGTGGAGTTTATTGAAGGTAAGTAATATTTTCCCTCTATAAACTGATTAATATCTGCATATAATCCTAAATTTAATTCAGTTTTTTGTGAATAGTAAGTTAAAAATTCGATGTCATCTGCAAATATTTCTTTTAACTTGTCAAGGACAAGCTCTTTTTCATTTATCACACATCGCCAAGCTTTTCCCTTTTGGTCATTTAAAGTTTTTATGTTCATGTCTAGCACATAATTTGTTGCCTTACCATTGTGATCAAAATATATCATTTCGTTTTGATAAACAAAATTTCTAGGTGCCTGCTCTCTTTCAAACAAAATTTCCTTCACTGGCCCTTGAAGATATATGTTTGCATTTGTGAAAGGCTGAGAATATGTCCTGTATTCTTTGTAATATGCCCTTATTCCAAAACTTCCCACATAGCCCAAAAGATCAATCGCCTGACTTTCAACCCCATCATCAACCAGGATTTGTCCGTCTTTTTCAAATACAACTGCATTTGCATTTTCCTTGAGATTAATTGTCAGCACCTGATTTTCGTCAACAACTATGTCATCTTCATTTATTTGTGGCAATCTCTCTATATATAAACTGCTATAATCGGAAGGAGTGTAGATTTTTGAAAGCTCTGCATCTTTGCAAATTGTCCTGATTTTTATTACGCTGTTTCCACTTGAAAAATCATATTCTGGCGAGAATTTATATATAATATCCTCTCCAATAACCTCTGCACTTGCAATTAATTCTTCCCCAAGGCCGGCATCAACATAGATTTCATAATATCTGTTAATTCCCTCTGATTCTGTCAGTGAAACACTAAAACTAATTTCATACGCAGTGCCGTCATTAGATAAATAGAAGTCTTTGATTAAAGGATTTGAAAATTTTTTGGAAACAATGAATCTATCTTCCGAATACCCATTACTATCAATATATTCATTTAAATCCTTTGACAATGAATAAACCCTGATTACATAAAATCCCTCTTCAAGATTTTTTGTATGGCTGTTGGTTGTTTCCAATATTTGAGGACTAACCCCATCTATATTAAACAAACTGTTTTCTGTTTCGTAAATTTCATATCTGTATTTAGCACCTTCAACAGCCTGCCAGCTGTAAACCTGGCTTCCTATATCCTCACCACCAAAAATTTCTAGATGAGGAGAGGAAAGTACTTTTATCGTCTTTTTGAAATTAGATGAAATGGTATTACCTTCTTCATTCCTGTTTGCAATGACATTAAACTCAACGCTTTCTCCATCGGCAATTTCAAATAATTCTCTGTCAAGCTCCCCTAGGTTTAGAGTTGTATTCTCTGCGACATTAATAACCACATCTGAAATATTAATTCCATTAACCTCAACATAAAAAGTCTCGGCATTTTTAATATTATCAAATGTCAAAATCGAGTTTCCATTTTCATCAACACTGTGCGAAAAGTTTTCTGCAACATCAAGTTTGTAAATAATTATTTCGTTTCCCTCATCAGATGTAACGATGTTTTTATTTCCGTTTATACCAACAATCTCACTATCTTCGATTTTCGGCAAAGATATTGCATTGAATTTGTATGTTCCTGCTTCTGAAAGAGTAAAAGTTTTTACTGCCTTAAAACCCTCTTCATAACTTTGATCGGCCGTTAGATTAAAGACCTCATCATTAAAACTAAGCTCAAAATCTTTTATGTAATCGGATTGCGTCAATACAGTTACGGTAACTTCATTACCGTCTTTGGAAAACTCTAAGACAGGAGAACTTAATTTAATGGCTGTCTGTGAAAATCTTGCAACGTTGCTGTTGCAAATAGCCACATCTTCTGCAACGGCCTGAACAAAAACTCTATATTCCCCTTCCTTTGCCTCAGGAAGATTTGAATAAGTTTTTGCAGTGGTAACCTCTTTATAACTTCCATCTTCCAAATTTTCATATCTAAGGATATAACTTGAAGCCCCTGTAACTTCTGTCCAGCTAATAAGTCCGTTTTTGTAGGTTATTTTTGGCACACTTAGTTTTTCCACTTGAAATTCCTCTGATTTCGTGCTTTTTTTATTCCCCAAAACGTCCACACTTTCAACAATAATACTCACTCTATTTGCATCAAGTTTGCTCAAATCAATTTCTAACGATGGCAAATTTGTTTCAAACAAAACATTATTTATCAAAACATTGTAACTTGCTCTTGCTCCCTCAACATTATCCCAGGTTAAAATTCCTTTAACATTTTCAAAGTTTTTGTTTGCTGTGAACTTAATGTTCTTAACCGGCTCCATTGCAAGATAATACAGTGTCACCCATTCGCTCCAACGAGACTCGTCAACCTTGTCTGTTTGATTGGCTTTTACCCTTACCTCATAAACACCTTTGTCAGCAAGTTGATAAGAATTTGTCTGACAATCTATAATCTGCTCAAAATCTTCTCCCTTAACCTCAATCTGATATGTTGCTTTTTCCTCTTGTCCACTAAAAGTAACCTCATCCCAAGTAATCACTCCTTGCTCCGAAACGGCGATGTTTAATGGCGACAAAAATTCGTACTTAATGTTTACTAAAATATAATCGCTTTTCTGCCCATAGTACTCTGCAAAAATGTATGTGGATCCACTTGCAAGGGCTTTAAAACCGTTTTCTGTTTTTTGAACATACGTTTCATCTTCTATTAAAAATCCCAGTCCCTCTGTTTCACCTTCATAATAATCTGTTAAATCAAAAACTTGTCCGACGGAAACATATATTTCATCTTTATTAAAATTTCCCTTTTGGCTTTGCTTTGAACAAGCGCTAAAAACAAAAACGCCAGCAAAGAGCATGGCAACCCCAAAGCCTGCGAAAAATTTCATTAGAATATTTTTTGTTTTTATTTTCATATGTATTTATTTTAGCACTTTTTACTTTATTTTATCAAATAAAATAAACTAAAAAAATAATTTGTCTAAAATTGTTGTAAAATTATTAATTAATGGATTTACACCACTTTGGCAACAAAATAAATTCTTTACCATTTAAATATTCCATATTTCCTTTTAACCCATTTAATTTTAAGTAATAGCAATGTAATTTTTGTGTTTTTTCTTTAAATTTTTTATTATCTTCATTTTTTCCATATTTTCCATCGCCAATTATTGCATGACCTAAAAAAGCCAAATGTGCACGGATTTGATGAGTCTTCCCTGTAATTAACTTTGCCTCAACTATGCTTGTCTCTTGCCCCTGTCTTATGGTTTTAAATATGGTTTCTATTTTTGATGAGCCTTGGACAAAGTTATTAAAAATTTTTACCAACGATTTTTTTGCATCTTTAAGCAAATATGCAGTGTATTTTTGTCCAACAAAATCTGTTTTTCCAACAACCTCCGCCAAATATTTTTTTTCAAACATCTGCCTCTTTATTGCACTTAAAAGCTCCCTCTCTGCATTTTTATTTTTTGCCATAACCAAAAGCCCTTCGGTGTTTCTGTCCAAACGATGAACGGCAATAGCCCCATTAATTTTGCCTTCTAAGCCATCATCTCCCTCAACCTCAATACCAGATAGTTTGTTTACCACAAAAACATTTTCATCTTCAAATATAATCTCAAACCTTTTTGAAGGAGCAGTAGGCGAAAAAACAACCAAGCTCTGACCCGGAAAGACAAAAGTGTCGTCAGTTATCTTTTGATTGTCCACCCTTATATCCTTGTTTCTGAAAAGTTTGTTTATATTATTATAAGAAAAACCGTAACTTAATAAAACATTGCTTATTTTTTCACTCTTTTTAATCTTTATTTCAATTTTTTCCATTCTTTTTTCAGATTACATTAAAATGTAACCATCTCCCATTCCAAGAATAACACAAAAAGATTAAATTTCAAAATTATTATCATTTTTTATTAAAAATTTCAGTAAAATATAAAAAGGAGAAAATATGCAACAATATATTTCAATCGAAAATGAAAAGAGCGTTATTATTAAGGGCGCAAAAAAAGTGCTTTCAAGCATTCCAACACAAGCAGTAATTCAAACTGAAACAGGAATAATTATCTTTTCCGGCAACGAAATAGAGGTAAAAAAACTGGACATTGAAAATACGGAAGTTTGTCTTTATGGACTTTTTTCAAACATCAAGTTTTCAAAAAAGACCGAAAAACAACCCTTGCTAAAAAGGATATTTAAATAATGCTTTATGAAACATCTTCTCAACCAACAACTTTTTTGTTTTTATTTTTTATTGGCGTTTTAGCAGGCTTTATTTTTGATTTTGCAATTTTAATAAATTGTTTTTTTAAGAAAAATAACATTACAAAACATATTCTTTATTTTTTATCAACAATTTTAATGTTTTTCATATTTTCAAAGAGCAATCTGCTATTAAACTTTGGACAAATAAGATTTTTTTGCATCTTGGCTTTTATAGGTGGCCTAATTATTCAGCGCCTTTCATTTGGAAAAATGTTTGCAAAACTTGTTGATAAATGCTATACTTTTATTGTAAACATTCTAAAAAGGTTTGGTGTTTTTGTAAGTGGAAGAAAGAAAAAGAAAAATAATTAAATTTTCAATGATTGTGGCAATAGCTCTTTTAGTGATAATTGCCATAGTCGAATCTTTTGTATTAATTTCTTTAAACCAAAAGCTAGACAAATTGCAAGAAGATTATAATCAATTGCAAGAGCAGATAAAGGATATTGAAGAAAGCAAATAATTTTTAATTTTTTTAAATTTTTTGTTGACTTTTGATTTACTTTTTGCTAATATAACTAAGCATACAGTTATACCTCCCTCCTAACTGTAGTGCAGTTATTAATTAATGTGTGATAACACATAGATTGAACAGTTAAATACTTTTCCCCAATTAACAGTATTTGACTATTCAACGATCCCCAGTAGCTCAGTGGTGGAGCACTCGGCTGTTAACCGATAGGTCGTAGGTTCGAATCCTACCTGGGGAGCCAGTAGAAGAACTCAATCGAGTTCTTTTTTTGAACCTACGAGCGTAGTAAGAACCACGCACCACTTCCCTTTGGGTTCTTCTAGGTTCGCAAAAGGTTCGAATCCTACCTGGGGAGCCAGTAGAAGAACTCAATCGAGTTCTTTTTTTGAACCTACGAGCGTAGTAAGAACCACGCACCACTTCCCTTTGGGTTCTTCTAGGTTCGCAAAAGGTTCGAATCCTACCTGGGGAGCCAGTAGAAGAACTCAATCGAGTTCTTTTTTTGAACCTACGAGCGTAGTAAGAA
>CALVMJ010000007.1 GCA_944345365.1 uncultured Clostridia bacterium | reverse complement strand
AAATCTTGTCTTTGTAACTATTCAATTTTCAATGATCTTGCCTTCGCTTTCGCGTTAGCATTGTTATATTACCACAATCACTCACACCTTGTCAACTGTTTTTTTTATTTTTTTTACTTTTTTTTATTAAAAAAAGATAGATAAGACTATCTATCTTCTTTTATATTTATGCTATTAACTGTTTGCAAGTTCTTCAAGCTTCTTTCTTCTCCTTTTCTTAATAACAAGAAGAATAATTACAATTATTGCTATCAAAACTACTGCAACTGGTATTGCTATAGCAATTGCGAGAATTGCATTGTTGTTTTCAACAAACACTGCTTTATCTCCTGTCACACCGAAAAGACCACCATATTTTGTTTGAATTTGGGCACTCTTTTCCTCAACTGTAATACCAAATACTTTGTAACCTGCAAAATTAAAGTTACCATTGAATGGATTTTCTTCCGTTCCTATTGGAGACCAGAATTTTCCATAAAGGTCAACGTCGTTTAATAACATATAATTTGCATTTGCGTATTCAGAACTTTTGTTTACATTAATCTGATAAGCAATAAATGCAAGATCCTCTGCCGTTGAAATTAAGTATGGTTGGTCTTTAGTTCCCATTCCTGGCAGATTTAGAGGCAAATCTTGGCTTTGTATCCAAAGATCTTCTTCAAAGATGATTTGAACAACGAAATTTCCTCCCCCAATTATTGTTGTGAAGAATTTTCCAGAAGGAATTGTTAATTTACCGTTAGAGAAATATTCCATCACTGAAGCCCCATTAAGATGAATGGATTTGAGTTTGTAATTTACATTAACCTTTATTCCAACAACGAGTGGTTGTCCATACGATAACTCAACTTCATTGTTTTTCATTCCCTCGGAAGTCACTTCTCCCGCCTTAATGTATTCTGAACTTGAACCCAGCTTAATATCGAATTTCACTTTAATAACTCTTTCCGTGAAACTTGGTACTACTGTAACAGTATTTTCTGATACATCATTTCCTGATATAGTATATTGGTAAACCTTAAAATCACCTTCATCTCTCACATAAGAAATATTTGAATAATTCCAAGCAACACCAAAGTTCCTGTTTTCATCTTTATGAATAGATACCAAAATTTCAACAACATCTCCAACGTAAGCATTAAATCCTTCAGTAGGCATTGCTTCGCCTTCGTAGTATACATTCTCCACTTTACCATAAGTGTTGTCATATTCGCCTATCTTAAAGGTTACTAAATCTCCAACAAACCTTCCTTGGATCCACATTGGGCTTAACCCTGATTCAGATGGAACATATACATATGAACTATCTTCGCTTAAAAGCTCTCCCGTAACCTTGTTGTACCAACCCTTAAAGCCGTAACCATTATAAGCTGTTGCAGTTAATGTGAAGGACTGATCTGTGAAGAGATAATCTTCCTCTCCTCCACCCAAAACTACTTCGCCTTGGCTAAGTGAAACAAATCCTCCAACCGCTTTATCCAAAGCTATTTTTGCTTTATAAGTAGCCTTGATTTCAACATTTTTGCAGTTAAAGCCACCTTTAATGAAGTATGTTTCGCTTCTTATTGGCTCTTGCACCACTCCGTCAAGAGTTATTATCCAAGAGTGGAATTTATAATCTTTATAGACCGGCGCTTTGATTGTGATGTCTGCTCCGTATAAAATATCAGCATAGAAAACATCATTTATGTCGAGCCACGAATTTGTGTTATTTAAACTCGTAATAACAACCTGTGCAGAAACTGTTGGTGCTTCATCTTTTATAGTAATAGGTGTTGTAGAAAGCTTGATAGCCGTTTTTAACCTTTCCCATCCTGCATAAAGCTTAAATGTTTTCGTACTTGGATCATAATTTGATGTAGCGACATACTCTTCACCATTCCAAACATATCCGTTTTCTGCCCAAGACACACTTACATTTGCTTGTCCGTCAATATACATTCTTCCACCAGCATTTTGATATGCATAGAATCCAAGTAAAGCATACCCTTGTCTCACTAATCCTTTAATTACGCTAGTAGTCACTTCACCGAGTGATAATTCACTTCCAGCCTTTACGCCTGTAATTGTTTCTCCAATTTTTACTTCTCCATTATATAATTCAACACTGTATGTTTCAGCAATAAGAGGTATCCTTATCTCTAAACCATCTTCAAATTCTGAAATCGTAAATGTTACTGATGATGTGAAACCTGTTGCAGGATCAAATGTGTTATTTACTTCTGCCCCCTCCCAAGTAACTGAACCTATCATAAATCCAAGTCTTGCATAAGCTGTTAATGTAACAGTTGTTCCAGTGATTGCAACAACTTTAACATTTGATGAATAGTTTCCACTGACAATTACTCCAAAAGAATTTACAACATCAATTCTTCCTCCATCAACAAATCTTCCGTCTTCATTTATGAATCTTAATCTTATACTATTTTCATTTGCTTTAATCTTTGAAATTAAAGGAGCATAATTATTTTCGCTATTAAGTCTTGACACTTTGTAGATGTAGTAACTTACATCTCCTTCTGTATACTCTTTTACTTTGTCAGCAACTATTGATGTTTGTCCACTTGTTGGAAGAGATGTAAATCCTTCAAATGTATAACCAGTATAAACTTCCACTCTAATATAAACATCAACATCTGTTGTGAAGTTAACTGTTTTATTTTGAGTTGCATCTCCATTAGGAGTAAATGCTTCTCCGTCAAAAGTTCCAACTGACACTTTTGCAAAATCTGCTCCACTCGACTCTGTTGCCACACCGTTTATATAAAGCTTGTTCTTTACCTCAAATCTTCCTGTTCCTGCAACAAATTTTGCAGTAATGTTAATGTCTTTCTTCAAGGTAATAGTCAAAATTCCCTCATCAGAAATTTCTATGCCATCGCCAGTTAAAATTTCTGAGCCATCTTCATTACACCAGCCATTGAATAGATACCCTTTGCTTGGAGTTGGCATAACCACAATTTTATCTCCATATACGAAAGTCATAGAAATCCCACTTACTCCATTTGTCTCCTCTCCATCGTTAACTTTATAACTAAATGTCCCTTTGCCCTCGGTTTTGATGTTAACTGAGAATTTAGAATATTTAAATATACCTATTAAGTTTGTCTCTCCTTTAACAGTATGGATATAAGGATTTTCTTCACTTACAAGTGTTCCATAATTTGTTATTTTATTCTCTACAACAGTTGTTCCAACATACCAACCAATAAATGTGTAACCTGACTCGCCAATTTCTGCTTTAAAAGTAACGTCGCTGTTGTATTCAGCCTTTCCACCTGTAACTCCTGAAAGGCTTACCGAATTGTTTACAGGAGATTGTATATTGCCTTCTGCATCAACTGAATAAGGAGTTGCCGTTATTGAATATTTGATTGGGTTAGCCGAAACTTTTATTGTAAATTCTTTTGTAAATCCTGAAATTGTGTAAATTCCTTCGCTAAAGTTTACAAAAATTTCCTCATCAGTATCAGCGATTGACAAACTTGTTCCTTCATATCCAAACTTAGTGAGAATATTTAATTTTAAATCAACATCAGTTGTAACATTAATTCCTCCCGCAACATTTTCACCAGAGCCATATAAAGCGGTAACGCTTTCAATTTGCTCTTCTTCAAAGACAACCTTTGCAAGATATGTGTTTGGAGTTGCGTAAATTGTTATCTCTATATCTTCGTTAAACTCTGTTACTCGTACTGAACTGCCAGTATTTGAAATTGTCGCATTTCCGGAATTAACTGTAGTTCTTTCATAAGCCATACTGTATCCAGCATCAGCGCTTCCTATTACCACAATCGAATCGCCTGTTTTTGCGTTTATTGTAACCTCGTAATTTCCATTCACTTGAGTTATTTCGGCATCGATACCATTTAACTGAACAGTCGAGATTTGTGCCTTATTCCCTTTAATGGTTATGGTATGCTCGCTTGCCTCAATCCTAACAGTCACAACCGTATTAGATTTAATTTGAGAAATTGTAGCGATGTTTCCTTCGGCACTTAAAGTAATTTCTTCTTCAATGCTTTCAAATGTTGCGTGATATCCTTTTTTAGGGAGTGCTGTGATTCTGTATTCTTTTGAAGAATTAAGAACAAATCTTCCCTCTCCGTCAGAAGATATTTTTGACCAATTGTCTCCATTTTTCTCCTCAATGAAATAATTTCCGTCTGCCTGCTCGTAAGGAAGCTCTAAATTAATTTCAAGATTATAAACATCTTGTGCCCATTGAGCATAAAGATCTGTTGCACCTGCAATCATGTAATTATTATCAGGAGTTAAGCTTGTTCCAGAGCCATCTCTGTTTGAAGCCCACCTCAAAAGCTTTAATCCTGGGTTAACAGGTGTTTCGTAACCCACTGCACTGCTTAAAGGTTGTCCGTAAGTAACTGTTACTGTAATAAATGTCTCGTCTGATTCATTTGTGTTGTTGTAAAGCTTAATAGTGTATTCATTTGCTTTCCACTCTGCAAAGAATTCAAATTCTTGATTATCAGTTACTACGCCTCCACTGATAATATCTGTAATACACTCTTTAATAGTTTTCTCTCCAACAGAAACTTTTTCTTCGCCCTTCATATAGAACCAGTCAGCGATTGAGTAACCAACCTTGTCAGTATAAGGTCTAAGAACATCCTTTGCCTTGCTTGTAGTAATTTCTGTAGCCCCATAAGAATAGGTTGTTGATTTTAATTCTCCTTCAGAATTTGTTTTAATAACTACATTTACATCTCTAAATCTCAACGATAATGTGTAGTCTTCAGCTATGTTTTCAACTAAAACACTCGATCCTTCGCTTGGAAGAATTTGATATTCATTTTCTTCATCAATTAGCCTTGCTTCTTTGAAAACATAATAATCTTTGGCATTAACTGTTATGGTTGCTGTTTCGAAATAATTAAATGTGTAAACATTTCCTGAATTTGATATTTGTCCAGCAACTTCAAATGTTCCCCTGTCAGCGTCGCTTCCATTTTCGTCGCCAACTTTAATTTCAATTTCGTAAGTGTTAATCGTCCATTTTGAATAAATTGTAACTTCCGTCTTTTTGGCATTTTCATTTAAAAATTTCAAAATGTTATCTTCTGTGATTTTATTTAAAAGTCCTTCATCAGAATACCAGCCTTCAAATGTATAACCTTTTCTAGTAGGAATCTTTAACTGAGCAAAAGCTTGTTGCGCTGTTATGCTGTCATTATAAGTAAATTCAAACTTAGAGTCTCCGTTAATAACTTCACCATCTTCAACAAAGCTATTTTTAGTATGATCTGTATTTATAACATAATTTTTGCTAGGATTTTCTTCCCCACTTGATACCCATATAACAGTCGCACTAGATTTTAATATTGTATTTATGACTTTAATACTTGCTCCACTTGTAACAAGCCAAGGGTTTTTAGATACCAAGCTCTTTATTGCATCATCTGTTGGGATTTCAATTTTACTTGAAATATCTTTCGCTTCCCCACTCGCATCCTTCACAAAATCAATATACAAAGTTTGTGTCCTTGGCGTTTCTTCTCCAACATAACTTGCCGTTAAATCAACAGATGCTGCCTTAGAAATAACAACAATATGCCTATTTTGATCAGCTAAAACTATTTCCAAACCTTCTGTTGCAGGAAGTTCACTTAAAGTGTTTAAATTAGTTTTTGAGAATTCAATAAAATTCTCTGATCCTGAAAGAGTGCCAAGGTAATACCCATTTTGAACATCCGTAACATTGTATGTATAAGAAAGGATTGTTACTTTGCTCTCATCAGCAACTGTCTTAAATGTAGCAGAATTCGTCCCATTTCCAATAATCTCTCCAACGAAGATCTGCTCCCCTAAGTTGGATTGAACAAAGACTGCTCCGTCGCCATTTACAGAAATAATCTTTTCTTCTGTTTCACCATTAACAAGCACTTTCACACTTGTTATGTTTATATTAGCTAAAACTTCTGTTGATGCTTCAACAATATTAGTTAGGTCCTCGCTCGCCTTAACACCTTGAACCTCAATTATATTTTCTTTCATTGATTCTGCTGAATCAGCTAAAATAGTGAAAATACCGTTTGCCCAAACATAGAACTGATTTGGATCAAGGCTTTCTTTTGTTATTGTCGTAAAATTGTTGTCAATAGCTGTTTCGTCAAGTTTAAATCCAATCGTATCATTAACAAGGGTGTAAACATTACCTTTACCATCATCTACTTTAATTTTATAAACATAAAGATTTTCTTGCAAAAGTGAATAATCACCAATCTCTCCACTTGTAGTTTTGAAAGTAAGTGTTATTTTGCTTAATGTATCCCAACTTTGAACTTGTGTAAATGTTTTTGTAAACTCTTTTTCATTTTCAGTAGTTGCGAATGAATAAGTGTTCCCGAAATCAACATATATCATTTTTTCTGGTGCTTTTTGTAATGGGAATGTTTCAACTCTTACAACTGGTAAAATATTATAGAATCCATCCCATTTAACATAATAACTTCCATCAACTTTGAATACACTGTTTTTATTTAAAATCTCTAACACATAATTTTGATACGAACCAAATTGAGACCTTATCTCATCTGTGCATAAACTTTCGTCAAATGTTAACCTAACAAAAGCTTTATACAAGTCAACTTTTGCCTGCTCTACATTAACTGGATTAATAAACTCACATTCATCATCACTAATCCATTCAACGCCTTCACAAAGAACTATCTCGTCAACGCCTACTCCTGACACCGGTGTAGTCCAATAATTTAGTGTGTCTTTCAGCTGTTGAGCATTTGACATAAGATATTGAACATTATCGTCCATTATTTCATCATTATACCCATAAGTATATCTTCCTATAAGCGAAAATTCTGACCGTCCTTCTTCCTTGCTATCAAATAAGACAACTTGATCTTCTTTTCTTATTAGTTTAATTTCTTCCGATAATATTTGTCCGGAGTCTTCTGTTAAATTAACATTTCGAACAAGTTCTACAGCTGTGCCATCTTCAAGTTCATATTGAACTTCCCATGATTCACCCTTTTTAACAAGCTTCCCGTAAACATCTTTAATGTTTTCATAATTATGTGTTCCTCCAGTGCCTACATACTCAAAGGCTTGTTTATAGTTACCATTCCCTTTTCCAACATATTCTATTGCACTTATTTCATATGACCCATTATTTCCAACATATCTGTAAAAATCACTTTCAAGTTTTACATAACTTCCATCTGGATTTTCAACAAAAATATCTTTTTGCTCCTCATCTGACCAGATTTTGTCGTAGAAAGGACCTTCATTATCTACGCTCCAATCTCTATCAACATATTGACTGCATTTTTCATACGATCCTTGAAAATCTCCAATATTTATAAAAGTTACATTATAATCTCCATCGTAAGGTCTTGCGCTACTGCCTGTGTTGTTATCATATTCAATCTCGCCCTCATAAACCATTTTCATGATATATTCGCCATCTTCGCCCTCTTGAATAGGAATATATCTTTCATAAGTAAATCGATATTGAATCTGACCTTTTAATTCAAATAGTTCTCCATAAGCTGTGTGGAATTTATTTGCCTCGAATGAGTTATATGCATAGTCTTCAAATGATTTTAGCTTATTAAAAGCTACTTGTTTTGAGTCTTTTAACAATGTTTCCAAAAATTTTGTACCAGAAGATATTTTACTATAAACTTTAATGAGGTTATTTGCCACCTGCATATATTGATCATTTGTTACACTCTGTAAATTTACGCCTGTTATTGTAGAGCTATTTATATCTAGTTTTAAATTCTGCCATAAAGCTTCATTAATGCCTTCTATTCCCTCAAATAATTGTGAATACATATTCTTTAAGGAATTTTCGATTAAAAGGATTTCTTCTTCAGTTCCTCCGAAATTTTCCATCAATTTATATAAGTCCACTTCACTTAGCATAGCAAATATTAGCACAGACATATTCCTTCCAGACATATCTATATCCAACAGAAATTTTTTAATATAATGAGTGACAAGTTGTTGTATAACAATATTCTTGACATTTTCTTTTTCCTGTCGGCTTAATGAAGCAATATCTGGCAATTCACCGGTGATTTTTATCCCTTCTTGTTCAGAAATTGTGATATTAACATCGGTGTAATCATAAGATTCATAACTTGTTCCTGCAAATGCTTTTTGACAAATTTCTTTAAATTTTAATATTACATCATCCAAAGTTTCATTTGTTTTATTTAAATACAATATTTCAAAAATCTTTCTATAAAAGACATCATTATTCGTGATTTCATATTCGAATGTCGTTCTGATGATATCATCTAAAATAAGCTCATCATCACCTCCCAAGACAAAATCCTGATGAAAATCTACCAAATCACTCACATATTTTTCATTCATCATAGATAAAGCAAAAAGTGACTTGAAGCCAAGGTATAACAACACATTGAATTCCAGTGATCCCTGTTCGTCAGAGTTAGAAGCACGTGTAACCATTTCATCGAGTGAAATGTTTGGATTAAAAATTTTGTACTCTGAGCCAAAAGATCCTTTTTTGAAGAGAAAGTCTGATTCTGTAACTAAAACACTGTCAACAAACTTTTCTAGAATTTCTGATAGCGATGTGCTTGATGAATAGTTTGTAAAGACGCCTTCTTTGTCGTATTCTGGGTTATCTTTAAAGAAGGAAGCTGCTTGATTCATATAGTCGCGAATTGAATAGTAAAGTGAAAGTATATAAGTTCTACTATAATCTCCATTGCCATTTTCTTGAGTTGGTTCTATGGTTATATCTGAACCATAAATTAAAATTTTAATCTCTTGACTGTAAAGAACAACATCGTATGCTGAATTAGTCTTATCTCCTATTGTTAATTTAGCCCTGTAAAGATTATTTGCCTCTGACGTAAATCTATCAATTATTAAAGGGTTTATATCAGTATAATCGTAACCAAGCAAATCTTCCCATCCTAATTCAGTTTTAATCTGCCAAGTAACCTTCATTTTTAATAATTTTTGGCTTTCGATGTTATGATAAGGGAAATCTTCAAAATAATACTCTTGTTCTCTCCAATATATATATGTTAAATCCCTGAAAGGATCATCAACTTGCTCAGACGGGTTACTAAAGAATTCACTTATCACAATTTCACCATCGAAAAGCCTAGGTTTATAAACCAATTCTGTAAGCGTTCTTCCTTCTCTTTTAACACCAATAATACCAAAATCTGGGTTAAGATAGTCATTACTTAAACCAATGATAAATTTATCATCTTCACTTATTTGATGTGTCCCTTCCCAAAGTCCAAATATTACAAATTCTTGATACCCCTCAAAAGACTCTGCGTCAAAAATTTCTTGATGCAATATAACATTTGATTTTGACTCATTAGGCACGAGATATTTGTAGAAAGTATAGCCTTTTAGCACATTGTTGAAATAATCTTCACCTTTACCCTCTGTGTCGATAACGTAGTATCTTTTTTCTGAAGCAGTAAAATCTGTAAAAGCCCATCCTACAAAATTAAAGCCTTCTTTTTCGGTTGAAATACCGTTATTAATGATATCATTTGACAAATATGCTTCAAGCTGTGTTAATAAATCAGCTCTATATTCAATTTCATAGCTTTGTCCCTCCCAAGAATACTCAGGTTCACCGAAATAAGATAAAAACACATTATATCTTTTTAATTGAAAATCATGAGGAACCAAGATCAAATCATCTGTAGGATAATTTGGACTAGCTTCCGAATTATTACTATAAATTATATCGCTATTTTTATAATCCTTCCAAGAATAAACATCATATCCAGTAATTGTGCAATCAATGTATAGATTACCATTTCCAACTGTATATTCTTGCGTCTTTACCGGCTGACTGCTTCCATCTTCATTGTACTCTTCATAATAACTAATAGTAATAGTATTTCCCTTCCATACTGGATAAATTTTAAACCCATTTTCAAAATTAACAGAATTAAGTAAGTAATTTGAAAAATCAAAAACTACATCTTGCTCATACTGACCAAGGTTATTTCCACTTCCACTATAAACATCCCAACGATAAAGAAAATATCCTAAAGGGTATGACTCAAAAATGAGAGTTGAGTATGGAAGAATGTACTGTTGCCCGTAGTAGTAATCAAAATCTACACCTTCCTTTAAAGTTCCTGACAAAATACCATTAAAGTCACTTGCATAAAAAGTAACTCTTGTTGTTTTTTGCTCTACATAAGGATAGATAGTTAACTCTCCTCCAATCAAACCACTTAAATTCTCTCCCAACAACTCTTGAATTGTTGAAGGATTTGCTACTGACGATAAAACATTTCCTTGATAATTAACAAGGGCTTTCCCCCAACCAACCAAGGTGTATCCCTTGTTGCTTAAGTCGTTATAATTAATCGTACCAAAGCTTGCAGGCTCTCCATATTTATATGAAAAGCTGGCTTTTGAAACACCACCGATTGTTAAATTTTCCAGGAAATTATAACTTCTCTTTTCATAACCTGTGCCACCATCGACATTTTGAACAATAACTTCACTTGTACTTATTGTTATTGTTGTCGTCTTACCCTTAATTGTTCCATATATTGTAACATCACTAGCTGGAGTTGTTAGTTGATAATTATTCTCAGTTGATATTAGCTCTCCATTTGAATAATACCAACCTGCAAATTCGTAATACTCACTTATGATATTGTAGGAAAGCGTTAAAGTGTCGCCGACAAAGAAAGATGACGACGGTTTTACAGTCAATATTGCAATGCTGTCCAACCCTTCTGTAATAGGCTGTCCATTTACATCTTTAATATCTGTAAAACTATTATCAACCTTTTCACCCTTTAATGAAATTGTAGCTGCGTAGCTTCTTTTTTCTAATGTAACAGTTAAAGTGTTTTTATTTTCTGGGTGCGCTATAACTCCAGTCGCTTCATATATTCCGTTTGAAATACTCAACTCAACTTCATTAAAAACGACTGATTTTACAGAATAGTATTCACTTTCTGCAACACTTATCTTTAATGATCCATCTCCAACAGGCAATACCTCTGTCGTTGAAGTGCTTTCTGTCCAAGATCTTTCCTGTTCTCCAGCAATAACTGTTACTTCCGGCTTAACATATGGACTTGTATAATCTCCATCAACATTATATTTAAAATCAAGCTTAAACGTCTTTGGTGCCGTTTGAACTATTATTGTATCAGATCCAGTAAAACCACTTATATCTTTAAAAGTTAAAGACAAACTATTGTTAAAGCCATCTTCATCTTGAGTATACGTATTGGCTTTGCAAGACTCACTAATGCCTTCGCTACATTCATAGCCTGAAATATAGTTACCATCCTTCGCAGTAAACTTTAATTCGAACCCTTCTCCAACAAGAGTTGTTAAAACATTTCCTGAAAGGCTTGTGTAGGAACTATTGCCTGAAATTTCTATATTAGAATTCCCTGCATTAATATTAATCTCACATTCTTTTCTATTTAATACAACTTTAATGAAGTTATCATTACTTTTAAACCCGTTAGTAACTGTTAAGGTGTAAACATTTCCTTCGTTGGATTGGCTATAATCATCTCCCGCAACTCCTGTTCCTTCGACAGTAATAATGGCCTCGTGATAGGCAGGAATTGTTAGCGTGTATTCAAATGGAACGCCTGCTCTAACAGCAAATTCCTTATAATTCTCCACCTTTGTCCCTAACTCAATTTTTCCACCTTCTGTATAAACCATAGATTCGGCAGTAATTGTACTAACATCGGCTTCATTTTCACTTGAATATTGTATTTTTGAATTTATCTCTTGCAATTGCCAGTTTGTATAAATTTCAACTATTTTGTCATTACCAAGGCTTACAACGGCATTTTCGCCACCTTGAATTGCCCCAGCCCAGAATGTTTTGTCAGTTTCCTGCGACATATTATGTCCATTTATAATTTTGTTTCCATTTGTGTCATATTTCACTGTCGCTGTGTAGATATCAATCTCGCTCTCTCCATTTCCATAATACACTCTTGTTAAATCTCTATCTGTATAATGGCCTGAAAATTGTGGTATAATATCTTTCCACAATGCCCCACCTTTGACTTCTGTTATGGTTTTAATAGTATTTGTTCCAGTTCCACCTTCGTGAATGTTTAAGGTGTAAATAATTTCCTGCCAATCTGCATTAACAACATAATTGTTTAATGCTATTGACGCGTCTGTTAGCGTTGTGACAGGGGTTTCCCCTGCCTTCCAACCGTTTAAACCATACCCCGGATTTATTACATTTACTTTTGAGGTTGAATCCGCTGGGAAAACCAGTCCATATCTTTCATTTCCGTCAAGGTAATTTTTGACTTCACCATCTTTCATCAACACCTTATAAACAGTTGAAATCTCACTGCCATCTGATTTCGAAACAAATCTACCAGTGCCGGCATTAAATGTAATAACCTTACCTTGCTCAACAGTTTCAGTCATTCCTTGGCCAACAGTAAAAGAATCTTCTTCTGTTTTACCGGATTCCACATTAAAACCACCTTTATATATCTTAGAGTTTCCGGCAACAACGCCAATGGTTGGGATATCCATTGTAGAGTTATCGTAAATATCTGCTACTAAGGAATTGTTAGCATATCCAATTAATGTCCCTTCGTTGACAGTTCCCTCAGGAGAAAAAGAATAGGAATTGTCTAAAACTATATCAAAAATTTCTGCATTTTCAACATAACCAAAAAGACCGTAATAGCCACCAACAACCGACTCGCTTATTTCCACCGAGTTGGAGATCCTGTAACCATTCCCGTTAAAACTTCCTGTGAACTTATGTGTATTATTTCCAATAGGCGTCCAAACCTTGCCTGTAAGGTCGATGTCTGCGACAAGTTCATAATTATAATCGGCGCCAGTTCCATTTAAAGAAATTTCGGAAGCTATCTCTGCAAGTTGATCGGCAGTGCTGATTTGATAAACCCCATCAACTTGTGGTGCACTTATCGCTGCTTTACTCGATACATCTCCCTTCCCAGCAAATAAAAGAGGTGACGACAATGCCACTCCTCCACTTAGAGTTAAACAAGAAGCCATTAACATTAAATTTAAAAATTTCTTTTTCTTCATAATTTTTCTCCTATTTTGATTTATGTTGATAAGCAAAATTTCAACTTAATCTGACACAATTATACCATTTTCCTTTTTTTTAAGCAAATAATTTAAAAGCATTTTGCTCTTTTTTTTATTATTTATTTATAAATATTTTTTATGCTTACTTTATTCTTTTTTAATCTTAATTTTTTTGCGAATATTTTTATATTTTTTTTCTAAATGGTTTCTGTTAAAATAATTCATATTTTAGGTTTTTATGCTTTAAAACAAAAAAAACACTTTACATTGATTGTGAATAAATATATAATTGTTAAAGTATAAGGAGACGTGATGAAAAAACTAAACTTAATCATTGATACTGATCCCGGAGTCGACGACTGTGTGGCACTGACACTGGCATTATTTGAAGAAAAGCTTAACATACTTCTTTTTTCCGTTGTGGCTGGAAATGTTGAAAGAGACCTTTCTGCAAAGAATTTATTGCACCTTTTGGAAGTTTGCAACAAAAAAATTCCAGTCGTCAAAGGGGCAGAAAAGCCATTAAGTAGAGAATATAGCAGTGCAAGATACATTCATGGAGAAAGAGGAACGGGAAATTACTATATTAAAGAACCAAAGCTTAAACCCCTTAAAAAAGACGCAATAGAGGCTATGTACTCAAAAATTAAGCAATTTAAAGGAAATATCACCGTTGTCTTACTTGGACCTCAAACAAATATGGCTCTTTTACTTCAAAAACACCCTGATGTAAAGCAAATGATATCAAAAATCATATATATGGGCGCATGCAATTATGAAAGCAAGATAATGCCTAATCATATATCATTTAATATAAAAAGCGACCCAGAGGCATTTAAAATTGTTTTAGAGTCGGGAATTCCTTTGGTAATGATTCCATCTGACATAGGAAGAGGTTCTTCGCTATTTGAAAAAGAGGTTGAAAAAATTAGGTCAAATTCGAAAATAAGAACAATGCTTTATGAAATGCTTAGTGGTTACTGGGAGCCAGGGTTTGAAATAAAAAGAGTGGCGATGAATGACAGTTGCGCAATTTTTTATCTAACTCATCCAGAACTATTTAAAACAAAAAAAGCTGATATTAATTTAAACCTTACAGACAACCCCGGAAAAACAATTTTTAAATTTAATAAAAATGGAAATGTGCATGTAGTAGTAAAAATAAATGTAAAAAAATTCCATAAATTATTCTTTAAAAAACTGGAAAAAATAGAAAAAAAAGAAAAAGAGCAAATATAATTGCTCTTTTTTTTATCTTAAATATATTAAATTATTGTTTTATTAACACCTAAAATTTCTTCTTTTTTTTAGATATTTATTTTTCTTTTTTCACTATATGCTTTATTTTTTTTCTATTTTTCTATAGAATTGACTTCTTCAATTTTTAGCTCTTTTGCCCTATTAAAAAATCTGTCAATTTCTATTTCGCCGTTTTCAACAGAATCTGAGCAATGAAAACCATTTTTTGTAACTCTGTCCTTTAATGGAACCCTCTTTGTATAAATTTCTCTTAAAGTTCCTTTCTCAGGATTTTTGGTTGAGCCCATTATTTTTCTAAGCTTGTCAATAGTTCCATCATTTCCCTCTATCAAACAACCAACAACAACATCACTAAGCATATAACTTTCTAGCTTTGGATAAATTGGCTCTCCTGTTATTTTGTCTTTTAAATCAACTATATGCGCATAGTGCTCCCTGCAAGCTTCACTGCTTAGCTTCATTTTTTTTGTTTTAACAACGCTAAACCCTTCGTCTTTCAATTTATTTAAAACTTCTTTTACCGTTACATCGTCTGTGTAACCAGGCTTAAACATAAAATAGCATTTTTCCATAATTTTCTCCTTTCCTGATCTAAGATAGCATAAATTAGGAGAAAAAATCAACTATATGCAGTAAATTAAAAAATTTTTACCACTAAAACACTCATATCATCTTTTGCCATTCCTTGGTTATTTTCAAGAGCCTTGTCCAAAATTTTGTCGCTTATGTCTTGTGGATTTTTATCATTTAATGAGCATATAAACTCGGCAAGTTTTTCATCGCTCTCAAACGAATCACTTATTCCATCTGTTGTCAGTATTATAAAATCTCCCGCCTCAGTTATCACTTTTTTGCTGTCCGGCACAGTATTTTTTACAATTCCTAGTGGCAATGAGCTTCCTTCAATAATTTGACACTTTTCTTTACTTACTAAAAATCCACAAGGCGTGCCCATTTTAACAAAATCTGCTATTCCATTCTTTAGGTCTAATATGCAAATATCTAGCGCCGAAAAGGCTTCTTCCCTTTGTAAAGATAAGAGCTTATTAACGCTTGATAAAACCAAATCACTTTCAAATCCAGCCTTATAAAAATTTTCAACTAAGTTTATAGCATTCTCACTTATCTCTTCTGCCTTATCACCACTACCCATTCCATCACAAAGGGCGAAAAGAAATTTGTCTGAATCTAGTTTTAAAACGCTATGGCAATCCCCACTCTTAGCAGATCCACTTTTTGTCTGCATGCTTATTCCAAAAATACAATCGTATTTTGGAATGGTTTTTAGCGACAAGGTTGACCAGCCCGGCTTGACAGACGAAATTGTTCTTTGCACTGCCATTTCATTTCCACAAATCTTTCCAACAATATTTGGTATAATAGCTTTATCTTTGTCCTCATTTCTTACAAGTAAAGTTGCCTCCAAGGTGTGAATGTCCTTTTGGTAAACAATTAAATCGTCGCATATAACCTCGTTAAACAAGAGCTCCTCCATAATTTTCTCTTCCCTAACATTATCAAAAGAAACAGGCATATCCACTTCCTTTGCTAGTTTTTTCATAATTTCAGATATTCCATAAAGTTGGTCGGCAATAAGCAATTTGCTTACATCAATATTTCCTATAAGCTCGGAATATCTTTTATATTGCTCACAAAGCGTGTTTACAGTGGAAATAATTGTGGTTATTTTATTGCAATGAGCATTTAAAAAATTGGGAATATCTAAAACGCTAATTTTTCCTTTTTCAAAAGCTATGTCAGAAATTTCCCTTAAAACTCCTTCCATTTCATTGCTATAAGCTCTGTAACACCTATTTTTCTCGGGACAATTTTCACAAACCTTTTTCTTCAACTCTCTTCTTAAAACATCTTTCATATCTTTTTCGGAGAGAGATTTTTTTGCCAGCTTCCTAAATGTCTTGTCCATATCCGAAAAAACTTCACTTAGCGTTCTTAATCTGTTTTCCAAAACTTCTCTGTTTCTGTTTACTACATCTTTCACTGCAATTCTGTTTGATTTTGTTGACAAAATAGCCTTTATTTTGTCAAATGCCTTATTTGGGATCGCAAGAAATATAAGACAAGATGTTATGACTGGAGAAATTTGCCAAGGGGAAAAATTATAATATAAATCAAAATAAAAGCCTGATAAAACCTCTCCTAAAATTAATGCAACCGGCATTAAATATTTTTTATAACTTTTAAAAAGGGATATTGCCATCGCCCAAATTATGAATGGAGCAATAAACACTGGATTATTTATCCCCAGAAGAGAACCAAAACCCATTATAACCGAAACAAAAACTGCAAAATAACTTTTGCTACAATATGCTATTACCAGGGTTGTGAAGGAAACAAAAAGCTTTAGAAACGAAAAAGGACCTATCCAAAGAGGAGTTAACCCATCACTGAACACTAAAAGTATTAGTCCTCCACTTATTAGCTCCATTATTGTCAACTTATATGAAAGCCCTCTGACAAAAATTGCTTCTAAAATATTAGTCGACAAAAGCATAAATATAACACTTATTACCATTGAAATTATTTCATAGTAAAAAGTTCCTCCGCCAAAATAGGAAAAAAGTATGTTTGAAATATTTGAAAGCGCAACATAAATCGCCATCTCCCAAATTTTCATATTTCGTTTTAAAAGCACATGTATGTAATAAGGAATCACCAAAAGTGAAACGGCCGATATAGTTGAAATTATGTTGTAAAAACCATAGTCAAAAACTATGCTTGCCACCAAGTAAGCAGGGCAAACTATCCAAGGTTTTTGATTTGCCCAAACCAAAGCAAAGGCAAAGCCTATTGCAAAGGGATAAATTAAACTTCCTATGCTTGCATTACAAAGAACATAAAAAATTCCGGTCAATAAAACAAAATAAATTGGATAAAAAACACTCTTTTTTATAGTCATAAGATCTCCTATTACCTAATGATATCACTGACTAAGAAAAAGAGATATTTATATTTTGTTGGATTTTGTCACTAATTAAAAAAAAATAGGGAAAGACTGTTTTTTTTCTTTCTCTATAAGTTTTTAATAAATTTAATTATTTCATTTGCTGTCGTTTTTAAATCATCGTTTTTTATAACCAGATCATATTTGCTTGAAAAACTTTTTTCATACTCAAATCTTGACAGCCTTTTTTTTGCTGATTCTTCTGATTCCCCTCTTTTTAGCAACCTATCAATAAGCACTTTTTTGGGAACATCAAGATATATTCCACAAACATTCTCTCCAAATTCTTTTTTTAATTTCATATATCCATTGACATCTATATCTTTTAAATAAATATCTTTTTCAACAATTTTATTCAATGACGAATTTAAAACTCCATAATATAATCCCTTATGAACCTGCTCATATTCAAAAAACTCGTTATTTTTTAGTTTGTCTTTAAATTCTTGCTCAGTTAAAAAATAATAGGCATCATCTCCCTCCCCTCTTCTCTTTCTGGTCGTGCAAGTTTTCATTATTTTAAGAGATGGCTGACTTTTCATCACTTCTTTAATTATAGTATTTTTTCCACTTCCAGATGGTCCCGACAATACAATAAGCATATTGCCTCCTTTAAGTTATATTACTATAATTTTTTCAAAGCTCAAAATAAATTAACCCATTTTTCACATATCGAGAAAACTAAATATTCCAACCATAACAGCATTGCAAAATTTTTGTATATAGTCACTCTGACTTAAAAGAATTTCCTCTTCGGGACTTGACAAAAATCCACATTCAATCAAAATTCCTGCTTTATCGTTACAATTTAAGATATAATAATCTCCTATTTTACTGTCTCCTCTAATGTATTCAAGATTGTTTTTTAGGCTATTTGTAATACTATCTGCAAATTCTTTGCTAGCCAAATTATCCCCTCTAAAAAAAACTTGAGCACCTTTAACACTTTTAATCGGAAGACTGTTCATATGAATGCTAATGAGCAAATCTGCATCGCTTTCATTAATAATTTGTTCCCTCTTTTTCATTTCAGATTTTTTCTTGTTTGTTGCAAAAGGAGAATAAAGCCCATTCATATCTGCCCTTGTCATAACTACTCTTAATCCAGCCTGACTACAAAGCTCCTGTAATTTCTTTGCATATATTAAATTTAACTCACTTTCAGTAATGCCCGTATTTTTACCAACACATCCACCATCAACTCCGCCGTGGCCTGCGTCAATAACAATGGTGCGCACTATCTTTGGCGAACTTACCGCCCTAACCGCATGGCACACACCAACCACCGAACAAATCAAAATCACACCCACCAAAAGAACACACAATGTCCGCTTTTTTATTGTTAAGAATTTCATATTGTATTTTATTAAACAAAAATTTTTTATATAACAAAATCAAAAAAAATGTCACAAAATATTGAAACCTCAAAATTTCAATATTAATCTCTTTTTGTTTTAAGAGACGTAAAATAAAAGGAGAATAAAAATGATTAACAACGAACAATTAAATTCGCTTTTTTCTAATACAGAAAGAACAGCTGATTATGAAGAAGAAAAGCGAAAAAAGAAACAAAAACTTGTGAGAAATGAATTTGAAAAAAGTGGAAAATATGGAATGCCATTAATCAAGAAACAAAATATTGACTTGGATAAAATAGAATTATTAAGTTATTTAAAAACAAAAAATGATGATGAAGAAAACAAAAATAAAACAATTCACTTCTTCACTTATGACTGGAATTTTGAAACAGTCTATGAAAAACCTGAGCAAGCACTTGAAAAACTAGATCAATACTATGCTTTACTTACTCCTGAATTTAGCACATATAAGGATATGCCACTTGCTAGACAAATAGATAGTGTTTTCAAAAATCGATGGTGCGGTGCTTTTTGGCAAAAACAAGATATGCTTGTAATTCCAACAATTTCGTGGGGTTCATATGATTGCTTTGATTTCTTTTGTGATGGTGTTGAAGAAGGGTCAGTTGTGGCGGTATCAACTTACACAAGAGAAGATAACAAGAAGGGTTTTATGGAGGGCTATGAAATTATGATGGAAAAAATTAAACCAAGTGCAATTATCTGCTATGGAACACCTTTTGATGAAATGAAAGGAAATATTAAAGTAATCGACCCATATAACCGAGAAGAACTTATCAAAAAAATTGGATTAAGTGAGTTTACTAGAAAATATTTTGCTGGCGAACTTTATCCGGAAATATAGGAGCAAATTATGGAAGATTTAAAACTAACTATCAATATGCTCCCAAAAGGTGCTTGGAACAACGATTTTAGCAAAACACTATCTAAAAAAGATTGGGACAAACTCCGCAATTTTGCGCTTAAAAGAGCAAATGGAAAATGTGAAATATGCGGTTATAAAACAAGCGACCTTGATGTCCACGAAGAATGGGATTTTAGTATAGAAAAGAAAACACAGACTTTAAAACAAATTATTGCGATTTGTTCAAAGTGTCATGGAGTTAAACATTTTAAAAACTCTGTTAGACTTGGCTATGGCGAAGAAGCACAAGAGCATTTTATGAACGTTAACAATGCTTCGGAAATGGAATTTGCAAGTCATCTCAACAAGTCTTTACTTGAATACAATGAAAGGAATTCAGTTTATCGCTGGAAGATAGCCGCAAATTTAGAAAAATTTGGCGGAAGTGGAATTGAAATAAAACAAAATAACATTCCCCTAATAAAAAACCCGTATGAAAATATTAATTGGAATGAATATGATTATTTAAAAACAGAATATAATAATTTGTTCTCAATAAAAAGTAAAAAATTATACTATCTTGAACCAATTGTTTTATACATTTATGTAGATAATTATCAAGGAACCTTAACCATTGTATGCGAAAATGTAAATAAAATTGAATGGTATTTAGATGATATAAAAATTAAAACTACGTATAATGTAGTAGGGCTTTTCACAACCGAACTAAAAGTAAAAACCTTAATCGGCAAGAATTTAAAATTCAAACTTATTGGAACAGGTGGAGAAACGACATCAAAAAACTTTGAAATTTTGCCACAGGAGGTGTTATAATGGGAATGTGTAAACCAAGTGGCGGAATTAAATCTGCAAAAGGTCGATTAGGAAGTTTACCAAGAAAGGACACTCCTAACACGCGAACAGACTTATATAATGAAAAAGGTGAATTAATACAGCGAAGATGGTATGGTCCAGATGGTTGGGTAATTCATAATAGAGATTATAACCATGGTGATCCTCGTCCACATGACCATTATTGGCATTGGGACGACAATAAGGGACCTCTAAGAAATGAAGATCATTCCCCAGTAGATAATAACTTTTGTTAAAGGAGTAATTATGCAAAAAGAATATAAAAGATTTGTTAAATGTGATGTTTGTAAGAACATAATTGAAATAGACCAATATGGGAACAGTGACGCATGTCCAAATTGTGGCTGGCTACAATCAGAAGAATCATATCAACACCCTGATGTTGCTGGAATACGAAACATTCCCTCTTTAAATAATGCCATAAAACAATATAACAGTGGGAAGTCTGCTACATTAGCAAATTTCAATGATTTTATTGAAACTTACAACAATTATGGTGAAGTTGAATTCACTCTAAATAACACAAGGTATGGCGTTTTATATAATGATGATAATAAAAAAATAGCATTATTAAATATACAAGCAAATGAAAAACAATTATTCAATGATATATATGATTTTAAACAAAATGCAAAAATAAATGGAAAACTAATAAAAGACTTATGGGATAATGTAACCGCAACTGATTTTTTGCAAGAAACTTAACTTATGATAAGGAAATAAGGAAAAGCATATAACCTGATATGCTTTTTTATTTTATATACTGTCCTAACTTGACATCAACTCCACCGTGCCCTGCGTCAATAACAATTGTATAGGCGCTCTTAGGTGAATAAACTTCTTGCCCCACAAAAATCGTGCCTAAAACCACAAAAGTTAAAATCAAAAGACTTACAATCACACACAATGTGCGTTTTTTCATAACTAAAAAATTCATATAATATTTTATTTTTTGCGATATTATATTATAACTATACAAAATCATTTTTTTAAATTTGCCTTGTTGCAAATAAATTAATCCATCAAAAATTTTGTGTTTAAGTAAGGATAAAAAAACAGCAACTTTTCAACTTTTAAAGCAAATGTTTTATCTTCTTTGATTGGATATAAAAATGCAAAATTGCAACTATAATTACTATCACTTCGATTAAATCTAATAAAGCTGTGGTGTAAACTTTATAAATTAAGGCAGAGATTACCAACAAAATATTTGGAATTAACATTAAAATTCTGACATGTTGCATGTTTTTTTTGCACATTGCAATTGTAAAAATAATTGGGGTTATAATACCAATAATATCAATAAGATTCTCATAGAAGATGATTCCAACTAAGATATAGACTACCGAAAAAAACATAGGGAGGTAAACAGGTATTTCTTTGTTGTTTTTTTCAAAAAAATATATAATGCAAACGCGAATTATTGATATAAGAGAATTTATTCCAAAAATAAGAGCATTATTGAATATAAACGACGCTCCATAAAAGATATTAGCCACTATTTGTAATAACAAAAACTTATCCTTATTCTTAAAAAAATAAGAAATTGCCACTAATATTAAGGCTATTGCCCCACTCACCTGCGCAAAAATAAAGTTCATTATTTTAGATTATAGCACAAATTAATTGTCCTTGATAAGCTTTTTAGATAGTTTTTAGCTATAATATGACAATAGAATCTTTTCTAATTACTTTGAAAATATTTTCAAATTTTTAAATAATTTTAATTTAATATTGACAACAACTATTATTTTTGCTAAAATAGATAAAGGAGGAAGAATGAGAAGTTTTAGTGAAATTAAAGAGGATTATAATCAATTAAAAAGTTTTGAAGAATACTTATATGAAATTTTGTTTTCTGACGATTTTAAAGAAGGGGAAAAAACTTTAAGCACTAACGAAAAAGGCAAACATGAATTTAAATGTTGTGAAGATATAATTGCCAATGTGCTTAATTTAAGAAATATTTCGATAGTAAATTCATATTCAATGATAAATACAAGACAGGGACAAGTTGCACTAGCAGACTCACTTAGAAAATGGACTTTTTTTTAAGATGAAATAAGTGCTGATGTATCAGATTTCAGAATAGATGACCTTCTTCACTATATATCAAACACTCAACTATATCTAGAATTAGAGGCTTGTTTATCAAGTTGTCTAACAAAAGAATGCGATGTTAATGAGATCCCAAAAAAGTTGTGTGGGATTAAAGACAACCATCATCCATTCTTAATCAAAACAGCAATAGACATTATTGATAAAGATCAATTTGCTTTAAAAAATGAACTTAGCAAGTAATTAAAAAAAGAACCTATCAATGCGATATGTTCTTTTTTAAATTATATGAGTTTAACTTAACAAAATTCTATTAATTTTTATTAATAATATTTTATTAATTTATAAATATACATAAACATTAACTTTATAGATAAAATTTAAGTAATCAATTAAAATAATCAAGGAACTAAAAAACTAATTTTGCTTGACTTTTAAATAAATTTTTTGTTATAAATAAAAGTATATTTTTAATTAATCAGATGAAAAAATTCTATTTTTGTTTTGGATCGCTTGTTGCGATACTTATTTTGGAAATAATAAAATACTTCTCTAATTACATTGTATTTTATTGTTTTTTTTCAATACAACTTTTGTTTTTATTAGTTGTTTGCGGCCTTTTATTTTTGAAAATAAAAAAGAAGGTTTATTTAATTATAGCATTTTCCTTTTCTTTAATTTTTATAACTATTCCAATAATATTTGCTTTGGCTAGAACAAGTCCAATAACATCAAATTTTAGCTATGTTATTCATGCTGGTGGATCTATGGATAATAAAACTTATTTAAATAGCCAAGAAGGTTTTCTTTCCTCTATCAAAAAAAATCAAAAATATATTGAACTTGACTTTTTATATACTTTAGATGAACAAATTGTTTGCTCACATCTATTTGAACATTTTTCACCTTTCGGGATGAAAAATAGACCAACTCTACAAGATTTTAAAAATTACAAATTGTTAAACACATATAATGGAATAACCTTTGACTGGCTTATAGATCAACTTAAAATTTACGAAGATGTCACTATAATCTTCGACACTAAAGAAGAAGACTCATTTGCCCTCTTAAAAGATATGATGGATTATTCCTTGAAAAAAAATTTTGATATTTCAACAAGATTTATAATTCAAGTGTACAGTTTAGAAAACTATTTAAAAATAAGCGAAAATTTAAACTTTAAGAGATTCTGGTTTACAAATTACAAATCATGCTACTCTCCATTAAAAATTAAATCAATTTTTTCAAAATTCAAAAACATTGAAACAATAGTACTACATTATTCAGATTGGTGGGTTCTTTATCAAACAGGAATTAATCTTGGTAAAAAAATCGCTGTTCACACTTTGCCTAATCAGCTTTATTCTGACTTTCCTAAAAAAAGGAGTGTTGATTATATTTTTATCGATAATTATGTATAAATAATCAATTTCTTCCCTCTAAATTTTAAAGAATTGCAAAACTAATTTATATAAAATTAAAAATTTTTATTGAATAAAATATACTACAAATGATTAAAACTTGACAAATATTAGTATTTATAACATAATTATTCTATGAGAAAACTTTTTTGTTTGTTTATTAGTTTGCTGTTTTGTTTGTGCATTTTTCCTTTGCACAATGATTATTCTTTTGCGCAAACAAAGCAAATAATAATAAACACAAGCTATTCTTATCTATATAAATCGCCTGATTTTTCGGAACATTATGATTTTAAGATTAACAATCAAGAGATTCTAGCGTGCACTGACTATCAAAACAATTTCTACTTTGTTTCATATACTTTTGATGAAGTTACCTACACTGGATATATCCCATCTGAGTTTGCCTCTCCATATATTGAGCAGCAAGATGTTTTGCTTGTTTACAACGGCAAAATCATCAACTCAACCCAGGTTTATTCTGCAAGTGACGCAAGCGTGATGGAAGGAATAAAGTTAGACCCCAATCATCAAGTTTATATTTACGAGGGCTTTGACTCCAAAAAGGAATTTACTAAAATAAAATTTAGTTACAATAATCAAATACTGACAGGAATGGTAAAAACAATTGATGTTAAACCAAACGGGATTAATAAAGCCGTAATCATTTCTTTAAGCATAATCTCTGCATTGGTGGGAATAATCATAATAATGCTTGGCCTAAGCAAAAAAAAGTGGCATAAATCATTGAAAAAAAACATGAACTAAAATACTCTTTTTTGAAAAAGGAGTATTTTTTATGGATAAAAATATAAACAATGATCTTGAAAAATTAAAAAGAGAAGTTTGGGATTTAGCCGTCAATACATTGGCGCAAATTCAAAATTCTATAAAAGATTTTGATTTAGAAGGGGTTGAGCAAATGAAAATTCAATTAGAGACCCTAAAGAATTTACCATCACAAATCAATTCTTTATCAGATGAAGTAAATTTAACTAAGGAAGAAATCTCTTCTCTTAAGGCACAAAAAGTTGATAAAGTAGAAGGTATGTCTTTGTCTTCAAATGATTTTACATCAGAAGAAAAGTTAAAGCTATCTCAAATAAATACAGAAGAAATTGTCAATACAACACAATCGCAAGAAGTCTCTGGAGAAAAATTTTTTAACGACGGAATTTATCTTAAGGGTGCAACAGACTTATCAACTACTTCAAAAGCTTGCTTAAAAGCAGTTAGTGAAAATGGAGAGCAAACATATTTTAAACTAGCTCTCTTAAATAGCGCTACATCTGTATTTAATTGTAATGGCTTTTTGTTTAGAAATACTGGTAATTTAAACTATGGGATTTCAATTAGTCCTTCTACTAAAGCAATATCCGGAGAACAAGATAACTATATTTCGCTAGGAAAATCTGATAAAAGATTCAAAGATCTGTTCCTCTGTGGAAATCTAAGTGATGGCGAAAATTCTATTTCAGTTAAAAAAATTTCATATGCGTTAAATAATATTTTTGTATTGCAAGGGACTGCCGGACAATTTGGAAAGATTTTTCAAAGTGATAAAACAACTGGATCATGGGACTGCATAGATTTGGTTTTTATGATAAGCGATAGAAATTCAGTAAATGTGAGAACTGATACAGCAATTTATCACATTTCATATATGATGAGCGGAACTAATTCATCACGCTTAACTGTCAACAGAGTGGCAGGGACATTGTCATATGACTCAAGATTATATGTTAATTATGTTTCATCCCCTTATCAATCAAACTCCAATTATTTTGAAATATATTATCAATCACAATACACAGGGGATGATAGCAATGTTTTTACAATTTTATCTTATAGCTCAAGATATAGCGTAAATCAAAATGACTTTGTTTTATACAAAAAACCTTCCCCATGTGATGAAATTACAAATCTCGGAACTAAATATCTCTTTTCAGATATAGTCACAAGCGAATATATAGACTCTTCAAGCAATCAAATAATAAACGGGAAAAAGAGCTTTATTAATGATTTGTGCTTAATGAGCCAAGACGACTTAGATAAATCTCTTTCATTTTCAAAGTCCGATGGCTCTACAATTTTTAAGATAAGAGGTAGTATTAGCACAGAAAATACTGTTGTTAACTCAAATGCAATATATTTAAGAAACTTATCTAACAGTAATACCGGCATTGTGATTAATCCCGATAACTACATTTATACTGAATCTGATAATAAAATTGATTTAGGAACAAGCAGTAAACGATTTAAAAATCTATATATTGCAGGATCAATTAGTGATGGAACAAAAGATGTCTCAGTTGAAAATCTAAATAAGCCAAATGTAAGAGTAGCCTCAACTACATATACTGAACCAATTTATTTACTCGGAGCTTTAGGAACTAACCCTACTCTAAAAGACGCTTGGCAAGATAGTAGATTTTACTTTGTTCCAAATACAAAAACACTGATTACACCTAATATAGGAGACGGAACGACTAGTATTGCGATACAAACTATTGCTTCAAAATTAGATATTCCAAAAACATTATCACAGCTCTCTGGAGATTCAACGCATCGATTGGTTACAGATATTGAGAAACAAATTTGGAGTAATAAGGTCGATTATTCGTCATTAAGCACAGTCGCAACAACTGGAGATTATTCCGATTTGGAAAATCGTCCTTTTACTTCCTTTTCTCTTGAAGATGGCGTGCTAACAATAAATTATTAAAAGGAGAAATTATATGTTAAAAGTAAACGGAGTTCGCCCTAACAGCATAGTGGCAAATGGCCAGGACGTCCATATTGTTCAAATGAAAATGAGGAATGATGAAGTGATACACCTATGGAGCAAGGAAGTTTTTTTTAGTATGATACAACCAGAAGGAGGAACTATTGTTGCAAAGCGAATATCATCCCCGTTCGAAAATGCAGAATTAAAACAATTAACTGAATCAGATGCAGTTTACTGGGGTGACGGAATAGAAGTTTCCATATCATTAGCAGACAAATATACCTTCGAAACATTTACTTTAAACGGTGAAAAGGTTTCGGATCTTGGATTCGAACAACCTCCCTTTACTTTTTCCTGCACAAATTACAATCAAATTGGGGCAATGCTTAATAAAGAAGAAATAGAACCAATTTGGCACACAATTTTCCAGGGATCAAAAATGTCTACTCAACACCAAGAAACGACAGCAAAAACCTATTACATGAGTTTTCCTGGCCTCAAGGAAGGGGTACCAACAATCATTACCGGACAACTTATGAAATATCCAGGCCAAGTAATATCTCAATTTAACAACCGACAAGTTCCAGCTACTCTCTTCTATCAAACTACTGAGCAAAAAATTGACGCAGTGTTAAACAACATCCTTCAAATTACCTTACAGCGTCCAACACCAACCTTCCTTTACGGAGCTCCATACTTTGTCATAACAAAAATAGAACAATATTACTAAACGGCTTTAACAGCCGTTTTTTCCTTTAAGAGACCTCTTTTTCTTGATTTTAATTACGATATTGATTAAAATGTAAAAAAGGAGAAAATATGAATAAAATTGTTTTAATTACAGGAGCATCAAGCGGAATTGGCTATGAAACTGCAAAAATGTTTGTCAAACAAAACGATATTGTAATTAATATTTCCAGAGAAATTTCACAAGTTTGCCAACATAACTTTACAGCAGACATTTCAAATGAAGAGCAACTCGACCAAATATTTACACAAATAAAACAAAAATTTGGAAAAATAGATATTCTTATCAACAATGCTGGTTATGGAATGTCTGGTATAACAGAGCTTCTTAAATCTAGTGAATGTAAAGCAATCTTTGATGTAAACTTTTTTGGGACTTTAAATTGTATTAAAAAGGCCCTTCCATTGATGAAAAAAGGTGGAAAAATAATTAATATTGCAAGTGCAATGGCACTTTTCCCTATTCCTTTTAGGGCATTATACGGTGCAAGCAAATCGGCTGTCCTTTCCTTTTCTTACAGTTTAAGAATGGAGCTGGCCCCGCTTGGAATAGATGTAACAACAATTTGCCCCGGAAATGTAAAAAGTAATTTTACTAAAAATAGGATTAAAAATTTTGAGACAAGTCAAAGATATGGAAGACGAATCGAAAATGCAACCGAAAAAATAGATAAAAATGATGATAAAAGAATGCCTGCTAGTTGTGTTGCAAAGCATATTTTTAATCAAGCAAAAAAGAAAAAATCAAAACCAATGACAATAGTTGGAAGAAAATATAAGCTTTTATACTTTTTAACCAGAATAACGCCAAAGTCATGGCTACTAAATCTAACCGAAAAAATCTATGGAGGAAAGTTTTAATCATTATAACAATATTACCCCAGACCTAAGCCTTTCTCATTAAAAATCTAAGACAAAACATATTTCAATATACAAAATATAGGACTAAAACACAAACTTATTTTACTTTAATAGTTTTAATTTTAACTAATTGTATAAAAATATTCAGACTTTGCATAAAAAGTGCAAAAAAGGGTTGATTTTTTATAAAAAATAATATATAATGTCAGTGTTTTAGTGGAGGTTTGGCTGAGCGGTCGAAAGCGGCGGTCTTGAAAACCGTTGTACCTTTGCGGGTACCTGGGGTTCGAATCCCTAAGCCTCCGCCAATTGTGAACAATCCGAACCCTTTGGGTACAGTTGCTTTATTTTTATTTATAATTTTTATGAAGATTCTGAATTTAAAAAATTTAAATAAATCACGTATTAGGGAGTGATTAATGGAAAGAAATGTTACCAAAGAATATAATTATGGTTTGGATATAATTAGAATAATTGCTATGATTCTAGTTGTTACTGTTCATTCTACAACATTTAATAATTGGGCTGAAATTAAACATGATGTTAATATTATTAATTTCCTTGTAACTGCTGTAAGATTTTTATCATACACATGTGTGCCTTTATTTATAATGCTAACTGGGTATTTATGTAAGGACAAACAACCAAACAAACAATATTATAAAAAAATTATCAGGATTATAATTGAGTATTTAATTTGCAGTATCATCATATGCTTGTTCAAAATTTATTTTTTAGATATGAAATTTACATTTTTAGAATTTCTTAAACAAATTATAACTTTTAACATGGCAGATTATTCTTGGTATATTAATATGTATATTGGCTTATTTTTATTAATCCCCTTTTTTAATATTTTATATAATAACATACCATCACAACTACAAAAAACACTCCTTATAGTATTTTTAATAGTAATTTTCTCACTTACATCAACATGTCTTCCTTTTTCTTGGAATTATTGGGTGACAGCGTATCCTCTTATGTATTATTTTATAGGTTGTTATCTACGTGATATAAAATTGCATATTAATAAATATTGGCTTATACCTATCATGTTATTTATGGTAATTATTGAAGCTATTCTTTCAATATTTAATGTTACTTTCTTTACAATTGAAAATCATTCTAACATATTTTGTGTTGTTATTTGCTTTTGTATTTTTATGCTTTTTTATAATAATTTCGTTTCAAAACAAAATTTGCTCATTAAGTGTATAAGAAAAATCTCCAACACTTCTTTAAGTTTTTTTCTATTGTCATTTGTGTTTGATGAATTATTTAAAGTTTTAATATTTAAAAGACTACAACTTAATAATTTTTATGACAAACTTCCACATTTGTTATATATAGTGCCTATAACAATAATACTTTCTATTCTTTCTGCATTTATTGTAGGATTAATGTCAAAATACATAATAAAGTTGTTAAAAATATTTACAAATAAATTTCTCAATTTATTAAGGAAAAGAATATGATAAAACAAAAAAAGATAAATTTCAATAAATCTATATGTTTATTGTTATTTTGCTTTCTTTTTTTTATAAGTCCTCTCTCATTAGGATGTAGTAAAAAATATGATGAAAATTTAGAAAGCTCCAAGTATAGCAAATTATTAGAAATCTTAAAAGGGAAAAAAATCTCTATCTTAGGTGACAGTATTTCAACATATGAAAATTTTAGCAATAATACTGAGTATAACTCTTCACTGAAAGATAACACTATTGTTTTTTATAAAAATCAAATATCTATTGATGATACTTGGTGGAAGGGTCTTATAAATGATTTTTCTATGGAATTATGCGTTAACAATTCGCAAGGATCAATGGGTATGCTTGTCGAAGCAGATTCAATTAAGGGTTATGAAAGGGCTGAGTTATTAGCTAATAATAAAGGGGATAGTCCCGATTTGATTTTTGTGTTTCTTGGAGCAAACGATCTTATTTATAATGTTGGAAATATAGAACAAATTAATTGGGAAACACTTATAACAAAAAATAATAATTCATATAATTACTCCACTCCTAAAACCTTTGCTGAGGCTTATTCAATAGCTATCCATAAGATGCAACAGAAATATCCTGATGCCGATATTATATTAATGGAACAAATACCAAAAGTTGAGTACGCTGGTGGAATTAGTGAAGCAATGGTTAAAAATGCTGTAATAAAAGAATTAGGTCTTGTTTTTAACCTTACTACCGTAGATTTTATTGCTAATGGTTACAAGGCTAATAACACAAATTTGATTGATTATATTCATCCAAATGTAAATGGCATGAATATAATTAAGAATATATTAATTGAGACATTAGATCAAAAATATAATAGAAAATAATTAATATTTTATGCCACTCATTCATATAGTATTATTTTGTAATTCCATTGTAAATTGTTTAATATTACTTATGCTTTGTTTAAATTTATTATTGCAAAAATTTAGGAAAGATATTATTACTTATTCTATAATTATAATCTATTTACTGAGAAAATTATAGCTTTTTAAAAAATAGCTAAACAAATAATAATTTAAGATAAATTGACTAATTCTTTTACATGATAAGATATGATAAATTTATCATTTGGCATAGCAATAATTAAATCAGATTCTTTTAGCAATTTTTAGATAATTTCTTATACTTACCCTAAATTAAAAATAAACAAAGAACATATTTAGGCTTTTCAATAAAACAACTTAAAATATTTTTAATTGACTGTCTGTTTTATCTCATTTTGATCTAAATTCACGCTGTGGCTAATAGGCTTCCATTCAACTTGTTTTTTAAATAATGCAGTGAAAAACAAAGGTATATAAAGACCCATAAATATCGGGCCCATAAAACAACATGCTAGCGCATTCTTAAAAGTTATGTTTATATGTTTTCTTTCTGCAATTAGCATTATCATTGTGTAAATAACAAAAAATAGGTATAATGCAACACTAGAACATGCGAATGCTATGTAAACATTTAGTCTCAATGGATCTTGCCAAATAGATCCAATTATACCAAGCACCAAGGTAAATATTGGGTATGCAAAAAATGTGAAAAGTAAAATTAGAACCGGCAAAATACTTACTGCATATTCAATCTTGCTTTGTCTGTTATTTTTATCAAATAACATTGACGTGAAAAGCTCCTTTCTGTATTTTTTATTAACTTGCCCATATCCTTTTACCCATCTAAGACGCTGATTCCACGATGTTTTTAAGCTTGTTGGTTGCTCATCATAAAACTCTGCATATTCATTGTATGTTGACTTGATGTCGTGAATAGTAGAAAACATTGAAAGCTCGTAATCCTCCGTGAGAGTGTGGAATTTCCACCCGCCAAGCTCTTTTAGTATTCTTCCTGAAATATAAAAACCTGTACCACTTAAAACAATATTTCTTTTTAATCTTGATCTACATTTATTATGGAATGTGTTTACCATTGAAAATGTTAAGGCGCTACAGCTTGCAACCCAGCCCCCATTCCAATTTTTACTATTGCGATAGCCTATCGCAATTTCATAACCTGCATCAAAGCACTTATTCATTTCATTTATAAAATTAGGTGTAAGGACATTGTCAGCATCAAATATAAAAAAGGCATCGTATTTCTTTCTTTTTTTAAGAATTTCTTCGACCATTTCGTTAAGAGCATAACCCTTTCCTTTTAATTCTAGGTGTTTTCTGACAAAAACTTTTGTGTTTTTATATTTTTTTGCTATTTCACAAGTAGGGTCATCTTCACTTTCAACTATAACATAAGTTTCAAGTAATTCTTGATTGTAATTTTGATCTTTTATCGAAATTAGCAAAGATTCAATCACTTTGCTTTCATTTCTGGCAGGTATAAGTATTGCATATTTATGTTCTTTTTTTGCATCTTTAAATCTCTTCGTCGGAAAAAGTCCCACAATATGATAAATTATCTTTTGCAATAGCATTAAAAAAACCAATCCTAACAGTATGTATAAAATTATATTTCCAAAATGAAAAATTTTATAATACATATGTCCTCCTATTTATAGTTTGAGTATATCAGAAAAAAACAACATTGTCTATAATATAAAATACTTTTCCGTGGAATTATAAATAATATCTGCTATTTAAAGTTTGACTTTTTCTATTTTTTGATATATAATTCAAAGACATAAAGGAAATATAGAATGGAAATAGCAAAAAATCAAACTACTTTAAACAAAAAAATTATCAGATCATTCCAAAACAGAGAAATTTTGAAAAAATCTTGGATTATTGGAGTGTGTTCTCTGCTGCTTATTTTACTTTCTTTTGGCATTAAAAATGGTCAAATATTTTTGCGTTCTATTCCATTTTTGGTAATCGGCATTTTAGTTTTCCCTGTTTATGTTCTTATTCTTAAAATTCTTTTTTCAAAACAAAACAAATCATTTGAAGAAATCACGCTGAACTACACTTTCACTGACGAAAAAATTATTGTGCTTGGAAAAAACAGCACTTCTTCAGAAAACAGTGAAATGCCTTACTCAAAAATAGAAAAAATTAATAACACAAAAAACTTTTTGTTTCTTTACATAACTCCTTACAGCGCATTGGTAATTGATAAAAATGGGTTTTCCATGGGAGATGCCAATAAGATTATTGCTTTGCTAAGCATTAAAAATAAAAAAAGATAAACTATGCTTTTGCATAGTTTTTTTATTCTCTTTTCGAAATTTGATCGTCTAGATTCATTCTTAAAAATTCTGCAATTAGTGCAACCAATTCAGAATTTGTTGGTTTGTAATTCCAACCATCCAAACACGATATCCCAAAATATTTGTTTATAGACTTAAAACCTGTTTTATAATACCCCAAATCTGCCGCATGCCTCATACACCTTTCTACAACAGTTCCTTTGACATCAAAGATATCCCCTACCTGTGGATAAAGCCATTTAGTAACTTTTTTCATTACTAATGGCTCCTTTATTACCTTGTAAACACATTCTCGGAAATATTTAAACCCCTGTAAATTAATAGGAATCCCTAGCTCAATTAAAATTTTTGTTATCTCTACTTTTATTGACTTTTCATCCCTTCCCATATTTTTCTCCAATTAGTTTTTTTATTATTATACACTATTTTTGTAAAAATTCAAACAATTTTGTAAAAAAATATTAAAAATTTGTGAGTTTCTGCCGTTTTTTGCCTTGTTTTGTTATTAAAAAAAACAGCTTTCGCCGTTTTTTTTATCTCTTTTTCATATTTAGAATAAAATTAAATCTCCTGAAAGAAGCCCAAAGATCAGGATTACAAGCCCCGTGGCAAAGAACAAGCTTGACATAATCATATTTAAGGCAATCCAATTTGAAGATGTTTTTGTGTCAATTATAACTCCGTTTACAATGAAGTTTACGGCAGACAACATTATAACACATATAACTGTCACCCATTGATCCACATAAGAAAAATAAAAAGCCAAAAGCAATGTTAAAATTGCTATACTTACCACTATTCCGCAAAGACGGCTAATTATTAATCTGTTTTTTCTTTTTTTATCAACAGAATTTAACTCTGGCATTTTTTCTCCTTTTTTTTATTGTATATTTTTTTTATTTTTTTGTCAAATAATTACCAATTAAAAATGAGGAATAAATTTTTCGCTTGAAGAAGATAAATCCTGAAAAAATCCTTTTTTTAATCCTATTTTTTTTGCCTCATTTAAAACTATTTTATACTCCAAAGCGTAAAGCTTTCTTCCTATTCCCTCCTCTCCACTTGGAACATATTGCGACATAAGGCTTATTACAGGGTCATCAAACTCTTTTTTTATTAATCTTAATATATCAATGGAGTCTTTTGTTTGCTCAGGCAAAACTAAGTGTCTTATAATAACCCCCTTATCCAAAATTTCATTAATAAAAACATTTGGCCTATATTTATGCATAGCTTTTATAGCGGTAACAGCCTTTTCCCTGTAATCACCTGCAAAAGAGAACCTTTTTGCCAGGTTTTCATCAAAATACTTAAAGTCAGTCAAAAAAATATCAATAAATGGAGAGATTTCTTTTATTATCTCTAAGCTTTCATATCCACTTGTGTTATATATTACTTTCTTTTTTGGTTTATAAATCTTAAAAGCACTTATTAGCTGATTTGAAAAATGCGTTGGCGTAACAAGATCAATGCTTTCATTTGAAGATGAATCTATTTTTTCCAGCAACCTTGCAAATTCTTCGGCTGAATATTCTTTTCCCACTCCACCTCTTGAAATTTTGTAGTTTTGACAATAACTACATCTTAAATTACAACCAGAGAAAAAAATTGCACAAGTCCCATTTTTCCCTGAGACAGGAGGCTCTTCCCACATAAAATTGTCAATAATTTTTGCTATTCTAATTTTTTCCCCCTCTTTGCAAAAACCAAGTTCTTTTTCTCTATCCACGCCACAATTTCGTGGGCACTGTCTGCAAATCATCTATACACCTCATAAAATTACTATTGTAATTCCAGGATTGTTTGTATTTAAGTCATTGTCACCCACGATTTCCTTATCTCTATTTAAAGCATCTACAACAACCCTTTCAAATAAATTCCATTTATCGCCGTTAAAAAAATCCTTAATCTTTCCTCTTTTTCTTAACAACAAAAGTTCTTTTCTTAATTCTTTTAATATTTCTCCACCTCTTCCACCTGAACCATATTCATGAATAAATTTTAACACGCTCACTCCCTCTCGCCTGCTGTTTTCCACTTCCATTTGCAATATACTTATAGAGGCATTAACATTTGCCACCTCTTTTAAATTTACTTCCTTTAACATAGTTATATTATATCACAATACTAAAATAAATCTATTGATTTAAGCAAGAAAAAAAGAAGGCAACGCCTCCTTTTAATGTTAGAATTTTAAGTTTATAATTTCAATTTCTAGTAATAATTTAATATAATTGCAGAAAAATTAAATTATATATAGCAAAAGTTAATCTTTCTCTCTATTAACTATAAGAAGTCTTTTTTTACCCTTCCATAATCATTTTGTCGGCAATTAATGCTATTAACTCTCCATTAGTTGGTTTTTCGTTGCTACTATAAATTTTAAGACCAAAGAGAGAGTTTATATTTTCAATTTTTCCTCTATTCCATGCAACCTCTATTGCATGCCTCATTCCCCTTTCAACTTTGCTGGAACTTGTTTCAAATCTCTCTGCTATGGTTGGATAGAGTTGTTTGGTTATAGATCCAATAATTTCTGGTTTCTCAACGGCAAGTTTAACCGCCTCTCTTAAAAACTGATAACCTTTTATATGCGCCGGAATTCCTATTGATATGAAAATATTTGAAATTTTTTCGTCTAACTGTCTAACTTCCTTGTTTTGAACAAAAACACTTGGCTTACATAAATCCAAAATCCTTTCTTCCAAATTTTTAGGAGATACTGGCTTTAACATAAAGTAACTTGCTCCCTCATTCATAGCCTTAGAAACAAAACCACTGTGGGTTAAACTAGAAACAAAAATGACCTTTGGGCAATTACCTTTCATTTCCCTTTTTAATGTTTCGAATACTGTGAATCCATCTAGTCCCGAAAGCATAACCTCCATAATTAAAAATTCTGGACACGAGACTTTTACCTGCTCTATAATTTCTTTTCCATTACTAGAAAATCCCACAACCTCAAATTTTTCATTTTTCTCAAAGTACTTCTCTAATATTTTTTCTTCATCGTTATCCGCTATGTAAAGCTTTGTTTTTTCATCTTTATTTTTTTCCATATATTGCCTCCTTTTTTGAAAAAAAATGAAAAATCAGTTTTTAATGATGTTTTTCTCTTTTTTAGTGAACCTTTATTACAATAGCACAAAAAACAGACAAAAAAAATCATAACTACAAGTAAAACTTGCGAGTTATGACTAAGATTGTCGTTATTTGTTAACTCTAAAAAAAACTATAAAACCTTCCCGAAAAGTGCCGGCTCAGACAGACCATTGCTGTTAACAGCGTAGAGGTAATAATTTTCATCAGTTGCCTCTTTTTCATCATAATCCTCCGCCTCTTCATCGTAAACCCTTTGTGCGTAGAAATAGATATTATTTAATCTCGAAATCTCCCCGTCAACATAGGAAAAATCATATCCAAAAGAGCCCGTGTTAATCGTCATGTCACTTACAATGGTTTTTGCAGAGTTAGAGTAATCTTTTGATGTTACATTTTTTTGCATTATACCTTCACTAGTTGAGTAATAAAACAAAGTTCCATAGGAAACAACACAGTCAAGATATCCCTCTTCTCCGGTTATAAAAATCTTTGGTGAATAATTGTAACCTTTGCTTGCCTGATAGATGTTGTAATACATAACTTGTGTTTTATCCGAAACATTTGTTGAAAAAACATAGCCTTTGTATAATTCATTTTCACTAGCAATGGCATCGACATCAAATATTTCAAGTGAATAAAATCTTTTTCCAGATGTCGCAAAGTTTCCAAGTTGATTATCTGAGTTTAAGATATAAGTTTCGGAAATAGAAGTCATTTCGTTTTTAAATGTGTAAAACAGAGTATTTTCAACTCTTCCTGTAAAAGTGATTGTGAGATCATTTTCTTGGCAAATCTTAGATATCTGATCATCTTCTACTTTAACTTTATATACAACATTTCCCTTTTGCCCTATATCACTTTCTCTGTTTTCAGTATAATAAATATAGCCATTCCAATTTTCCCCTTCATCAGGAAGGGCAACACTGGTAACTTTGTTTGAAATAAGCTTTGTCGAGCAAGTATTTCCCAAGGTGATTTTTACTAGGTTTGTGCCGTCGTAAACTATTAGATAATGACTATTGTTGTAACTAACAGCTCTTATCTTTGCTTTTGCAGAATCATAGGCAGTGGTTGTGTAAATCTCCTTTTTATTCCCTCCACTTAAATCACTTCTAAAAAAAGTTACATATTTCCAAATATATTTGTTTTGACTTGTTTTGTGAAGGTTCGGTGTTGCATAGTAGATATAGTTTCCTAAAACAAACATATAAGCATTAGAATATCCAACAACAGTGTCATCAAGCTTTTCAACTTTATTCTCATTTACAAACTTGCTTTTAACAAAACCATCTTTGTTTACCCTTGAAAGATAAGAATACTGCTTTGCAAGGTTATATTCAGAATTGCTGGAAGTATTAAAATCATCTACCCCACCTGCAAATCCATTTCCATAAAACAAGTAGTCTCCCACCGAGACAACACTTCCTCCATTAAACAAAATTTCTTTGCTTTCATTTTTTACCGGCGATATAGAGCTACAACCACTTATAACAATGGTTGATGCAAATATACCCAGCAATAATCCCTTTGTCCACTTTTTCATAATTTCTCCACTATCTTATTTTATACCATATTGTTTTTATTGTCAAATTTTAGAGTTTAAAATTTTACCTCAATGAGCTTATTCCCAATTATATCACAAGAAGTAAGATAGTAAGGAATGTTATTTTTTTCAAAAAGCAAACTCGCCTTCTTGTATCCGTGCAAATGCCCATAAACAACTGCGTCTACCTTAAACTTTTCCAAAAGCTTTGTAAACTCGCTGTCCTGCCTGTGGAAATTACAAGGAGGATAATGAATCATACATATAACTTTATCCCCTTCTTTTCGCATTTTTTCTGCACTAGCTAAGCTCATTTCAAGACGAATTATTTCCCTATTAAAAATTTTTTTATCATCTTCAGTTAAATTTGATCCCTCTTCTAAAACGCTCCAACCTCTTGTTCCACAAACAATAATATTTCCAAACTTTAAGGAATCATTTTGAATCGCATAAAAGTTTTTAGGCAAAAAATTTCTTACAGCCGAAATACTTTTCCACCAGTAATCGTGATTTCCCCTTATGATAATTTTTTTACCCGGCAAATCACTTAACAGCTCAAAGTCCTTTTTTGTGTCTTCAAGTTTCATTGCCCAAGAGAAATCTCCTGCCATTAATACTAAGTCCTCATCTTTGACAACTTTTTTCCAGTCATCAAAAATCTTTTCAACATAATTTTCCCAAGCAGGTCCAAAAATATCCATAGGTTTTGGATTATTAATAGAGAGATGTAAATCACTAATTGCAAAAACTTTCATTAAATTTCCTTTAAAACCTCTTGAACTTGTCGCATATCACATTTGCCATTGTAGTTAGCTTTAAAGTGCTTCATCACAAAAGGAATGCTTCTGTCTTCAAGGGCTAAAATAACTGATTTTATCTCTTCCTTGCTCATCATCTTTGGTAAAAACTTTGAAATAATTTCAATTTGAACAGAAGTGTCCTCCGCCATTTGAGGATGGTCAGCCTTGATATAATTTTCTTTTTCTTCGTTTAACTCTTTTACAACCTTTTGAAGGATATTTACAACATCTACATCGCTAAGGCTTTCTCCCGTTTCTCTTCTTCTTATCTCTTCAAGCTTAATCTTATTTAGAACAACACTATAAATCCCTCTTGCAAGCATATCTTTAACTTTTAAGGCTTCAATATTTGCTCTTTTAATGTCTTCTAAAATCATAAAAATCTCCTTTTACGCTTATATTATATATATTTTAAATGATTTAGGCAACCTTTTACGGCTTTAAAGAATAGTTTTTTGTTAAATTTTGTTAAATTTCCTTGACAAATTAAATAATATTGGTATAATAAAAATCATACCCTTAATTACCCCCTAATTAAGGTTTTGGCGGTATAGCTCAGCTGGCTAGAGCGCACGATTCATACTCGTGAGGTCATTGGTTCGATCCCAATTACCGCTACCAAAATTAAAACGCACTATTTTAAGTGCGTTTTTTATTTTAATAATTTTTCCAATTCTTCGCATCTTTTTTTGTCCATTTCTGGGGTTTTTGCAAGAGGATAATTCCTCCCAAGTTGTTTATACTTTTCCTTTGCCATAGAGTGATAGGGCAAAAGTTCTATTCTTTGAATATTTTTAAGAGTGCTTGCAAATTTTTTAAGCGTCTTAACCGACTCTTCATTGTCGTTTATCCCCGGAACGATCACTTGCCTAAGCCACATTTTTTTTCCTTTTCTTTGACAAGTCTCCAAAAATTTAAGGAATAAACTGAAATCTCCTCCGGTTATGTAATTATATAAATCCTTGTCGCAAGCCTTAACATCAAGTATAACAAGGTCGACATAATCTAATATTTCTTCATATCCGCTTCCAATACCTGATGTGTCCAGACAAGTGTTTATGCCTTCTTTTTTACATTCTTTCAATGTTTCAAGCAAAAACTCTTTTTGCAAAAGTGGTTCTCCTCCGGAAAAAGTTACACCACCCTCTTTTTTATAATATGGCAAATATCTTTTAACAATTTTCACGATGTCTTTTGCTTGATAAGAATCTGATTTCCCAAATGTTTCTTGCATTTCTGGATTGTGACAATACAAACACCTTAAAGGACAGCCCTGCAAGAAAACAACCGTTCTTACCCCAGGGCCATCAACAAGCCCCATTGTTTCAATTTTGGAAACCTTTCCTGCTATTTGATTTTTCATTATTTCTATCTCTTTTCGTGGAAAGTTCTGGCAATTACCTCTTCTTGATGAGCCTTGCTTAGTTTGTTAAAATTAACAGCATAGCCAGATACCCTTATTGTAAGCGTTGGATACTTGCCCGGATTATTCATTGCGTCAACTAATAATTCTCTATTTAAAACATTGACATTTAGATGATGTGCCCCCTGCGAAAAATATCCGTCTAATATATCTACTAAATTTTTAATTTGCTCTCTCTCATTTTTACCCAAGGCAAAAGGAACAATCGAAAAGGTATTTGAAACTCCATCTTCACAACAATTGCAATAAGGAATTTTTGCAACTGAATTTAATGAAGCCAGGGCTCCATTACAGTCCCTGCCGTGCATAGGATTTGCCCCAGGGGCAAAAGCTTCGCCCTTTCTTCTGCCGTCAGGAGTTGCTCCTGTTTTTTTACCATACATAACATTAGATGTAATTGTTAGAACAGAAAGCGTGTGCTTTGCATCTTTGTAGAGTTTGTTTTCCTTTAAGCATTTAATAAACTCTTCGACAACTTCGACGGCAATTTTATCGACTCTGTCGTCATCATTTCCAAACTTTGGGAATTTTCCTTTAATCTCGAAATCTATTGCAATACCCTCTTTATTTCTAATAGGTTTTACCTTTGCATATTTTATGGCCGAGAGGGAATCAACAGCAACTGAAAGACCAGCAACACCAAACGCCATCAATTTGTCTGGGTCTGTATCGTGAAGCGCAAGTTGACCTCTTTCATATGCATACTTATCGTGCATAAAATGAATTATATTCATTGCACTAACATAAGTCTTTGCCACTTTTTTCATCATATCAAAGTATGCCTTCTTGACTTTTTTATACTCTAATATTTCATCGTCTATCTTTTTGCAATCAGGTATAACAACATCTCCCGAAATTTCATCTGTTCCACCGTTTATTGCATATAATAGAGTCTTTGCTAAGTTACATCTTGCTCCGAAATATTGCATTTGCTTTCCAATTTTCATTGCTGAAACGCAACAAGCAATCGCATAATCACTTCCGTAAATCGGCCTCATAACATCGTCATTTTCATACTGAATCGAATCTGTTAATATAGAAATTTTTGCGCAGAAATCCTTAAACTTTTTTGGCAATTTTTCCGACCATAACACTGTTAAGTTTGGCTCTGGGCTTGACCCTAAGTTTATAAGTGTGTTTAAAATCCTAAAAGAATTTTTAGTGACAAGGCTTTTTTTGTCGTCTAACCTTCCTGCAATGCTTTCTGTGACCCAAGTTGGATCTCCTGCAAAAATCTCATCGTATGCTGGCTCTCTTAGATGTCTGACAAGCCTTAACTTAATTACAAATTGATCTATTAATTCTTGTGCCTCCTCTTCAGTTAATCTTCCAGCTCTTAGATCTCTTTCTATGAAAATATCTAAGAAAGTGGACGTTCTTCCTAAACTCATCGCAGCACCATTATTTTCCTTGACCGAAGCAAGATAGCCAAAATAAAGCCACTGAACAGCCTCTTTTGCATTTTTTGCAGGAAGAGAAATGTCAAACCCATAACCTTTCGCCATATCTTTTATAAGTGATAATGCCTTAATTTGTTCGCTTACTTCTTCCCTCAGCCTTATATTCTTTTCTTCACTAAAATCATCTATTTTATTTAAATCTTTTTTCTTGTTCTCGACCAATTTATCGATACCATATAACGCAATTCTTCTGTAATCTCCAATTATTCTTCCCCTACCATAGGCATCAGGAAGACCTGTCAAAAGCCCATTTCTTCTTGCACTTCGCATCACAGGGGTATAACAATCAAACACCCCTTCATTGTGACTTTTTCTATATTCCTTAAAATCTTCAAGCTTTTTTCTGTTAAAACTTTTCCCATAAGCTTTTAGGGCTTTTTCAACCATTCTAACCCCACCATAAGGATTAACAATCCTTTTTAATGGCTTATCTGATTGAAGCCCAAAAACAACTTCATTTTTTTTGTCAATAAAGCCTGGCTTAAAGCTGTTAATCCCAGAAAAATGCTTTAAGTCAACATCTAAAAGACCTTTCTTTATCTCTTGTTTTAGAAGCTTTTTACACCTTTCCCAAACCAAATCAGTTTTTTTTGTGATTCCTTTAAGAAATGTTTCATCTCCTTTATATTCTTTATAGTTGTTTTTTATAAAATCAAAAACATCTATTTCCTCTTTCCAAATATTTCCCTTAAACCCCTGCCAACAATTACTTTCTTGCTTAGTTTCCATTTTTTTCTCCTTTGCATAGAAAGAGTTTACTCTTTACATTTTTTTATGTCAATCAAAATATGCAATATTTTCCTTTAAATTACAATAAATTGTTACTTTAAAAAAGCCAACATACAATATATTGATATTTTCTTAAAAACAAAACATATTCAATTTTATCGATGAAAGTGGTTGAGTTTCAATTAAAAGCACAATTAATTTCCCAAAACATTGCTATTTTACATTACTTTATATGTTAACTTTTAATATGCTTTTTTCTTCATCAACTAGATTTTCATTTTCTTTAAGATCTTCATTTTTATCATTTTCTAGTGGCATTGTTTCTTGCTGATTCTCAACAAAATCTAAACTGCTTAAATAGTCATAAAGTTGGTTAAAATTGTTTTTTAGGTCAAGATAAAAACACCTTCCTTCCATTCTTCCAAAATTTCCTCTTATAACATTTAATCCAAAAGTATCTTTTTCTATTTTTATTAACAATTCATCATACGGCATATTTTTGTGAACCTGAGGCTGAAAGTATATAAATCTTACCCAAATTCCCATATTAAAAGATTCTAAGGTTTGGTCATGAATGCTAACACAAAAAGCAGGCATCTCGACACTTTCTTGCAAAGCATCTGAAAGCAACTTCCCAAACTCTTGCAGTGCTTGCTCGTCCATCAATAACTCTTGTCCATCAGAGTAAGCCTTTAATAAGGGTGCATTGTTAAAACACTCTAATAGTGATAAGTTGTTACAAAAAAACATAACAGGAAAACTTAAAAGCGAAAATAAAAAACGAAACATAAAAACCTCCATTTTTAGTATTATGTTTCGCTTTTTAGTTTTTAGTCAAATTTTTAAGCTTGAATAATTGGCACAGTAATCATAGGGCCAATAGCTGAGTTAACAGTAAGATTAGATATAACAGTCGCTATATGAGCAGTAAGCATTCTTGCAACAGGACTCTTTTTAAAATATTCCTCTTTATTTGCAAGCTCATCGTATTGTTTTCTGTCAATCAATATTTCTGCGCTCATTTCAACATAAATTTTAAAAATACACTCTGGATTTGATGCTACAGTCCTTGCAACAATAACTTTAACAACATCTTCCTTCACTTCCTCTAATCTAAGTTCGTCACCAACTCTTAAATTAATCATTGCCCCCTTTTCTGGCGCAGGCAATCTTTCAAACTCTGCTCTTTCTAGCATTGGTTTTGCATTCATATTTTTAATAATTTGTTCCATTTTTATCTCCTTTTTACTCATTAATCATATCAAGTTTTAAAACTTTTAGCAACTATTTATGTTAACTTAGCGCAAAATCTTTTCGTAAATAAAATCTGCTTTTATTCTATCAGAAATCTTTTTAAACTTTTTCTTGTCTTGATAAACGGCCTCCTCTTCAACATCAAACTTTAAGACATGCCTTCCGTCCTCTTCGTATTCTTTCAAAATTTTAAAGTTTTGAGTGTTTGCCTCTTTAATTTTTTCAATATCCTGTTTTTCAGTTGATGAAACATAAAGGAAAGGAATAAACCCAGCTCTTATAAAAAATCCATTTGATCCTTCTTTTTCCATAACCTTTAATGTATTAAAGCCCTTTTTCTTTAAAACTTTTTCAATTTCTTTTAAAAGTCTTCTGGCAATTCCCATTTTTTGAACACCTTTTTTAACGATCAAAACTCTTAAAAAAATTGATTTTTCCTCAAAATCCGGATCAAGCGCAACAGCACAACCCAAAAATACTCCACGACACTCTGCTTTTAGCTGAAATTTTTTGTTTTCATTGAGAAGTTGTAGCATTTTGTTAAATGTTTCCACATTTTCAAATTTATAATCACAGCCCTCTCTTAAAGTGATTTTAAACTCTTCTAATATATTTTTATGAGCTTCTTTTACATCTTGAATATTTTTTAACGGCTTTATCTTTATAATCATAGTATCTCCCCTTTTAGCAAAAAACTTAAACTAATTCCCACCTGTGCTTTTCTTCAAATTTAAATCTTTTTGCAATTACACTTGAAGGAAAGGAATTTCTTTTTTTATTGTATTTATCCACCGACTCATTATACTTTTGTATTGTAGAAATAAAGCCCTCTTCTATTTCATTAAGCTCTTTTATAAATTGATTTATCTTTCTGCCTGACTTAACAGATTCTTTCCCCTTTGCAAAGCTGATAAAATCCTTTGTTTTTTCTGCAAGTATTCTATGACAAATAATTTTATTCATTGTGCCATTTGCATTTATACAATCATCGTTAAGTTTTTTAAGCTTTTTACTTGCAGGAGTTTTTTTCTCAAGCTTTCTTTCTAGATATTTAATAGTTTTGTCAACCACCTCACAATACTGTCTTATTTTACTGTTGATTAAAGGAAAATATCTGTCAACTCCCTTCTTTAAAACAACCAGTTTGTTACTAGTAATAATCATCCAGATCAAAATGCAAATTGCAATTAAAAGAATAATTCCTGCGATTATTAAGCCCCAAAACATAAGCCCTCCTATTTTTTTCATTATAGCATAATTTATATAATTTTAAAATGAATATTTAAAATTTTATTTTTAATATATATGTAATATATTTTTATTTTAACATATTGCATTAACTTTTGAAAGAATTTCTTGATGTATTTGTTCAATACTCTTCATTTTCTTCTCTTCAACGCAGTTTATAATTTCCCAACCAAATTTTTTAGCAACAAACTTTCCTGCTTCATAGGCATCAGCTAAATGTTTTTCGTCTTTTTCGTGAATGTCAAGCTTTGTTCCACTTTTTAAGTCTTTTCTTGCATTAGCAAGAGATTTACTGACTTTAATAGGGACATCTAAAAATAAAACAATATCTTCTCTTGGAAGTTTTAAAACATTAAACTCAAAATCATCAATCCAATTTAAGAACCTTTCCCTTTCCTTTTCATCAGAAATTTTTCCTGCCTGATGAATCATATTGGACTGAACATACCTATCAATTACAATAATTCCATCATTTTCATAAAATTCTTTTAGTTTTAGCATTGTGCAAAGCCTGTCAACAGAAAAGAAAACTGAAGCCTGATATGCGTCTATGCTTTTCGCATTTTCTCCAAACTCCCCTCCTAGATACATTTTAACAGCTCCCGAAGAAGGGCTTTGATAATTTGGGAAACTGATTTGCATTGCGTTATATCCTTTTTTAATCAATGCCTCGTAAAGTTTCACTGCCTGCGTCTGTTTTCCACTTCCATCTGTCCCCTCGATTACAATTATTTTTCCCATTGCTCCCTTCTCCTGCTAAGAGGTTATCATATTAATTAAACTAAGTCAATCTCTTGCACCTTGTATTATTGACAACAATCAAAAAAAGTGCTATTCTTCATTAAAAGAAAAAAAACCACCTTGGAGGTGTTATGCAGGAAGAAAATCTTTATCTGGAAAATGTTGTTAAAGTTATTGATAAACAAATAAATGACTTTGAGTTACAAAAAATTGAGCTCGACAAAGAAATCTTTTTAATTAGGGATCAATTAAGCGAAAACTTTGATGATCTTGATAATGAGGAGCTTTCAAGACATAAAGTTGATTTAGACGAAGCCGAAAAAACTCTATACCTTCTTGAAAAAAAGAAAGAATCGCTTAAACGACAACTAAAAAGGCCTTACTTTGCAAGAATAGATTTTTTAACCATCGATCAACCTTGTCAAAAAATCTATATTGGCACTGGAAATATTATGGATAAAAATATTTTAGTGTATGATTGGAGAGCTCCAATCTGCTCTCTTTATTATGACTTTGAGACAGGCCCTGCATCATACATATGTGAAGATGGAGAGATATGTGGAGATATTAATCTTAAAAGACAGTTTTGCATAGAAGATAAAAATCTGAAATATTACATTGACACAAAAGAAACAATAAACGACGAAATCTTACAGCAAGTTCTTTCAAAAAACTCCTCCTCAAAAATGCAAGAAATAGTTTCAACAATTCAAAAAGAGCAAAACGCCTTGATAAGAAGCGATAAAAATGAAAATCTTCTCGTTCAAGGAATCGCTGGATCAGGAAAAACATCTATTGCTCTTCACCGTGTGGCTTATCTTTTGTATAAAGAAAAAAACAACCTAAAAAGTGGAGATATTTTCATTCTTTCTCCCTCTAATCTTTTTTCAGAATATATATCCCAAGTTCTTCCTCAACTTGGGGAAGATGTAAGCCCATCAACAACCTTTTCTACAATCGCAAAGGTTGAGCTTGGACAAAATATTCAATCTAGGTCAGAGTTTTTAGATGAGCTTTGCTACGATAAAACATCTCTTCGAGCCAGCCAAATTGCATACAAGGCATCTTTTGAATTTTTGGAAGATTTAAACATTTTTTTAAAAGATTTTTACTCAAAAACATTCAGGGCAAAGGATCTTGTTTTCTCAACAAAGGACAGCGAGACTCCCCTTTTCGTCTTTAAAAAGGAAGAGATAGAGAATTTATATTATAATGTTTACAAAGACCTTGATATTTGCAAAAGAATTTCCTACACAAGCGAATATTTGATTGAAAGATTCAACTTAAAGAAAAAGGAATTTAAACCTATAAAGGAAAGGTTCTCAAAATTTCTTTATAACTTTTTCCCATCTACCGAGCCAAGCAAAATTTTAAGCCTTTTCCTTTCAACAAAAAACATTAACCAAGATGAAAAGAATCTTTATCAATACGATAATGTTGCTGGACTATTAATCATAAAAGATTATCTCTTTGGCCTAAAAACTTCATTGCCTGCAAAGTACTTAATCATAGATGAAATGCAAGATTTCACTCCCGCTCATTTTTACGTATTTAACAAAATTTGGGACTGTCCAAAATTAGTTTTAGGCGATATAAATCAGTGCGTTGAAAAGGTTCTCTCCGAAGAATATCTACGAAGACTTGCAGACTTTCTTTCTGCAAAAATAATAACACTAAACAAAACTTATCGATCAACTAAACAGATCTCAACTTTTTGTCAAAACATCATCTCCTTAAAAGGTGCCGAGAATATGTCAAGGGAAGGCGAAAATCCACAGGTAATTAAAAGCTTTGACCAAACCAAGGATATATATGAGTTAATCTCTCAAAACATAAATAAGTATAAGCACATAGCAATAATCTGCAAGACCACAAAAGAACTAAACTACTTCTACGAAAGACTGGTTAAAATTCTCCCTATCAAAGCGATAACCGAAAAGGACTCTTCTTTTGACCACAAAATATTAATAACAACAGCAGGAACGGCAAAGGGAATTGAATTTGATTTTGTTATTATACCAAATGTTGACAGAAAAAATTACAATGATGCACTTGACAGAAACATTCTTTATGTTTCTGGAACTAGGGCACTTCACAAACTTGCAATTCTTTATTCACAGGAAAAATCCCTCTTAATATAAGACAAAACTTTTGTAAATTTTGCGTCATAACCCCAAAATTTTTATTGTAATATTACCTATAATGGAGCTTTTTGGTTGTGGAAATGTGGATAACTACCCTAAAAAACTCTCATTATTCATAATTTTGCATAAAAATAAGTCTTAATGTATAAATATTTGGTTGTGGAAATGTGGATAACTGACTTTTTACACATTTCCTTTTTTTTAATTCTCTTTTTTATTGCTTGTTAGTTACTTAATTATAACAATTTCCTTTTGCTAATTATAAATTTTTGTGTGAATAAATATATTTTGCTTTTCATAGCCCTTATTAAAGGAACGAACTTGATATTAAAAGCAGTTATTATACTTAGTTGACTTTTTTTGAATATTGTCGTAAAATCTTTAAATGATAAGGAGAAAGAAATGCCTAACAAACTCATAACCCCTCGAAAACTTGCGGGCTTTAATGAATTAATGCCAACAAGACAACTTCAATTTGATGAAATCATACAGTCGTTTAAAAGAGTTTTTCAGCGACATTGTTTTTTGCCTCTCGACACACCAGTTTTAGAACTTTCCGAGATTCTTTTGGCAAAATCAGGAGGAGATATAGATAAGGAAATTTACAGGTTTACAAAAGGGTCAACTGATATGTGTATGAGGTATGATTTTACCGTTCCTCTTGCAAGATTTGTCGCAATGAATTTTAATGATCTTAACTTTCCTTTCAAAAGATATCAAATAGGAAAGGTGTATCGTGGAGAAAGACCTCAAAAAGGAAGGTTTAGGGAATTTTATCAATGCGACGCAGATATTATCGGAGATAATTCACTCCCTCTTCCTGCCGATGCAGAATGTATCAGCCTGTATAAAGATTGCTTTAAAGAAATTGGGTTTGAATGTGTAGTAGAAATATCAAACAGGTTGCTTTTAAACGGACTTATTGAAGAAAAAAATCTTTCTTGTGTAAACGAAATTCTTACCCTGCTTGATAAAATAGATAAAATTGGAGAAAGCGCTGTAAAAAAAAGTCTTTTAGATTTAGAAATTGATGTTTATCTTATAGAAAAGCTATTAATACTTGTAAAAACCAAAGGCACTCTTAAAGAAGTTCTTGGAAATATAAAAAATCTATCAACCTCTGAAACATATATAAAAGGGATTGCTCAATTAAAGGAATTGGACTCTTACTTAAAATCAATGGGACTTGATGAAAACGACTATATTTTTAACCTTTCAATTATAAGGGGTCATAATTATTATACGGGAACTGTTTTCGAAACCTTCCTTAAAGGTCATCGTGAGTTTGGCGCCGTTGGAGGTGGAGGCAGATTTGAAAATCTTGCAGGATACTACACCGAAAAAAATCTTCCGGGTGTTGGAATGAGCATTGGATTGTCAAGACTGTTTGATGTGTTATGTGCAAACGACTTGTTGCCAGCTCCTAAAAATTCAAACACAGATGTGTATATTATCCCTCTTGGACAAACCCTAAATCATTGCCTTTGGCTTTCTTCGATATTACAAAAACAAAACATTAAATCATCAGTCGCTTATGAAGAGCGCTCATTTAAAAACAAATTAAAAGAAGCGGATAAACAGCAAATTCCTTTTGTAATAATCGTGGGCGAAGACGAAATAAAAGAAGGTAAATACTCTTTAAAAGATATGACAAAAAAAGAACAATTAACTCTGAGCTTAGATGAATTAGTCCTTAAAATAAAACCCCATAAAAATTGATTATTGACAAAGGCTTAGTTCTGAGTTATAATTCTGACAAAACAAGGAGGAGAAATGTCTGCAAGAGAAATTATAGAATTTGAAATTGACAAAATTGGATATATATGTATAAGAAATATTTCTGATAAAAATAAATACTCATTACCAATAAGATTAATTTATAAAAATCCTAAAAAACAACTTACTATGAAGTCATTTAAAACAATAGATGAAGTTGATTCTTTCTTATGTGAAGAGGCAATTAAATTTAATATTGACGTTTCTTTGATCTCTGGATTTTATAAAATTGAAGATGATTCAATAGAATATAGAGTAGTTGATAAAAAAAATAAAATAGCATATAATATTACAACTGAAGAAAAACAAGATAAAGATTGTTACCAATTAAAGACCGAAAAAATAGAAAATTATTCTTTTTCAGGCATAAAAGTACTTGATGAAAACATATTAAATAATAAAAATCAAAATATCTACATAGAAAAATAAAGCAACAAAACTATTGCTTTATTTTTGTTTTTGTGTTAAAATAATGAAGCATTGATAAATTACATTATTTTTTTTGCTAGCTCAGATGGAAATGAGTTGATTTACAAACATATTGTGACCAAATAAAAATTTCCTGTAATTAAAAATTCAAAAACAAGTTATGCGTTGCTAGCTCAGCTGGATAGAGCGTTCGTCTACGGAACGAAAGGTCAGGGGTTCGAATCCCTTGCGACGCACCAAAAAGAAGAATAAAACGAACCTTAAAACTTTAAAGTCCGTTTTATTTTTTTATAATTATTTTTAGATTTCTTTTCTTTATCTATCTTTACTAAATTTAAAGCTTTATTTATACCCTTAGTTAAATAACGCTATACAATACATATTTTTATAATTCTTGCCAATTCTCACCAAATGAGTTTAAATATATTACTCCTTTTCAGCGTCAGCATATGAACAAAAACATATATCTGTATGCTTCTCTTGCACTCTATATTCTGCAAATTCATTTACTGAAACTCTAAACGCTTTTATTTCTCTTATATCTTTCCTTTTTATATTATTTCTCCTTATCTACACAAAACATCTTCGTTTTTGTGAACAGTTTTCTTTTCTTCACCATCAAAAACTTCTGCTGGCTTTGGTCCGATGATTTTTGCTTGGTCTCCATTTATCCACAAGCTCGTTTCTTCTGGCAAACATATTAATTTAAAATCTTGCTTTAACAAATTATCAACCCTCTTTTGAGTATCTTGGTATTGTTCTTTTAATTTTTTATAATGCGGTAAAATACTATAACCATTTATCAAGTTAAACCCTTTTGTGTCTTTTAACCCGACCTTGTTTTCATCACAACACGATTTAATAACTAAACCATCATTAAGACAAGTGTCAATACATTCACCAAAAACAAGAGCTCCAGCGCTTGAACCCATAACCAAACCGCCATTTTCGATATATTCTTTCAAGTTCTCAAAAGCTGGCGTTTCTTTTAAGTATTTTAATAGTTTATATGTGCTTCCACCGCCAATGAAAACCCCGCTAACATTCTTTAACTTTTCTTTTGTGATTTGTTTAGCGTCGGTAATAAGGTCAACATCAGTTATGCCAAACGGAGCCATTTCGCTTCTAAACCACTCTATACACACTTCGCAAGGGCCGTGATTCCAAGCAAGAGGAATATACATAACTCTTCCACCATTCACTTCTTTTGCAAAAAGTTCATAACTTTCCTTTACATCTTCGCCACTTCCACCACCATTTAAAATCAATCTCATAATTTTTTCTCCTTTTAATTTATTTTTTTGATTTATATTTTTTTATAATCTTCCACCCATAAGGTTTCCAGAATTGTATCTTTTTAGTCCAAGTTTAAACAATAAGAAAGCTAAAATAGTTAAGAAAATTGTCACGCCAATCATGCCTAAAATCCACCAAATATTAAATCCCAAAAAGATATATTGAGCGGGAACAAAAATCATAAATCCAACAGGAATGATTGTGTATAAGAAAACTTTTGCTACAACATTAAAGATGACAGGGGGATAGTTTGCAAATAGAGTTATGGCACTGCTTACCATATCTGCAACAGCACTCCCTTTTTTGATATAAAAAGCAAGAGTTTGAAAACAAACAACAATGGCTGCATACATAATTCCGCCAATAATACTTACAGGAATGATTGCCAAATACCACCACCACGCTGCACCAGCAATTGCAAGAGCAATAAATGTGTAAATAATATCGCCAATTGCAGAAACACTGCATTTAGAACAGCAAATATTTATAAGGACATTTTTAGGTTGAGTGAGAAATACATCAAGTTTTCCATCATAGATTGTTTCGCCAATATCAAACGCCCCTCTAAAAAATAAGTGTGCGACTCCGTAAGATCCTGCACTCAATGCCCACAATAACATAACTTCTTTGAAACCATAGCCGCCAATAGATTTTGTGACTGAAAAAATAACAATCCATTGCAAAACAAAGAATAAGTTGTTCATAATCATCATTATAATTTGCATAGCAAATGATGTTTTATATTGAGCTTCTTTTTTAAGATTAAGTTTTAAATATTTAAAAATATATGCTAAATTTTTACCCACCATTTGCGGTCACCTTCCTTTTGCCTAAATTGTAAACTCCAATACCAATCAAGATTATTGCAGCAGACCAAACTATTTGTGAAAGTACAACTTGCCCAAACAAGTGCCAAGAGAAGTTTGCGACAAGAGATGCCGGACCAGACATAATTGAATAGATTGGGCTGAATTTAATTATGGGTTGCAACCATGTTGGGAAAAACTCAACAGGGAAAAACATACCAAGAAGCATAAAAAATTTGCTTACGATCCAAACAAATGGATTTGAATCTTGACACCAAAACGCAACAAGCCCAACAACAGCATATAAACACCAAGTGAGAAATGTAGAGCATAAAATTGCAAGCAAACATGGAACGATTTGAACCCATGTGAATGTTGCCGGGAAGTCAACAAATAAACCACCGATTAAAATTCCAACAGGTAGCATAAACAAAAGCATAAATGTGCTTTTTGCCATAAATGTTGTTATACTATATAAGTAATAGTTATAAGGCTTATTAAGTTTGTAAGCAATACTGCCTGTCTTAATTTCATTTGTTATGCTTCTTGCGATAGCACTGCTTTTAGCACTAAATGTTATTATTTCACCAACAATAAGATACCAAATCATTTGGCTCAGATTGTAGCCATTTATTATTTGAGATGTCCCATTTTCACCATAAATATATTGCCATAGTTGCAGAAGAATATAGATAATCAGCACAAAAGTAATGGCCCGTATAATCGTGTCAAAAATTGTCTTGCTCTCTTGTTTAAAACTTGTTCTAAAAATGCTAAGATACTTTTTCATCTTTTCCTCTGTAAATATCTTTGATAATATCTTCAAGTGGGGTGCTGGAGATTGTTATATCTTGCAGGTCATCTGCCTTAAACAATCCCATAAGCTCGTCCATACTTGTTTTGTTCATATCGACTTCAATTTTATACATTGTGTTTTTTGCTTTTAAAATTTTTATTCCGTCTTTCTCTTTGATTTTGACATTCTTTTTCAAATTCACTTCAACAATCTTCTTGTTTAAGTGATGATATTTTAGGTTGCGCATACTGTCATCAAGCACAATTTTCCCGTCATTGATGATAATAACGCGTTTGCAAACTTCTTCAATATCTCCGACATCGTGAGATGTAAAGAGAATGGTTGTGCCAAGTTCTCTGTTGATTTTTTTGATAAGATTTCTTAACATTTCTTTTGCTATTGGGTCCAAGCCAATTGTTGGCTCATCAAAGAACAGCATTTTAGGGTTATGTAAAAGGCTCGCCACCATTTCACACTTCATTCGTTGTCCCAAACTTAAACTTTTTACAGGTTGATTCATAAATTCTTTTATTTCAAAAATAGTTGCAAGTTCGTCAATTCGTTTTTCAAGTTCATCTTTTTTAATATCATAAATTGAGCCGAAGAACTTAAAATTTTCATAAGCGGATAGATGCACCCAAAGTTGTTCTTTTTGACCGAAAACTGTACCAATTTCATACGATAATTTTACTCTTTGTTTGCTTGGGTCATATCCTAAAACTTTTATACTTCCGCTTGTTGGATACAAAATTCCAGTCAACATTTTAATTGTTGTGGATTTTCCTGCACCATTTGGACCGATAAAGGCAAGTGCTTCGCCTTCTTCCACAGAGAAAGTTATGCCATCAACAGCATTTTTCACAACTTTTTCTCTTTTAAATAAAGATTTCTTTCCATTTTCTTTTGTCACACGTCTACGGCTGACAAATTCTTTTCTTAAATCATTTACCTCTATAACTTTCATCTTTACTCCTTTATAATCGACCACATCTCTGCGTCGTATAGACTGTTATCTCGGCGACAATCATATTTTCTTAAAGTTCCTTCATATTGCATTCCAATTTTTGCCATAACTTTTGTGCTTGCTTTGTTTTCAACATCTGCAAAGGCTTCAATTCTTTCAAACCCAATTTCAAATAAGTGGTTTATGACCGCCTTAACACCTTCGCTTATATATCCTTTGTTACGATAGTTTGCATTTAATTGCCACACAAGGTCAACCATTCGGCGATAATCATCTTTCTTATAAACACTAATTCTGCCAATCATTTTATTTTCATTTTTCAAAGCAACTCCCCAGTCGTAAAAATCCTTGTTCTTATATTCCTTTTCAAGTTTGGTAGAAATATAATCAACAGCCATTTCAACGCCTGTGTATTCTGGCAATCCTGCAAGATATTTTAAAATATCTTTGTCCGAAACAAGTTCATAAAGACTTTGTGCGTCAGAAAGCAAGATAGGCCTAAGCACAAGTCTTTCCGTTTCAATTTCAACCGTTCCCGTGTGTCTAATTTCGTAGTTCATAGTTTTTCCTCTAATAATCCTAACTTTGTATCTTTCACCTTTATTTTTAAATTTTTATAAATTTGATTGTCTAAATATTCTTGTCTAGTTATTTTAGAAATAATGCTATCACAAAGTTTTCCCGTTTCATACCATACAATCATATCTTTTATTGTTTTAAAAGGTTTTAAACCTGCTTTTAATTGAATTTTACCGCTCGCAACATTTGGAGCATAGAAGCCAGCAACTATTTCATCTAATTTAAGTTCGTCCATACCATATTTCACAATAGCACGCATTGCTTCTGTCATTATGCCTTTACCCCAATAATTTTCGTTAAGCAAACAACCAATTTCTTTTGTGTTTCCTTTAGTTTTAGTATTTTCATCTGGTTCCATAAGTTCTATTGAGCCAACAACCTTATGAGTGTCCTTTAGTTCAATGGCATATTGTAAAGGTTTATTGCATTCAATTTTTAATCTTTTTTTGGCTTTTTCTTTGTCGGTATAGGCAGGCCAGCCACATCGTGGGCCCACATTTGGCATTTGCACATATTCCCAATAATCTTCTAAATCATCTAAACGATAATTTCTTAAAATCAATCTTTCAGTTTCAATCATTTTCTTTTCTCCTTTTTATGATAACAAAATTTTTTATT
>CALVMJ010000006.1 GCA_944345365.1 uncultured Clostridia bacterium | reverse complement strand
GTTTGTGGAAAATGCAAAGCAAATATGACTGGCGACAGCGGAACAGGAAGAAATGGCATTCACTATTATTACAAATGTGTGAATAGAAAAAGAAAACACACTTGTGACAAAAAGAGTGTTGCGAAAGATTATATTGAAAACTATGTTGTTTGTGCCATGAAAGAGTTTTTAAAGCACAATAGACAACTAAAAGAATTATCACAAGCAGTTACTGATATATTTAACGAATATATCGGTAAAGATGTGGTGTTAAACTCTCTTAATGCACAAATGAAAGAGATAGATAGACAATTAAACAACATGGCAAACGCGATTGCAAATGGAATATTCTCAAAAACAACAAATCAAAAACTAAACGAACTTGAACAAGAAAAAGAAAAATTGGAAATAAAGATTGCTCAGCAGAAAGCAAAATCAATTTCACCTTTGGATGCTGACAAAGTTTACAAATGGTTTTTATCTTTCCAAAATATTGACTCTTCCGATAAACTTGCTTGCAAACGAATGATTGATATGTTTGTGAACAAGATTGTTTTGTATGACGACTATTTTGACATATACTTCAACTCTTCCGACGACGAAAGTAAAAACATTAAACTTGAAAACGTTGAAGATTACACCGAGATAGAAAAAGAACAATCCGGTTCGGATTGCTCTCGTTTGGTGCAGATGACAGGATTTGAACCTGCATGGTTTCCCGCTAGCACCTGAAGCTAGTGCGTCTGCCAATTCCGCCACATCTGCATGTCTTTTTTATTATAATTTAAAACTAATAAAAAAACAACATATTAAATCATTTTTTTTTACAAGTCTTTTTAAAAAAAGTGTTGCTTTTTTTGACTTGACTTTTTTTCTTCAGAAGAATATCATTAAAATATGAATATTTTAAATAATAAGAATGTAACCAAAACATATCCAGTGACGAGAATAATTATTCCATTTGTCTTTTTTATGTTTTCAATAATAATGGAGATAATAAATTTCGCTTTAATGGGCTTGCAATTTGCTCCTACATACTTCATTTTTGATATATCCATAATCATTTTAATGTCCTGCTTTCTTTATGCTTGCTCAAATAAAAAGCTTCAGTATGTTGTTTTTTTTACATTTGTTAGCATTCAGACAATAATGAACATTGTGAATTGTACTATGTATAACATTTTTGGAGACATTCTGTCCTTTGATTTGCTAAAACTTGGCGGAGAAGCAACTGCCGCTGTTAAGGCTGAGTTTATAGATTGGGTTGGATCAGCGATAAATCTTTCAGCCTTGATTTTGCTAATAGCCCTAATAATACTCATAAATAAAAAGGTGAAAAAAAATTATGAATTAAGAACATACTCCTCTTATATTTTTTCACTTACTTTCATGTTTTGTATGAGTTCATTTGGACTCTCGCTATTTAAAATCCAAAAAGACAATCTATCTGTTGCTGAAACTGGGGAAAGCCAAATTATAAGTAGTGACAGCTATTTATTTGATAACTTTCAATTTAAAATTGATGCATATAAGAAATTTGGTTATTTTAGTTTCTACACAAAAAGCATTTTAGATTTGATTTTTCCTAATTATGCAACAGATGAAGAGGTGGAATTTATTAAAGAACAATATAGCAAATCTTGGTCAGGCGTGAACAACCTTGCTCCATTATATGACGATAACCTAATTGTTGTCCTTTGCGAAAGCCTTGATTGGTATGCTATTGATCCAATAAATACACCTACTTTATGGGAATTGTTTTATGGAGCGAATGCTTTTTCATCAAACTCATTCTATGCAAGAAACAGAACTAATTTTAGCGAATTGATATCTTTAATTGGAAACGCTCCAAGAAATACAAACATTTTAGATCTGGTTAAAGCTGGTTATAACTTTGAATTTTCTTTGCCAAACGTCTTTAAAAACAGTTCTTGCATTGAAACCTCTACTTTTTATTTGCACGGAAACAATGAAGACTTTTATGACCGAAACAAAACACATCTGCAAAATGGACTGGGCTTTGATGAAATGTTGACAATAGAGGATTATAAAGGAGAGCAAGAACTTATTGCCTTTGATCAGTGGATAAGTGATTACGAGTTATTGAAATCTTTTTCTGAAAAAGCATTTCCGACAGATAAAAGATTTCTTACATATTTTGCAAGCGTTTCCACCCATGGACCTTATGAGAACAAAAATCAATATTTTGCAGAGTATTACGAAAAATATTACAATAACTTACAGCAATATAAAACTTGGTTAACCCAAAATACTGAATTTCTTTATCCAGAAGATAAAGAAGTCCAAACATTATTCGACCACTATAAATGTGCGTTTATGGATTTCGATAAATCAATGGAATTCTTATTAACCTATTTAAAAGAAAATGGAATTTATGAAAACACCTCAATATTGCTATTTGCAGATCATAATTCTTATTACAGCAATTTATGTTACGAAGTAAAGGGCGTAGACAAAACAGATTTTTCTAATATTTACATAAATAACATTCCTTTTTCAATCTACAGCCCAAAACTAACAATTAAGTTAGAAAAAGAAAATATTAATCTTAATAACTTTTGCAGTACTTTTGACATATTGCCTACAATTTGCGATCTATACGGCTTAAATCATAATACTTTTATGGAGCAAGGTAACAGTATCTTTTCAGAAAATATCGCAAATTCTGTTTTTTCCTCAAATTTAAACGGAGTGTTTAATGATAAAATTTTTTCTTTAAATTTAACAGATTTATATTTTGAGAAAGAAGCAACTGAAAATGAGATTGAAAAATTCCTAGAAAATTCAGTGGCTTTTTACGAAAAGCAATATTATTTTGAAAAAAGTTATAAATTTTTAATTCAATAAAGATTTTACAAGCTTTAAAATCTTGATAGTTTAAAAGAATTTACCTAATTATGATTCTTCACTTTTAATTCGTCCATAAAAAAAGAGTTCTTGCAAACAGAACTCTTTTTTATTACAATAATCATTTTTTGATTACCAGCCCATTGCTTTTATGTCTTTTGGTGCGTACTCGTCCTTTGGGGCTAATTCCTTGTAGAGCCACTGCACGCTATTTGTCCAAACAGCCCTCTCACTCATAAGACTCTTTTTGACATCAAGTATTCTTTGATTTTTAGAGCCTCTAAACGATATATCCAAGGATTTTTCCTCTATTTTAAATCTTCCATCTATTAATATATCTGCCTCTTTCAACAGGTCTTTTACATAAGGAAGTTTTATGTTAAAAAGCTCTTCGAATGTAAAGCCCGAGTATATTGCAAGTTCAAATCCTTTTTCCTTTATTTTCTTTGCAAGAGGCAAAAGTTTTTCGGCTTGGCAAAATGGCTCTCCTCCAGAAAAAGTTACTCCACTGATGCCTTTATCTTGCAATATTTCATTAAAAATCTCATCTACACTATACTCCTTCCCCCCATTAAAATCGTGGGTGTCTTTGTTGTGACACCCCTTGCAATTATGCGGACAACCCTGAGTAAAAAGAGTAAACCTTAGCCCCGGTCCATCAACTATTGAATCTTTTGCAAATCCTGCAACCTTTATTTTTCCTTCACTCATATAAATTCCTTTTTTATATTAATCCTCTTTAACTCCGTGTTTAACCCTATCTCTTTCCTCCGCCCTTTTTGCATTATTAAATCTGTCAAGAGTTCCTGCAAGGTAGCCTGTTACTCTTCTGATTCTCTCAAAGCCAAGGCCTCCCTCATTCTCCTTTCTTCCACATTTTGGACAGGTGTCTCCAATAATGCCGTTATATCCACAAATTGGATCTCTGTCAACCGGGTGATTTATTGCACCGTAACCTATTCCGACTTCTTTCATATGTCTTACAATCTTCTCAAACGCGTCTAGGTTTGCCGATGTATCCCCATCTAACTCAACATAGGAAATATGTCCTCCGTTTGTGAGAGCATGGAAAGGCGCTTCTAAGTCTAACTTTTTAAATGCGTTTATTGGGTAGTACACTGGAATATGGAATGAATTTGTGTAATAATCCCTATCTGTAACACCTGGGATCACTCCATATTTTTTTCTGTCAATCTTAACAAACCTCCCCGAAAGACCTTCGGCTGGTGTTGCGATCAAAGAAAAGTTAAGTTTATATTCATCTGCTTTTTTATCACTAAAATCCCTCATATGTTTTACTATTTCATATCCAAGATTCCATGCTTCTTGACTTTCACCGTGATGTTTGCCTGTTAAAACCTTCAATGTTTCTGCTAGACCGATAAATCCATAGGTCAGAGTCCCATGTTTTAATATTTCTTCAATCTTATCATTCACTGAAAGCTTATCCGAATCTATCCAAACACCTTGTCCCATTAAAAATGGATAATTTATTACTCTTTTTTGACTTTGAATTCCAAGTCTGTGTAGAAGTTGATTTGTGACTAACTCCATCTTTTCATCCAATAGTTTATAGAATTTTGATAAATCTCCTTTTGACTCAATTGCAAGTCTTGGAAGATTAATTGATGTAAAACTTAAATTGCCTCTTCCAAAAGTGATCTCTCTCGTTGGATCGTAAACATTTGCCATAACTCTTGTTCTGCAACCCATATAAGCAATCTCGGTCTCTGGCCTGCCCTCTTTATAATATTGAAGGTTAAACGGCGCATCAATAAATGAAAAGTTTGGGAAAAGTCTTTTTGCGCTAACTCTTATTGCAAGTTTAAATAAGTCGTAATTTGGATCTTTTTGATTAAAATTAATTCCTTCCTTTACCTTAAAAATGCTTATAGGGAATATTGCTGTTTCGCCATTGCCCATTCCGGCTTCAACTGCAAGCAATATGTTCTTTATTATCATTCTGCCTTCCGGACTTGTGTCTGTTCCGAAGTTGATTGACGAAAATGGCACTTGTGCCCCTGCCCTCGAATGCATTGTGTTAAGATTGTGAACCAAAGCTTCCATTGCTTGATATGTTGCATCGTCGGTTTCGTCATAAGCTTGCTTTTTTGCAAACGCCTTGATTTTGTTATAGTCAGTTTCGCTTAGTCCAGAGAAAGCTTCTCTTTCCTTTTCATCAAAATTTTTATCGCCTGCAATGGTTGGAATATAGCCTTTATTTTCAAGGTCCTTAAATTTTGCTTTTATATCACTTTCACTTAAGCTTCCTCCAACAATTAACCCATAGGCCTTTGCAAAATTAACTCTGTAAAGCTTTTTATATGTCTTTTTTACTCCCAAAGCCATTCCATAATCAAAAGCAGGGATACTTTGCCCTCCATGCTGATCATTTTGGTTTGACTGTATTGCAATACAGCATAGCGCGGCATAGGTCCTGATATCATTAGGTTCTCTAACAAATCCGTGTCCTGTTGCAAATCCATCTTTAAATAATTTTTCTATATCAATTTGGCAACAAGTTTCAGTTAATGTATAGAAGTCCATGTCATGTATGTGAATGTCTCCATTTTTGTGTGCAAAGCTTTCCTCAGGATTAAGAACAAATTTACAAAAATAATCTTTTGCTCCCTCTGAGCCAAATTTTAGCATTGTGCCCATTGCAGTGTTCCCATCAACATTGGCGTTTTCTCTTTTTACATCGCTATCTATCGCTTCAACATTGCAAATTTCGTCATATATTTTCATTAGATTCGAGCCCATTTCTCTGGCCTCATTTCTTTTGTTTCTGTATATGATATAAGCTTTTGCAACATCTTCATGTCCATTTTTCATCAACACATTTTCAACGATGTCTTGTATTTGTTCCACGCTTGGGTTGCTGTTTGAAAACTTTTCTTCTAAGTTAGCTTCGACAATTTGCGCAATCCTCCTTGCTTCCTTATATTCCTTTTCTCCAACTGCATTCATCGCTTTAGCAATTGCATTTTCAATCTTTGAGATATTATATTCCACAACTCTTCCATCTCTTTTAACTATGCTTCTTACCATAACTTCCTCCATTTATTAAAATACGATATATTGTATATTTATTAACATTAACAACAACATATTGTATTTTTGCTTACTTTTATCTTATTCTTATAAAATTTGTTTGTCAAGAAAATTTTAACAACTTTTTTACATTTTTTTTACATTTTTCGACCTTGGTTATTTTTACATAAATTTCATCAAAATTTTTCGCTTATTATTAGGATGTTTTCGTTTTGCTTTGGTGAGGTAAATGTTTTTACTTGAAAGTTTCTTATAATCTGTCTGTTTTTTATCTTGATTGTTTGTGAATTTAATTGATAAAAATTTGTTATTAATGTAATATATAATTATAAAATAGTTTATAAATAAAGGAGGAGGAATTAGATGGATATAAAAACCATTGTTATTATCGTCAGTTATATACTCTTTGCATTAATAATTGGGCTTTCGTTTTGGGTGGGATACAAAAGAGGGGTTAAAAGATCTGCTATATCACTGGGCATATCACTAGCCTTAATTGTCATCGCATTTTTAATAACACCACCTATTTCAAATGCAATTTTAAACATAAAGGTTAATTCGGCCGGAGATTCAAAACCTCTCTCTCAATTAATCATAGATATTTTATCGGAACAACCTCAAATAAAAACGGCAATAGAAAACTCTCCAACTTTAAGAAGTTTTATTGAAGCTCTTCCACTTGTTGTGATGAATGTTGTTGTCTATCTTGTTCTCTACTCTATTATGAGACTGATTGGATATATAATTTATAAAATCATTGAAGTCACTTGCCTAAAATCAAAACAAAAAGAAAAAGAGCTCGGTCTAAAAAGAAACGGCTGGGCAGGTGGCGCTTTAAGTGTTGCTAAAACTTTAATATTTATATTCCTTTCGCTCGCTCCCCTAAATGCTCTTTTAGGCTTAATAAATGACATGGAAACTAAGACTAAGCCTGCCTACACGGCATCTTCTTCATCAAGCTCTTCCTCAATCCCTAGCACAGAGGAAATTCTTTCCAACATACCGTCAGTTGTTACAGATGGAATTACGGCTTATGAAAATAATGTTTTTGGTTTCCTAGGTAGCTGGTTCGAGCTGGACAACTTTGTATTTGACAATCTTGTGAAAATCAAAGTTGACGGAGAGGAAATAAACATTAGGCAAGATGCTTTAAGCTATGCAATTGTTTACAACACCTATGTGGAAATGTCAAAAGCTGTTTCTAATCCAGCTGATGAAAGTTTTGTAAATGTTGACTGGACAAGGCTTGATCAATCTGTAAATTACATCTTTGAAAGCGGACTAGTTAGAGGCGTTGTTGCTAATCTTTTTGCAGACTTTGTGAAAAACTATCAAGAATTTGAAATAAATTTTGGACAAGCTCAGGAAATTTTTGATTGCCTAAAAGTCTCTATTGAAAATAAAAATGTTAAAGATTACTTTACGAATGACTTAAAGCAAATTTATGAGGCTTTTTCAACAGCCGGCAAAAGCGGTGTTTTGGATACATTATTGCTTGATAAAACCTCTTCTTCAACCGATAAGTTTGAAGAAATCATTTCAATCAAAAACAAGAACGCTTTAAAAATGGTACTATCTTCTGCCCTTAATATGAATATTGTTAAAGATGCCTTCTCTCCTATATTAAAACTTGCTGTCAACCAAATTAATTCGGATAAATTTGATTTTTCAAATTCATCTACAAATGTCCAAAATTGGGAAGAGTTTAAGAAAACGATATTAACTTCTGTTGATGACCTAGCAGAGATTAATTCAACACTTCCTTTATCTACAATAGTAAGTCAACCTGTTGAAATTTTAAAACTTACTAAGGAAAAATTGTCTTTGCTTCTTTCAAAAACCGGAAGCCTTTTGGACAACATTAACAACTCTGATATTTTGGTGGACGAGAAAGGAACTAAAGTTTTGGATAAAATTTTTGAGGGGCTTGGTTTTGGGAATATAAAATCAGTGAATGGCGAACCCGAAATTAATTCTTATGAAGCATTTTTCAATTACTTAAAAACACCTTTGCTTAGACTTCAAGAGTTTGACTTATATCAATCTATTAGCTCTGGCGAAGATGCACAGGAAACATTTAATAAAGTCGCCGAAAAACTTTCTCAAGAATCGCAAGAAAGTGAGGGTGAAACAAAATATTCCTCAGCTCTTAGCGATATTATTTTAAGTCTTTATAAGTCAGATATCTTTAAGACAAAAATACTTCAAAAATTAATTGACTCCTCCGCCGATATAAGCAACGGACTGTTTGATTTGAGTAAGCTTGAAGTTTATGATGGAGATGTTTATAACTTTGAAAAGTCATTCGAAAACTGGAAGAATGAATGTTCTCAACTGACAAAATTCTTTGTGGAGGCTTTTAAAATCAAAATCGGTTCTGGTGAAAATGAAAGGCTTTTGTTAAATGCTTTGCTAAAAGAAGATGTTTCTTCGGTTATAAAAGAAATCCCTCAAACTCAAATCGAAAAAATTATTAACCCTGCGCTATATTTAAAAAGCATTCAAAAAGTTGTAAGCGAAGCCCTTGCCATAGCAACGGATAACATTAATTCCATCACAGGAAAAGACACAACTATCGATTTGTCATCAATAACCTTAAAAGAGGGAGATGACGAAGATCAAGCAAATGAAATATCTCAAATAATCAAAAAGTTTATTGCAGTCGTTCCGAAATCCGGGAACATAAGCTCTCTTGAAGATCTTTCTTATAGTGACCTTGGCTCGCTGTTAGATGCTGTAAAAGAGAACGCATACAGAACAACACTAAACGGAAAAACTGAAAGTGGATTGTTCTTGGGGCTTTTCAATGACTTTTTCTTGGAACTTAAAAACACCTACCCTCAATCCGAAAAAATAATTGGCTCAAAAAATCCTTGGGAAATTTCATTTACCGAGCTTTTATCTGCTGTTGAAAAAATTAAAAATACATCTAACACTTTTATGTCCTCGCTTGACCAAATTATTAACAAAGAAACAATCACAGTTGGCGATATAGAGGGCTTAGTAAATAGCATTGATGAAAATGTTAACAAAGAAGAAATTAACGATCTAATAGACATTGTTGTAGATAGCTTCGACTACAATATTCAAATTCCAGGGGACACAGAAGAGCAAATTAATCAAAACAAAGAAACAATATCAAGCGCTATAAACTCAAACGCAAACATCGATGACATTACAAAGCAAAAAATAAAAGGCCTTTTGGGGCTTTTATAAAAAGGAATATTCTAATGATAAAATTTAATCACAAACCTGTTCTTTTAGATGAAGTTATAACTGGAATTAATATCAAGTCTAGTGGCATTTATGTTGACTGCACCATTGGAGGGGCTGGACACTCATCTAAAATATTAGAAAAACTGGACTCGGGTTTTTTATATGGCTTCGACAGAGATCAAGAAGCCATAGACGCAAGCACCGAAAGATTGCACAATTTTAAAAACTTCAAAATTATAAAATCTAACTTTAATCAGGCGAAAGATATTTTAATCAGCCAAAATGTTGCAGGCGTTGACGGAATACTCATAGACCTTGGAGTCAGCTCTCACCAAATTGACCAAGCCTACCGAGGTTTTTCCTTTTTGCACGATGGGCCGTTGGACATGAGAATGGACAAAGGGCAAGAACTTACTGCTTTTGATGTGGTTAACAATTATAGCAAAGAAAGGCTACTTAAAATTCTTTATGAATATGGCGAAGAAGCAAATGCAAAAAAAATTGTGGAAAACATTGTAAAATCTCGTAACTTAAAACCCATTGAAACAACCTTTGAACTTAAAGATATAATCGAAAATTCTTTTCCTAAAAAACAAATTTACTCTAAGGGTGGCGTCAGCAAGAAAACATTTCAGGCTATAAGAATTGAGGTAAATCAAGAGCTTAAAGGCTTGGAAAAGGCTATAAGAGATTTAATCTCAATTCTTAACCCAAAAGGCAGAATTGCCGTTATCTCCTTCCACAGCTTAGAGGACAGAATAGTTAAAAATGTCTTTAAAGAGCTTTCAACCAATTGCATATGTCCTCCAAAAACGCCAGTTTGCATTTGCGGACATAAAGCAATCGGGATTTTAATTAATAAAAAACCAATAACAGCGAGCAAAGAAGAACTTTTAAATAATTCAAGAAGCTCTTCTGCAAAACTTAGGATCTTTGAAAAATTATAAAGATAAACTACATAAGAGTATTGTAATAAAAATCCAAAAAGGAGAATACATTATGAAAGAAGAAACAACTTTATTATTAGAAAAAGAAGTTGAAGCTTCAACTGAAAAGAAAGTCAAAAAGATTGTGATTGAAAAAAAGAACAAAGAATCATTAAAGACTTTGTTTTCATCACAAGAACCAGACTCTTCGAAGGTAATAGAAAAACCTAATTTTGACAAAATTGATGAGTTACCCAAGGAAAAACGAAGCAAAATTTTCAAACTAAAAAGAACAGAAAAAACAAGCACAAAAACCAATAAAAAACTCAAAGTGGCTTTGCTTGGGCTAGCTTTTTGTATCCTTGTGGCTTTTTGCATTACTACTACTATAAATATTGTAAAAGTAAATTCAAGACTAGAAGGATTGCAAAACTCCTATAACGCAAGTCTTAGCGACCTAATTCAAAAAATTTACTCAACGGAAACTGGAAATCGCTCTCTTAATTTGTTTGAAACCTTCCCAGAGGAAGATTTGACTGCAAGCTCAATATATGAAAGCTCTAATTGGTTTGACAGATTTTGCAACTTCTTAACAGGTTTATTTGGAGGCTGATTTGCAAAAACCTTTCACTCTTCATTCATTACAAAAGAGGATATTGGCAATATTAGTGCTAATATCCTTTCTTTTTTGTGTGCTTATAGTCAGGCTTTTTGTAGTTCAAATAATTAACGGCAAAACTCTACAAAAAAAAGCTACAAGTCAATGGACGCGAGACATTTCAATTATTGCTCCTCGTGGAACAATCTATGACCGAACAGGCTCTACACTAGCCGTCAGTTACACGACTTATAATGTTTATGCAAGGGCAAGAGAAGTTACATCTCCAAGCGAAGTAGCAAACAGCTTGTCTTCTTTATTATCAACTCCTTTTACTTCGATCTACGAAAAAATAACTCAAAAGAATATTTCCGAAGTCCTTTTAAAAATGCAGGTAGCTCCTGAAATTGCAGAAAAAATATATAAGATGAATTTTTCGGGCATATATCTTGCTGAAAATGTGGGAAGATATTATCCTTATGGCGATTTATTAACACAAGTTTTGGGATTTACAAGTGTTGACAATGTTGGCCAAAGTGGAATTGAAGCCTATTTCAATGATTTTCTTTCGGGCGAAAACGGATATAGTTTTACACAAAGTGATCTGCAAGGAAAAGAAATCGGAGGAACATTAAGATATTACTATCCTGCAACAAGTGGCAAAGACATTACTTTAACAATAGATTCAAAAATTCAGCTTGCCCTTGAACAAACATTAAACCTTGTAATGCAAGAACAACTTTCAAAATCGGCTACCGGCATTGTTATGAATGCAAAGACTGCCGAAATCCTCGCAATTTCTTCTAAACCAAGTTTCGACCTAAACGACATTCCAAGAGATGACATTCAAACCCTTTTTGAAAATTCAAAAATTAAAGCAATAACAGATGTCTATGAACCCGGTTCTACTTTTAAGATTTTAACCCTAGCAGGTGCTCTGGAAGAAAAGGTCGTTTCGCTTGATGACAGGTTTTACTGTTCGGGATTTAGCATAATCGATGGTGTGCGAATAAAGTGCTGGAAAACAACAGGTCATGGCTCACAAACTCTTGCAGAAGGCTTTGCAAATTCTTGTAACTGCGTTTTTATGAATCTTGCTCTTAGGTTGGGCGTTGAAAAATTTTACAAGTATGCCACCCTCTTTGGACTTGGACAAAAAACTGGCGTTTCTTTAACAGGAGAAGCATCAGGAATCTTAATGTCAAAAAACGCTGTTAAGACTGTTGACCTTGCCAGAATGGGCTTTGGACACGCAATCGCAGTGACACCACTTCAGCTTCTCAGTGCCGTTAGTGCAATCTTAAATGGCGGGAATTTATTAACCCCTTATATAATTTCACAGATAGATCAAGATTCTGAAAACTCATTTTCTTCTTCTTTAAAAGGTCAAGTTATATCCTCCGAAACATCAAAAACTGTTAATAATCTTTTGCAATTCGCGACAAATAAAACAGGAGATTATACATTTGTTCCAGGATATAATGTGGGAGGCAAAACTGGAACTGCTCAAAAGTACAGTGAAACAGGTGCTATTGCCCAAGGCAAATACATTTCCAGTTTCATCGGTTCTTACCCTGCAAATGATCCTGACTATGTTTTAATATTATTAGTAGATGAGCCAAGTGCCGGAGCTTATTACGGAAGCATTGTTGCCGCCCCTTACGGGAAAATATTGTTTAGTAAAATGTTTGAATATCTAAACATTCCAAAAGATGACGAGGGCGTCGTAATTGAATATGTCGAAATGCCTGATGTTGTAAACCTTCCTTTAACCGATGCTACCGAAGCTTTAATTAAATTAGGATTATATTACGAAATAGATGGAGAGGGAGGGATTGTAAAAAAGCAACTCCCACCAACTGGAACAAAACTTGCATTGGGGGATACTGTTGTATTAATAACCTAAGTTTATTATATTATAAAAGTCCCTTACAGGGACTTTTTATTTTATATAATTTTTTCGGGTTAAATTTAATTTTTTCTTTCTTGATTTTCCTGGGCATCTTGCACGACTATTTCATTAATTTTTTCGCAATTCTTAACTTCTTTTAAAGATTCTTTTTCACCTTGTTGTGGCTCTTTTTTCTTTTCTTTCTCCAACTTTTTTGATTCGGCAAACGCCTTCATATTAACAACTATCTCACTTGATCCTATTGCAGAAAAACCACTAAAAAGTCCCATTAGTATTGCGTTAAAAACGTCGTCAACTGGCACTATATTTGGCGCAACATAAAATGCTATTATTCCCAATACAGCCCTAAAAACACCAGCAATTAGTGGAATAAAATTTAGAAATCCTTGATACTTTTTCAGCCCCGCCTTTAAAGCTCAAACAAAGCCTAAAACTATCATCATAATTGCCGGAGCTGTTACTAGCTCCATAAATTACCTCTCAATTCATTTTATTAGGCAATAAAAAATAATGTTCTTATATAGTTTTTGCTAGAATCCGTTTGATTCCTAAAAACTAAAATTTTCAGAACAGTTAATTTAGAGCTTGTAACCTTTAATTGTTGTTGACATAAAATGTTTTTGTATCGACACTATGGAGGTGTTTATGGACGATATAAACTTAGAAGGCATCACCAGTACAGGGGACTCCGTAAAAAATGATCAATACGACTTAAATTTTAGCGAAAACTTTTTAATTAAAGGTTCGCAAGAAATAACAGTTGATCTGGCATTAGAACAATCTCAAGCAGATTTTTGTTCTATTTCAGGAAATGTTGTTGATGATGCAGGCTTGCCTGTTGAAGGAGCAATTATAAAACTATTCGATAGCGAAGGAAATTCTTTTCTGCACACTGTTACAAACAGTCTTGGAAACTATTCTTTCTCGGGTTTAAAATCAGGCAATTACTCAATCACATGCGTAAAAAATGATATAGTATTAACTGTTGCAGAAAATCTTTATTTGCAAGATGGTGAAATAAAGACTTACAGCTTTACTGTTAACTATAATCCAAATTTAAGCCTATGCTCTATTGCCGGCCTTGTTTTACAAGAAAGAACAAATGAGATTATTGCAGGAGCAACTGTAAGACTTTTAGAGCCAACCACTAGAAGGACAATAGCTTCAACCTTAACAGCAAGCGATGGCGAATATGTTTTTTATGATATTATTGCTGGAGATTATATTGTTATAGCAACAAAACAAGGATATCAAACTTCTGCCGACACCCTTGTAAGCGCAATAAATAACACAATTATAAACACAAACATCAAACTTGAACTTGACCCTATTGAAAACCTTGGAACTATCAGTGGTGTTATAAAACACCAAGAAGCAGTTGTAGCCAATGCCTTTGTTGGCCTTTACAAGATATTAGAAGATGGAAAAGAGTTATTAATCGCAACAACTAGATCAAACAGTAAAGGCGTTTATATGTTTGGCAAGGTAGAAGGTGGAAACTATAAAGTAAAGGCAAAATTAAATCGATGATTTCAAAGTCAAGCGATAAAATTGTTCTAAAAAATGTTGAAGAAAAACAGGCAAATTTCTTTTTTCCTAACATCTTTCAAACATTTATAATAAGAATAATATATAAGGAGTGCAAGTGTAATTGCACTTCTTTTTGTTGCTTTTTCAAAAACTGCATTTATTATCAACTAAAATTCTCTTATGATTTCTTTTTTACAGAAGCGACCATTTATTTAAAAAATTTAACAACTAAAACGGTGCTATCCAAAAAGTTTATAACAAACAAATCCACTCTTGCCCTAAATTTGCCTTTTGAAGCTTATACAATTTGGATTAGATGTGCAACGTTATGCTCAGAGCCAATTTTTATTTCTTGTTTGAATATGGACAAAATTCTTTATCTTGACTTAATTGTCTAGAATTGTTTTATCTTCTCCCAAGGAAATTCTTCCCTTCCAAAATGTCCATAACAAGCTGTTTTAGCATAGATGGGTTCTAAAAGACCAAGTTCATTAATTATGTTTGCAACCGAGAAATCAAAATTCTTTTCTACAAAATCATGTATTTCTTCCATAGTGACCTTGTTGGTCTTAAAGCAATCAATGTTAAGGCTGAGGGGTTTTGGAAGCCCTATTGCATAACTTGCTTGTATCTCGCATTCATTTGCCAATCCACTTGCAACAATATTTTTAGCAACATATCTTGCATAATACGCCCCTGATCTGTCAATTTTTGTTGCATTCTTGGAACTGAAACAACCTCCGCCCACATGACTTACCCCTCCATAGGAATCGACAATGATTTTTCTTCCAACGCAACCACTGTCACCAAAACTTCCCCAAATTGTAAATTTGCCACTTGGGTTGATAATTATATTAACATCTTTTTTTAATTTATTCTCGTATTCCTCTAAAACCGGCAACACAACATTTTCTTTTATGATTTTTTCAATATCGCTTTGTGACATCTTCTCAGAATGCGAAACACTTATCAAAACCGTCTTAATGTATTTGATTCTTCTTCCATCATAGGCAACTGAAACCTGACTTTTAGCATCTGCAAAAAAATCCACTGTTCCTTTTCTAAATTCTTCATATTTTTTCATAAGTTTATGAGCGATAACTATTGGAAGAGGCATATAACAATCCGTCTCGATTGTTGCATAACCATAAACAATTCCTTGGTCGTTAGCACAAACATTCTTTTTTTCTACTGCCAAGTTTATGTCACGACTTTGAGCGCTTATTTCTTTTATAACTTTAAATTTGTTTTTATAGCCTATATCTTTTAATATATCTCTTGCAATTTTTTCGTAATTGATTTTCGCCTTTGTAGTGGCTTCGCCATAAACAAATAACTTATCATTCTTTATTGCACACTCCACCGCCATTTGACTGTTTGGATCTTGCTTTAAAGCTTCATCTAAAAAAGAATCTGCAATATAATCACAGGTTTTATCTGGATGACCTATGTTAACACTTTCACTGGTAATTATTTTTTCCATAATCCCTCCTTTAATAAAAAAACTCATCACTAGCGATGAGTTTGTAAATATTGACCCATCATACGGCTTTTAGCACCTTGCTAATGCAGGTTGCTGTGTGGTCCTTGGGGCCGTCCCTAGCACACTCTTTATGGATAATCAATAATAAATTTTATGAAATTTTATTACATAATGTTACTATTTTTTACTTTACTACAAGTGGTATAACAACACCAACTATAACGATAAGCAAACTTAAAATGTAAAGCACTTTCCAAACAGCTGGCTTTGGTCTAACATATCTCCAAGCAAGAACCGAAACAATGCAAATCATAATTGCTGTTGCAATTCCTTGTAAAGCTAGTACTGCAACTGCTGTCACACCAACCAAATGTAAAATCATTGATATAACATAAAGTAGTGCAACTGCCACCAAAGTATACATACTTATTTTGTTAAGTCCCCACATTCCCCCGCTTTTAGTTGTAGTTTTTGTTGTCTTTGTTGTTTTTTTCGTTGCCATTTTTTCCTCCTTATTTTAATTATACTCACTAAATAAAAAAAATACAAACTTTTTTCATAAAATAATTTTAATTCATTGACAAGCAATTTTACCTTTGATACAATTTGTTCATAAACTTAATTAATAAAAACAAATCTGCTAAGGGGGGGAGGATATAAATGATTATTATAATTGATCTTGACTACACTTTGCTTAACTCACAAGGCATTTTATCACAAAAAAACAAAGAGGTTTTGCTAGAATGCAAAAACCAAGGCCATAAAATTGTTATAAATTCTGCAAGGAGCTTAATAAGGTCGAAAGATTTTTCCTCCGAAATTAATGCAGATTACTTAAATTGTTTTCACGGAAACTTAGTTTTAGATAGTTGTCAAAATGTAATTTACTCAAATGAATTTAAAGATTTTAATATTTTAAAACTATTTAATGATTTTCTTAATATTCACAATGGCTGGATTGGTGTAGAAACAATTGATGACGCCTACTGCACAGAAGAAAAAATGGCAAAAAAAATCGGTGCAAAAGTTTTAAGCATGGAAGAGATGTCAAAAAAACAAATATTTAAGATCATTTTTGAGATTGACCAATCTAAAAAGGATATCTATAAAAAAATCGCAAACAAATACCCTTGTTCATTAGTATTTAACAGAGAGGGATTCTTCTGCACAATTATGCCAAAAGGGTCAGATAAATGGAACGGGCTAAAAATCCTCCTCGAAAAATTTCCAAACGAAAAGACAATTGCTTTCGGAGATGAAATAAGCGACCTTCTAACTCTTAAAAATGTTGATTTTGGAGTTGCAATGGAAAATTCAACCGAAGAAATTAAAAGGGAAATTAAATTGAAAGCACTCAGCAACGATGATGATGGGGTTGCAAAATACTTAGAATCCTTTCTTCTTTTCAAATAGAACTTATGTTTTCTCTTTTTGCACTCAAATTATTCCGTATTCACCAGAAACCGGATCCTTAAAAAGAAAACTCTTTGGAGGAAAGTGGGTGAATGTAAAATAGCAAATTAGAATAATGGCTATACCTATAATCCCAACAATTTTTAACCAAAGGCCAAAATTTTTTGATTTTAAAATGATAAAACACAAAATCCATGATACCAAAACCGAGATGAAAAAAGTTAAAATATCCAAATAAATTATAGATTTACCTGTAAAGGCCGTGTAGGAATAAAAAATTGAGGGAATTAAAATCATTGGCAAAATTAATGTTATGAATAGGGCAAAAATATAGTTTGCTCTTTTTATATAAATCCACCCAAAGGAAAAATAAAGTAGCGTTGGAAAAATCGCAAGCTTTAGATGTTCCCATGTGGTTTCATTTACAGGAAAGAAAAAGCCAATCACCCTGTTGCCTCCACTCCACCCAAAGAAAAAAATGAGAAAGACTACCCAACACAGAAACAAAAATAAAGCCTATCACACAAAATATGAAAATGTCTTTGTTTTTTTTCATAATATATTAATAGTTAGATTTGATGCTTTTTATACTTTTTCTCTTGCAAAAAAAATACTTTTTGCTTATAATTAATCTATGGATATTTTGTGGATAATTTTGTTAATTGTTGGGTGTGCGATAATTTTTAGCATATTTTTATCCATCGCCACATTTTCAAACGAAAAATTCTTGCAGGAATATGAAAAATATAATAATATGTTTTCTTCAAACGATATAAACATTTTGGACTTTATCCACAACTTAAATCATAACCATTTTAATGGCTCACTAAAAATTAAGCAAGTAGAGCAAGACACAGACAACTTTTATGCCCCTAAAGCAAAAGTTATTGGACTTAGCAAAAAGACTCTCACTTCAAATTCCCTCGCCTCTTTCGCAATCGTAGCACACGAAGTTGGCCACGCATTACAAGACAGAGAAGGAAGTAAATTAAAAACCTTAAATTTTTTGCGACGCTTCGGCTCTTTAATTGGCTTTTTATTCCTCCCTACAATTTTAACTGCAATAATTTTATTGTTTTTTGGGGAAATATATTTTAGTATTGCAATTATACTTTTTTGTTCTGCAGGTGCAATATTTCTTTTAGCTGTGCTAATTAAGGCTGTAACCATTTCAATAGAAAAAGATGCCTCAAAAAAGGGGTTAGAGTTGCTTAAAAATATCCTTAGCCCTAAGGAAGTTTCGGAATGTAAAAAACTTTTAAACAGTGCAAGATTGACTTATTGGGGAGACCTTTTCAGACTCTTGCTCTCTTGGACTTTTCTTACTAAAAAAACTATAATGTTCAGAAAGTAGACAATATTGTCTATTTTTTTTAAGTAATTTTTTTGATTCTTCAAATCTACTATTGATTTTCTATAAATATTATGATAATATTATAAGTAGAAATTTTAATGAGGGATAAGTAATAATGGGACAAAAAAAGAAAACATTCGTGCCTAATAAAAAGAAGAAAAAAATATTAAAGAGAGCTGTTATAATCTCTCTTAGTACTATTACGCTGTCAATACTTCTAATTCAATACGCTTACCAAACAATTAAGAACAAACCCGACAACAGACCTGTATCCTCTTTTCCTTCAGATGATCTTTTTCCTAACCCAGATATTCCCAAAGATGAAAATGGTGATATAATTGAAGATCCTGTCAATAATGAGGAACTTACTAAATCATTTCTAGTTTTGGAGCAAAAGCTTATTAAAGATGCAAAAAGCTTTGGTAAAAAATTTAATTTTATTAACTCAATAAAGGGAATTTATGAGCACCAAACTTTAAGCGAAACGTCCGGAAAAAAAGAATCAATTATTGAAATTATTTTTGAAGCAGATGGTAAACTTAATTCTCTTCAATATATGAATTTCGGCGAAGAGGAATTTAATATTTCTAAAAATGATACAAAAATTATTATGGAGTTTTTCAATTATTTGTCAAACTGTTATCCCTATGATTGCTATACTCAAGATGAGGATACAACCAATTTATTGAAAAAATTAGAAACATCCTTTTTTGTTGCTAAGCCATTCAAATTTACATACCACTCAAACCTTCAAGAATATCGCATTCCTTCATATAATAAAGATGGATCTTTTACGCTTTTTAAAACTGACAAAAATTATCTCGATAACTATGATATAGATCCTTTAAAAGCATTAGAAGAATATATTGATAACAAAAATCAACTCTTCTCACAATCAACTAACGAATCGGAGTTTACAACGATTACAAGCGCCTGTGAGAATGCTTTAAAAATTATAGCAAACAATCCTGAGATCACATTAGAACAAGAAGCGAACATATCTCAAAACAGCATTTTTACAGAAAAGCCTTTTGAAATTTAGTCTGACAAGCCTGTTACATAAATTATTTTTTAATAGTCGATAGCAGTTAATAAAAATCACCCTTTTTCAGGGTGATTTTTATCTTTTTTTGTCTTTAATTTTTCTTTTAACAATGTAATAAGTTAACCATATACTCATAATCCCCAGCAAGCCAATACTTATATATGCGCTTATATCAAGCCACAACTCATTGTCTGTCAGTATTATAAATTCTCCAAGTTTATCAACATTTACCTCTAAATAAGTTCTATTAGTTTTGCATTTTAAAAGAGTTTTTTCTCCATTCTCCTCAACAAAGTAAACATAATAATTATTTCTTCCCTTAAACTGATTTGTTATTTCAAATCTAAGAGTAACTATTCCTGTGAGGTCTCTTTTTTCTCCTGCCTTGCTTAACGAGATGTTATAAGATGCAACCAGCTCTTTGTTGTTTGATATCTCTTCCCTGTCAAGTTTTTCTTGTTGCACTGATAACTTTGTGCCGTAAGATAAAGCTGTGTTGGTTGACGTTGACATAGAAATCCCAAAGGTTTCATCTGTTAATAAATTATTTGTTATATTACCAAATACATTTTCTGGATAAACTAAATTATAGTTTTGAGATTTCTCCCCTTCAAGATAGATGTTAAATATTTTGACCTCTATATTATTTCCAACTAAATTTGAGACAAATCTAGCTGAATTTTCTTTATCATATGATATTTTAATGTTTTCGTCAATTAATCCTGAAACAACGGCTTGCTTTATGTATGCAGTTGTTCCTCCGTCATAAACTTTATCATGGATGCTGACGCTTAAATAAACATTTTTAGGCTTTATTGTAATATAATTTTCTGTTAAGATAACGTTATAATTTGTGTTATTAAATGCACTTAGCAATCTGTAAACGCCGACATCTTCTCCTTCGGCTTTTGTAATGTCTCCAAGGAGTTTGTCTCCTTCTAATAATTCGCCTTTAACTATTTCATACTCAAACTCAGGATTGATATCTCCATATGTTTTTTCATAGTTATAAGTTTTAACATATATATCAATAGGCTTAATTTCAAAGATTCCTTTTGTAAATACTATCTTATAATTTCTGCCTAATGTTAAATTGCTTCTTATATCGTATCTTCCTGCATTTTTGCCTTCTACACGATAAATACTTCCACTTATAATATCTCCTTCCAAAATTGTGCCAGCCGTTATTTCATAGGTTAACTCTGGCTCTTCTTCACCATAAGTTATGCTTACATTATTTGCCGAAATAAAAACTTCCCTTTGTTTAATTGTCAAATAGTTTTCAATGTAGCTAATTTCATATTTTTCATTGTTTAATGTTGACTTAATTAAATATTTGCCAGCCATCTCATAGGCATCATCGTCTTCGTCATCTCCTCTTTCTCTGTAAAGACAGCCCTCTAATTCATCTCCTTTCACAAGTTCGCCACTTATTCTATATGTAAAAACTGGATCTTCTTCGCCATATACTTTCGTGACTGCATCAGCAATTATACTTATTGGTCTTTTTTCTATTACAAAAACAGCCGGGATAAAGGTTAAAATATAATTATCATTAAGTTTTAAACTTCCTTGTGAAATTGCGTATTGTCCAATATCCTCTCCTTCTTCTCTGGTTAAGCTTCCTTCAAATCCATCACTGAATTTAAGGCTTCCATTGCTAATTACAAATGTCAATAATCCATCTTCATTGCCATATTTTTTTGAAAGATCGTTGGCTTTGACCTCAATTTCGGCTGGCAAAACTGTCAAGATTCCACTTTCGAAAGAAAGGTTGTAATTTTTTCCTAAATTGTATGTCCCTATAATAATACTATATTCCCCGACATTTTCGCCTTTTGATCTGTGCATTTCCCCTGTTTGAATCTGAGATAATACATCATCAAACTGCAACGCTCCATCTGTAACCGAAGCAGTAAATTTTGGATCATCGTTTCCATAGACCTTAAACATATCATCTGCTTTAACTGTGATATCTCGAGGTAAAATCGTCAAGGTAGATTGAACAAATGTGATTTCGTATCTTGGGTCACTGAGACTAGTGTATGTGATTATATATTCACCAACATCTTCGCCATACTCTCTTTTCAGTTTTAGATTAATTTCTTCTCCTTCAACTAAATTTTCCGCCGTAAAAGTCAGTAAAGAATCCTCCTCTCCGTAAACCTTACTAAGGTTATCAGCTTTTATTAAAACTTTTCTTTTATTTATCTGTAATAATCCATCAAACACTTTAACTATTCTATAATTTGATTGCGAGCTTATGCTTCCTTGGCTAATTTTGTAAATTCCTGGGATTTCCCCCTCATCTCTTTGAGGCTGTCCTGAAAAAACTTGATCAAAAGTATCGTCATAAGCTAAATCATCTTCATTCAATAAATTATAAGTTAGAATTGGATCTGGCTCACCAAACACTTTTAGACAATCGTTAATAATAATCTCAACTTCCTTTGGCAAAATCGTCAAATATGAAATCTCATTATTTATTATATTATAATTTCTTGCCACATCTTCATTAATTACATTTGATAAAATTTCATACTCTCCTATATCTTTACCTTGCTTCCTTGTTAAGTTGAAAATGAGTTCTTCTTTTTCAATAATTCCATATAAAGAGTAAGTAAACTCTGGATCTTCCTCTCCATAAATTTTTGTTACATTATCAATACTAAGTCGAACATCTTTTTTAAAAATACTTGCAACAACACTTTCTTCATCAAACAAAATTGAATAATTTTCAATTTCTTCAATATTATATTTTAAATTTTCAATGACTATTTTTTTATCCTCTCCTGCTTCTTTATCTTCAAATTGAAGATCAGCTCCTATGGAGAATTCCCTACCCTTAGGAATGTTTTCAAATGAATAATTCCATTCGACATCAGTTGTCCCGTCATAAACTTTGTCCTCAACATTAATGGATAAAGTTACTATTCTCTTTTTTATTATAAATTTATTTCCAATAAATGAAATGTCATAGTTTTTGTTACTAAGAGTTCCTATCAAAATTTCATATTCCCCAGCATCTTCTCCGATAACTCTCGTCAAGCTTCCATTAAGATAATCTCCCTCTACCAAATTGTCTATATCATATAATAATTCTGGGTCATCATCTCCATAGCTTTTTATTACTTCTTGAGCCGTAACATTAAGATGCCTTTTTATAATCTCATAGGTGCTTGATATAAAATTAATTTCATAATTAGGATTTGATAAATTGTTTTTCAAGATAGAATATATACCTACATCTTTTCCTTCTTCTCTTGATAAAGATCCAAAAAGCTCATCTCCCTCTAAAAGACCATCAACTCTATATGTCAATTCCTCTTCATCACCATAAATAACCCTTTTCGTATCTGCTGTAACACTTATTTGCTTTTGTTTGATGATCCCATAAATTTCGTCGAGGGGTTTTAAAGTATAATTAAAACTATCTTCTCCAACAAGGCTATATTCTATTATCGTCATTTCATGAGTTCCTGCATTGACAGTAGGAAATTCTAGTTTAAGTGAAATTTGAATGTCATCATTTGCTAAAACATTTCCAAAGTCATAGCTATAAATCGCTGTCGTTGTCTTATCGTAAACTTTTTCATTAATGCTTAGGTTTGCTGGGAAAATTTCCCTTGCTGTTATAGTATATTTATCCGATAAAAATTCAATCTGATAATTTGTATTCTTGATTTCTAGATCACCAATTAGAATATCATATTCTCCAACCGATTCGCCTTCTTGTCTTGAAAGCCCCCCCGAAAGAGTTTCTTTGTCTATAAGCCCTTCAACTTCATATTTAATTATTGAATCCTTATCACCATATATCTTTGAAGTAGCGCAGGCTTTTACAACTATATCTTTTTTCAAAATAGTTCCAAAAGCATATTGAGGAAATGAAGATAAGTCAAGCTCGTATAGCAATGCGTCTTCGCCCTGCAAAACTGGCAAGCTATCTCCCAGAATCTTTACCTCCTTGTTTTCCCCTGCATTAACGTTAAGATGTTCTAGGTTCATTCCGGCAAGTATAACCTGGTGACTCGGCTCAACTCCATCAAACACTGCTTGATATGAATTTACGCTAAGATTTCCATCATAAATCTTTGTTTCAGCCAAGATTTTTTCCACTCTTATTTCTTTAACAAAGTTGCATTTTATTTTGTTCACATCTTTCACTTGGTAAAAAACATTTTCAGTAAAAATTTCTTCACCATTAATAATCCAGCTAACAAACCTAAATCCCTCTTTTGGGATAGCTCTCAAAACTATTTTTTCATTTTCGAAAAACTCTCCTTCTCCATAAAATATGGCAGGATCTAGAAAATCACTTTCTATATTCACTTGATATTTTTGTGTTATTATATTAAATGAAATCTCTTCTGAGTATATATATCCACCAGTTAGACTGTCTCTCTGGCTTTGCGCTCTTATTTTTATAATTTGGTTGGAATCAATATTTTCATTAATATAAAGATATTCATCTATAATAGTTGCAAATTCTTCCCCACTTGTTATTTCATAATTTATATTAAATATGCTTCTGTAATATTTAAGGTAATTGCTTTCTCCTTCTCTGTCAACGACCAAGTTACTTCCTTGAAGTTTTATAGCTTGTCCGGGATTAAGGTCTGTATCTTCATTTAAGATAGTTACTTCATCTATTACAATTTTAAAGACTATTTTAGGTTCATAAATCTCAAAATCACAAGGGTTGATAGTGTTTCCAGGACCTGAAGATGAAAATGTAAAGGATATTATAGAATTAGGGTCAACCTGAATAAATTCGGTCTTTTGCCACTTTGGTCTCGCATCTTCATTATTTAATTGAGTGTATTCAGAATAAAAAGAGCTAAAATTTAGTCCAGATGAAATTGATATTTCAACAAAATCATTTCCATCAAAATCTCTTGAAACGACACCTGCGCTTGCCTGTACATAGAGAGCGCCCTGGCTTGCAAAGTATTTCATGTCTTCGCTTAAATAATAATTGGCAACTCCATAACTATTTTTCTTAGAAAAAACAGGGCTATCTCCCTCTAAGGCATAGTATGTGCTTACTCTTTCTCCATTTTCGTTGTAATAATATGTTTTTTTATTTTCTTCAACCCCTGTCGCTTGTAAAGTACTTTGATTATTATTATCGGTAAAATAATGTGTCGGTTGATATCCCTGCAAGTTGGTTAGGTTTATTACCTCTCCACTTACGCCAATTATATCAGCCTTAGCATCTTCGCAAATAAGTTCTTCTTTTGTAGATATAAAAAAGCCAATGCTAAAGATTAGCATAAAAACTAATATTAAGATTGGCACATTTTTTATCTTCTTCATCTTTCTCCTTTTAAGCAACAGACATAGGTTGCTTTATGCTATCAAAAAGTTTTTTATCTGCAACATATGTTGCTTTCGGCGGAATATATTTGGAAGAGTTTGTCACCGACATAATAAACACTCTGTAATTAACTGTTCCAAGCAATAAAGTCCCTTGCAAAATCATATTTGAATAATTACTTCCAGAAAAATTAATACTTCCTATGCTTTTAAAATTTAATAATCCAATACCTGCTAATGATCCCTTCACTTCCTCTATGACCACTCCTCCGAGCATCAAGTACACGCCATTCCCTTCTACATACTTATAATCTGTTGGACTGACTGCTAAGATATCCTTTAAAACATTTCCTAGCTCATTTGCAATTGCAGGTGTTGTGTGCTCTTCAACATAACTTTTCACACTCCTAGCAAAATCGTTTAGTTCTGTCCAATTGTAAATCTTAACATTTTCCCCAACTTTTGCATTGCTTTTATTATTAATATTTTTCTCTTCAGCTTCTGGCTGAATCAATATACAACCGAACATTGAATCACTCAAAACACAGTCATCAATTGTAACATTAGCAGGAATATATGATTCGTTATCTCTAGATAACAATACTCCTGCCGAGAAAGAGTTCCTCACTATACACCCCTTAATTTCCGCATCTGAACCTTTAACCTCAATTAATATCATTGCGTTCTCGATAATTGAATTTGTTATTCTAATGTTTTTTAAATTTCCTCTGATATCGATTACTTTTCCTTTTTTGTCGAATTGAGAAAGAGCACTATTTTTATCAAAATTATTTCCTCTTAATTGCACATTGTCGATTATAATATTGCTATTTTTAACAGAAACTCTTGTACTTGCATCATTATTTGTCCATTCAATTTTGTAGCCGTTCCCAAAAAGATTTGTATATAGATTAATTGTTTCATCTGCACTTAAATCGCTTTGAAGAACCGCTGTTTTATAAGTCGAAATACCATCTTTGTTTGTTTGCGATAATACTAAATGTTCAAATGAATTAACATTAATCCCTTCTACAATATTAAATGTATAAGAACTAAATAAAGGATTAACATCTGAATATTGTCTTTCTGGTTCAACAGTGATTGTTACTTTTCCTTGTTTTAAAAATTCTACAACACCTACCTGAGAGTCATATTCATAGTTAAATGTAGTCTTGATTGTTGATTCTTTTTCTTCATTGACCACAACCTCTTCTATAACAATACTTCCGTTTTCCCCAGTGAAAGTTTTATCCCCAAGTTTTAACGTTAGCACATTTTTCTGCTTGTCATAAATATAGCTATATAATTTTTCACCAATGATTATTGTTCCATTAGATCCCTCGCAAACGAGTTTTCCTCCAATGCTTAGCTTTAAAGTTCCTGAGACTCTTGCAATGTTTTCGTCACTTGATCTCCAAATAAGCCCTATGCCTGCATTTGCTGGGCTAAATTTGGATAATGCCAGTTTAAACTTATTTGTAACTTCTCCACCTTCTGTTAGGAATTGTGTTCCCCAAACGGTATAGCCTCCAATTCCACCATTATTCCCATTTTGCTGTTTTGTGACAAGGTCTAGTTCAAGCTGAGTTAAAATAGGGGTTATTTCAATTGTCTTTTCGGCAAATATTTCGAGTTTTTCTTTTACGTATGCTCTTACCTTAACAGTGCCTCCATTTGCACCTGCTATAAACTTACATGACTCATTCGTCAAAACATTTAGATCTGCCAGCCCTCTTCCTTCAACAATTTCGAAAACAACATCAAATTCTCCACAATTAAAAGGTTCTGGAACAATTGATAAAACCAGGCTTTCATTGACATAAATTGAATCAGAGCTTTGTGAGAATTCAATCTTTTTAACTTGGTTAGAATATTCAATGGTAATAATTCTAATCACACTTGGTTTTTCAAAACAGCTAATTTTAATTTGCACTGAATTATAATCATTAATAGCAAATATAACCCTGCCATGTTCATTGACGGTCGCTCTTCCTTCCACTACCTCATAACATAATTTTGTTTGAAGAGTGTCGCTTGGCTCTGCCTTCGCAGATATATCGTATATATTATTATTAATGTAGATTACATCTTTATCGTCTTCTAGTCCAATCTCTAAACACTCCCTTGTAACAACAACAGTAAAGTCGCCAACCTTCAAATTATTTGCCCAAAGCTCAAAACTTGCAGTTCCTCCATTTAAGGCTTTAAGTTTTCCATTTTCTAGCTTTACAACCTCTTTTTCTTGATCAACTCTATTTTCTCTCTTGTTTTTTATTGCAAGTTCTATATTTTCTACATCGGAAGGAAGATAGCTTTTAATTTTAAATAAATATTCCTCTTCTGCGTTCATTGAAAGTGTTTTGTTTATAAAGTCGCTTTCATCAATGCTTATTTCAATTAAATTTCCACCAGTATAGTTAAAGGAATATGTCTTTACCTTTCTGCCAGATACATCATCTTCTAAAATAAAATCTATTAGCACCTTTCCAACTTTTTGGAAGACAATTTTTTGTCCCTCAATTATTGCAATACTTTCATTTTTTGAAACACATATAACATCTTTGCTGTTTGCATCAGAAGGATAAACCTTTGTTTTAAACCCTAATGTTTCACTAGAAACGGCAAGAGAACCAAGACTTTCCTTAAGCTCTTTGTCGAAAATGATTTCAAAACTTTCAACAGGCGATATAACATTAATTTTACAATCAGCATAAACTTCATTCCCGTAATAATCAAGTGCAAAAACCCTTACAACGGCACTTCCTCCATAAACTCCTCTTATATTCCCATCGCTTATCTCCACAACTGTATTTTCCGACATATCATTCGCTTGTGAAGATAATACTTTATAACTTATATCATTAAATGTTGCATCCATCGGATAATAATTTTTTAAAGAGAGGATAAATGAAGCACCTTTGTTTAAATACCTGCTATATGTATAAAGCTCAATTTTGCCAATATAACCAAAAGTACTTGTAACTTTTATTCTTTTTTCAATGTTACTTCCATCAGTTGTCTTTACTGTCAAGTATACGCTCCCTGGCTTTTTAAAGCTAAGTTTATTGCCTGCTAAGGAAACATTTTCATTTCCCTCAATAACAAATTCAAGATTCTTATTCGTCGCATTCGCTGGCAAAACAGATGTTTTAATTGTAACTTCGCTTTGAGACAAGAGCAATTCATCATTGACTAACCCATCATTTGTGATTTGAACTTCTTCAACCATTTTTAAAACATTAATAGTGAAGTTTTTAACAATCCCCCCAGATAATTCGACCATGATTTCGCTCTTTCCACCTGCAATTGCAGTAATTGTAGTACCATTGATTTCAACAACCTTTGCTACTCCTTGTGAGTGCGAAGTTTCTTTAATTAAAATCTGCTTGTTTTTTGTGTTTGAGGGAATCCATTTTAAAACATCAAGTGTTAAACTTTCCCCTATGGACAAAAACTCCTCTTCGGAAACATTTATTGTTGCATCAATAGCATCTCCACCCGTATATTTAAATCTGAATTGCTTAGAGCTATTTCCGTCAGCACTATCAACCCTTATGACTGCTGTCCCCAAAGCTCTAAAAATTAATTCGTTGTCTTGCAAGTATGGTGGATAATTTTGTCCATCTTGTGGTATAAATTTCAATATAGTTATGTTGTAATCCTTGTTTGTCGTTATTTGAGGAAGAATACCAAAATCCATTTCTATATTTTCCACTGCACTAACATAATCCTCAAAAGACATTTCCAACTCACCTAAATACTCTATATCTTCACTTAAATGAATAACGCTAACTTCTATGCTGATTATTTTTTCAACTCCAAATTTATCTGTAAAAATAATTTCTATTACTGCTTGACCTAATCCAACAGCCCTTATAATTTTATCATTTATTTCAATAACATCTTTGCCGAGTTCTAGGGGGTTTTGTTCTTTTATGACGATTTCTAGCGTTTCATATTCAAAATCTACTTCATCAAAGTTAAGCTCGTTTGTGTCTCCCACTTGCATCGAAACTGGTTCTCCTGTTATAGGAACATCTCCCATTCCCTTATCCACTTTTTCCATGGTAAAATTAAACTCTGTTGCCGAGCCATCTTCAATATATGCCCTAATTTCCACCTTGCCATTTTTCCTAAAAATTAATGTGGATCCATCTAAATAGGCAATATCTTCGTCACTTACCTCAAACTTAACTTCTTTATTTGTGGCATCTTCAGGGAAAACCTGCGTCTGCAAAACCACTCTTTCATTTGTTGTCGTAATATTATTAGGCGTAACAAGAATTTCTTCTGCTTCTCTGATAGTTTTTATATTATATGTAAATTGTAAATTGAAAACACTTACGGTAATACTTGCCTCTCCTCCGCCAACAACCAAAATTTTATTGTTCTCAACAATGCTTAAAACCTTGCCTGAAGGATTTGCAGTTATTTCTTGATTAATTTTAATACTTATTTTCGCTTGATCATTGGCTGGAAGGGTTGAAAGAACTTCAAATTCAAAGATTTCGCCATAATTTAAATTTTGTGGCTCTTGCCTAAATTTCGCACTAATTAAAGTGTCTTTAAGGTATCTAATGCTAATGTCTTTAAAACAATTTCCATCTCGAGAATAAACTGTTACAACAACAAGTCCTTGACTGTTAAAAAATATTGTATTTTCTCCCTTTTTAACGGCTTCTCCACTAGAAATCTTCCATAATATGGTTTTATCCGTTGCATCAAGCGTTTGACTTGAAAAGTTAAAACTCACCTCTTGCGAAGAGGTAATGTATTCCCCGTTATATTCGTCTAAATCTATATCGACATTTATTTCATCAACTTTCTTAACAACTGTAACATTGCACTCTTTTTTAACAAATTCTCCGTTGCTTTTTAGTGCACTTACTTCAACAACAGCGCTACCTCCGCCAAGAGTTTTAATCGTTCCGTCCGCTAAAACTTGTATTACATCATTTCCATTTATACCATTTTGCGATTTAACCCTAAAATCGACATTATTTTCTGCATCGCTTGGTGTAATTTCGTAATGAATTTGTGCATAATCTCCAAATTCAAGAACTATCTCACTGCTTTGTAAAATTAAATCAACCAAATAACCTTTTGTGTACTTTAAGGTGATTTCCTTCATAACATCACTTAGGTTTTCGTTGGCATAGATAATAATTTTAACTTCACATGGATTTTCTGACAAAAATGTCACAACACCATCTTCATCAACAACGGCTTTATCTGTATCTGTAGAATGATAGAAAAATCTTTCATTAGTTGAAGTTTCTGGATAAGATTTTGGCAAAAGTTGATAACTACTTTTTGCCGTTATAATACTATCTTCAATAACAATCCCCGTAGCAGGACTATGTATATATACAAAAACAACTTTTTCAATATATTCTGTCTCAGACTGCTTTATACGAGCCCTAATAATTGTGCTTCCTCCACCTATAAACTGCACGTAACCACTGTCGTCAACATAGGCAACATCTTCATCGTCACTAGAAAATTCAACCGGCACATCAACACTTGAAGGCACAGTTGTATATTGAATATATGTTCCCCCCTCTTCTATTGAGGCATCTATGGAAGTTTTTTCTAATATTAAGTCTGTAGCAAACCCATCGGTATATTCTATTTCAACATTTGCAGTTTTTCCTCCCTCTATTGTTTTTAGAGTGATAACCACTTTTCCCCTTTGTTTAAATTTAACCAATCCAGCAGAACTTACAGTAGCGATTTCCTCATTGTCACAATAGTAAAGCACCGAAGTAACACTCGCATCGGCAGGGTAAATTGAATAGCTTAATTGATATGTATTTGCAGGAATAACTACCTTTTCCTTGTCAACAATAATTTGCTCAACTGGCTTTACAACCTCGACTATAACAGAATCTGATATCTCTGAGTTCTCTGCTGAAACAGCATTTATCTTTACTCTTCCTTCTTTTAGTCCGTAAACAAGGCCGTTTGAATCAACGGTTGCAATTTCGTCGTCTTCACTTGAATACAAAACTTCTCTGTTTATGGCCTCAACAGGCGAAACAATGGATTTAAGTTGAAGAGTTTTTTCTATTCCCACAAAATAATTTCCATTCTGAACATCTTCTGATGTCAATCTTATATCATGCACTTTTGTATCGGTAACATAAAAGTAGCACGACGCTGTTTTGTTTCCATCAACAGTGGTCGCCGTTATATACCCTTTACCAAACCCAACAAAAGTAACATTTCCGTTTAAATCCACAGTAGCAATTTCTTCATTTGTGCTTTGCCAAATAACATTTTTATTGCTTGCATTTTTTGGCAAAATTAATGCTTGAAGTGAAGCAGTTTCCTCGATTTTTGCTTCAATGGAGGTTTGATTTAGGCTGATACTATCAACCGAAATTGCAACAAATCCAGAAACAACATTAACTGTAAGATTTACCACAATTATTATGATAAGAGGTATTGCCATCATTAAAAATATAAGTAATTTTTTCATTATGCCTCAATCCTCCTATATCTATCTTCTATTTTAAAGAACAGCCTAAATGTCTCAACCGTTAAGAAAGGAACCGAAAAACCGAATAAAACTAAATACAAAGATGATACATTAATAAATAAGGAGACGATTATTCCTCCAACGCCCATTATTACTCCAATTATAAATCCTTGGCTAATTGTAGCGTTAACATTTTTTGTGCTTTTAGTAATCTCCTTTCCATCTAAATACATAAACTGAGGTCGTTTAATGTCTAGCGAAATCGAAGAAGAAATATTTCCCGTGATTATAAAAATAACAGCCAAAGCAATGAGAAAGGCTTCAACATAGGAAATAAAACCACACATTGCTAAAACAAAACAACTAACCAAAATTGATGGAACAGCCACAATAACGTAGAGCATAAACTTAACAAAAATTTGCTTTTTGTATGAAACAGGAATTATCTTAGTGTGAAAGAAATTGCCCCCCTCTCTTGTAATAGATGTCGCAGCAAAAGAAGTCCCCATTGTTAAAAACATTATTAAAACCAAAACGCTTATCCCAGGCAGAACGCCTCGTCCAATCTGTTCTATCCCCAAATTTGAAGCTATTGAACTTGAGAAAAATACCATAAGAGGAGTTGTTATAACAATGGTCAAATATTGAAAGGAATAATTAACAGATCTAAAAATGGTTAAGAACTCTCTAAAAAACAGAGCTTTTGAAATACTTCTTGCCTTAATTTCTGTCTTTCTTGTAAAAAAGTTTCCATCACCCTCAGAATTTTTTAGCAAAATTTTCAGATAAATTTTATGCGCAAAATAAAATATTAAAGCGCTTAAAGTAAGACACATTGTTATCACGACCAAAAAGGTTTCAATTAACCTGTAATTTTGCAATAGGTTTTTTATAAGTATTGCTGGATATATGTAACTAGCAACACCTTTTATCGCCATGACAAGGTTATCAGAAAAAACAGTGGATGCATCGTTGCTTTGCAAAATTGCTAAAATAAACTTTAAGCAAGTGATATAAAGAAAAAATCCAACAGCAACTATAGAAATATAAATAAGAAGCATAACAACAAATTTATTTTTTAAGTAACCAACCAGATACATCATTGGCACAGACAAAATTAACGCAAGCAAAAATGGCACCAAAGGAAACAAAATTAAAACTACTGGAATCATGCAATAATATCCTGCTGTCTGTCCACTAAGAACCCCAAACTGTATAAAGACCGGAAGGCCCAACACTAATGCAAAAATAAACTCCTTTATGTAAAGGTATAAAACCTTAGAGAAAAATATCGTAGTTCCTTTAACAGGCAACTTCATTAAATCATTGTCATTGCTAAAATAAAGTGTCTTAGTAGTTAAACTAAGTCCAAACAAAAGTTGAGCTAGCTGAACTAAAAATATAAAGAAAACTAAAAACTCGTTGCCTATACCAGCATTTAAACAAGTTTTTATTACAGTATCAAAAGCAAATAAAACAACTCCGGCCATGACAGCAAAGCCCATGAGCATAATGATTGCCTTAATAATCCTTGGAAAAAGTTTCGCCCCCTTCCCAAAGCGATTCATCTTACTCAAAAATTCAAGCTTTAATAATGTAACAAATTGACTCATTTTTCCCCTTGTATATCTTTTAGTTGTCTTTAATTTTACTTAGTTTTTCTTTTTTATTGTTTTCCCCGTTTAAAACTTTTTGTTTTTTCTTTTTTCTAACTTCTTCCTTTTCTTCACTTTTTTGTTTTTTCTCTTCTTTTTTAACTCTTTTAGTTTCAGTTCTTACATCTTTTTTTCTTTGTCTAGCCTGCCTTCTTAATGTTTTTTTGTCTTCCACCCAAATAGTCTTTGCTTTTTTGTCTTTTGTCATATTAAGAAAATATTCTTCAAGAGGCACTTCGCTTTCCTTTAAAAATTTTTTTACATCAATTATCTCCATTAATTGCCCCTTATTCATAATAGCAACTCTATCACAAAGTTTTTCAACCATATCAATGTTGTGTGAGGAAAAAAACACAGTATTTCCCAGTTTTTTGTGCTCCTTCATATATTCCCTAATCTCGAAAGTTGACTGTGGATCAAGCCCCATTAAAGGTTCGTCAAGAACCCAAAACTTAGGGTTATGTATTAATGCAGCTATAATACAAATTTTTTGATGCATTCCGTGAGAATATGACCTAATTTGATTGTCTATCGCGTGCTCCATGCTAAATAATCTGGCAAATTTCTCAGTTCTCTCTTCTATGTCCTCTTTTGAGACTCTGTAAATATTTCCCATGTAATTAACATATTCTCTTCCTGTTAAATTTTCATAGACAGCATGATTATCAGGCACATACCCAATATTTAATTTGGCTTCTATTGGATTTTTAGAGATATCATACCCACAAACCTTTATCTCACCTTCTTCAAAAGGCAAAATTCCCGTAATACACTTTATGGTAGTAGATTTTCCAGCGCCATTTTTACCCAAAAAACCAAAAATTTCACCCTCTTTTAAAGTAAAAGACAGATTTCTCACTGAATAAAACTTTGAATTTTTGTACTTTTTAGATAAATTGCTAATTTCTAACATTTTTTGCACCTCGACTTAATTTTATCACACAACACCTCCCATGTCAATCCCAAAAATATTTTTTATAATATATATTATAAATACGCAAAATACGCTTTGTTTTTCTTAATAAAAAAACGCGATATAACTCGCGTCTTTCAGTGTATTATTTTTTAAAATTCTTCATTTAAAACTTTAAAATATGCTTTTGGGTGATCGCAAACAGGGCAAACGTCTGGCGCACCTTTTCCAGAATGAACATAACCACAGTTTCCACAAATCCACTCTTTCTTTGCAGTTTTTTCAAAAACCTTTCCGCTTTTAACAAGTTTTGCAATTTCGTTATATCTTTCTTCATGCCTTTTTTCAATTAAAGCAACTTGGGCAAACTTGTATGCAAGGTCTTTAAATCCCTCTTCCTCGGCCTCTTTAGCCATTCTTTTGTACATATCCACCCATTCTCCATGTTCTCCTGCTGCTGCATCAAGAAGATTTTCCAACGTAGATGGCACACTTCCTCCATGCAACTGCTTAAACCAAATTTTTGCGTGTTCTTTTTCATTTTGCGCTGTTTCCTCAAATATTTGTGCGATTTGTTCATATCCATCTTTTTTTGCTCTTGACGCATAATATGAATATTTATTTCTTGCCTGGCTTTCACCAGCAAATGCTTCCATTAAATTTTTCTCAGTTTTTGAACCTTTAAGTTCCATTTTTAATATCCTCCTTTTTAACTTTCAATTTTGATTATACCTTTTTTAACATAATATGTCAAATATTTCTACATATATGTTAACAAGCAAATAGTTATTTTTTCATAAATATTATAATTTATTTAAAATTAAATTATTTTTTATGCACTCTTTTCCATTCCCTTCAATCATTTTTAGTGCAGATAAAATAATATATACTTTCAAGCATAATTTTTTATTCTGATCTTAAAATAAATGGGTTATATTACCTATTGCAAGATACACAAAAGCAGAACTTGTCCTGCCATATTAAAAACAAAGGACTTTTAAAAATTTTATATTAACTAACAACTACCTCTCACCAACTTTATATCTAGCAACTACTACTACTACTTGTTAACACGATTGTCAATATTTATTTTCTTCTTATTATAAAATTAACCTAATAAATTTTTGAATCAACATAATAAAATCTTCCAAGTGTCAAAATAATAAAATGTTTCACGTGAAACAATAATTCCTTAATATCTTTGTTTGTTCTTATTTTCTATGCTTACATTAAACTTCTTTTTGGCTTGATGTTAATTATATTTGATTTACATAATTTTGTCTTTATGAATTGGATCGCTTTTTAACTTATTAAAAACTATTTAAAGCAATAAAAACTTTATATTCTCTTAAATTCTTTAATGCACCATTATAATTATTTCCTTTATTTTAAAAAATTGTTTCACGTGAAACATTTCTAAATAAAAAAACGAGCAGATATTGCTCGCTTTTTTTTGATTTATGCTTATTTTGATGATTTCTTAATAATTTCAACATAGTCTGCCAGCCTGTCTAAATCATCTCTGGAATAATAATCTATATAGATTCTTCCTTTATTATCGTTTCCGATTGCAGAAACCTTTGTTGAAAATACTCTTTGCATTTGGTTAACAAGCTCTTTAAGCTCCAAAGATTGATCAGAAGAGACTTTCTTAACAACTTGAGGATTAAGAACTTTTTTTACAGCTTTTTCTAAGTCTCTAACATTCCATTTTTCTTTTATGCATTGATTTGCAAGGCGCAACTGCAAATTTACATCGTCGATAACGACTAAGCTTCTCGCATGCCCTGCGCTAAGGCTTCCTTCCTCGACCATTTTAATTACTTCTGGATAGAGTGAGAGTAGTCTTAATGTGTTGGCGATATTTGATCTGCTTTTTCCGATCCTTTCGGAAACAACCTCTTGCGTTAACTTATACTCGTCCATCAGTTGCTTTATAGCTCTTGCAGCCTCTATTGGGTTTAAATCTTCTCTCTGCAAATTCTCAATGATTGAAATTTCTTTAATTTGCCTTTCTGTGTAATTCTTTATAACTGAAGGGACTGTTTTTAATCCAGCAATTTTCGACGCTCTCCATCTTCTCTCACCAGCTATTATCATATAAGAACCGTCTTCCATTTGATTAAGGACAATAGGTTGAATAACCCCGTGAACTTTAATTGAGCAGGCAAGGTCATCAAGAGCCTCCTGATCAAAATTTTTTCTTGGTTGATTTGGATTTGGCTTTATAAGGTTAATATCAATCTCATCAACGCCATTTACAGGCTTTTTATTTCCATTATTATTTGTTATGTTTACATTACCATTATCTTCATCATACATAGCAAATAGCGATTCTAATCCTCTTCCCAAACCCTTTTTAATTGTCATTTTTCTTTACCTCCCTTTTTGTAACCTTTGTGTTTTTAGTTATTGTTTTATAACTTATTTTATTCCTATCCAAAAACTCTTCGGCAAGGCTAAGGTATGCTTCGGCTCCTTTTGAATAAGGATCATAAAGGACTATTGGCAAACCATGGCTTGGTGCTTCTGCCAACCTAATGTTTCTTGGAATATAGGTGGAAAACACTTTGTTCTTAAAAAATTTTAAAATTTCTTGACTGACCTGATTGATGAGGTTTGATCTGTTATCTTTCATTGTTCTAACAACGCCTTCAACATCTAAGCCGGGATTAAGATGAAATTTTACCAGTCTTATTGTGTTCATTAATTGAGTAAGTCCATCTAAGGCATAAAATTCGCATTGCATAGGAATAATAACACTGTCCGAAGCTGTCAGTGCATTTACAGTTAATAATCCAAGAGATGGCTGACAGTCAATCATTATAAAATCATACACCTCTTTTAATGGATCCAAAATATTTTTTAGTATTTTTTCTCTTTGAGGCATAGAAACAAGGGATATTTCTGCTGCGGCAAGGTCAACATTAGAAGGTATAATATCAAGCCCTTCTATTACCGTTGGAAGAACAACATCTTCAAGAGAACATTCTCCATCAACAAGATCATAAATAGTCTTTAATCCTTTGTGTTTTTCAATTCCAACTCCACTTGTAGCGTTTCCTTGGGGGTCAAGATCCACAATAAGAACCTTTTTGCCCATAACGGCAACATAAGAAGATAAATTTACACAGGTTGTTGTCTTTCCAACTCCACCTTTTTGATTTGTAAAAGCAATAATTTTTGACATAATTTCCTCTTTTTTCTTTTAATTATAACATATAGACAACAAAAAATAAAGACATTTGATATTTTTTATTAATTTATTTAAATTATAGGCTTTGTTTTAGGCAAATTTTTCCCTCTTGGGTAGAGTAGAGGGGTGTTTTTAATTTTTTTAATAAATATAATAGACCTTTTATTTTGATTTATAGAAAATTTCTTAATTTTTTCAAGATTTCCTCCTAAGGTAGAAATAGCTCTCTTTCCTGTTTCAATTTCCTCTTCAATGTTTTGACTTTTATAAAATAAAGCATATCCGCCGATTTTTACTAATGGAAGCAAATATTCTGATAATGTTGGAATACTTGCAACTGCTCTTGATACTGCATAATCAAAGGTCTCACGATTTTTTATCGCAAAATCCTCAGCACGACTATGAACTGCCTTAATTTTTTTTAATGATATGCGAGAAATTAACTCATTTAAAAATTTCACTCTTTTATTTAAGCTGTCAACCAAGGTAATATCTAAGTCAGGGCGTAAAATTTTTAATGGAACTCCTGGAAAACCTGCCCCTGAGCCAACATCTACAACTTTTGAATCTTCTTCAAACACGCGAATTGGATAAGCTGAATCAACAAAATGCTTCTCTATTACATCTTCAAAGCTAGTAATTGCCGTTAAATTATATTTTCCGTTTTCTTCTATTAAAAAATTATAATATTCCTTAAATTGTTTAACTTGAATATTATTTAATTCAATATTATTTTTTTTAAATATTTCTTTTATTTTTTCTTCCATTTTTTTCAGCCTATTTAATTGATTTTTATTTATTTTCTTTATATTTTTTTATTAAAACCGATAAAACAGCTATATCGGCAGGTGAAACACCAGAAATTCTAGAAGCTTGACCAATATTTAAAGGTTTTATCTGTGTTAATTTTTGAATGGTTTCGGCTCTTATTCCTTTTAATCCCACATACTCAAAACCTCTTGGAATTTCGATTTCTTCGTTCTTTTTAGCTCTTTCTATTTCATCTTGCTGTTGTTTTAAATAACCCTCAAACTTTGTCATAATGTTTAATTCATTTATGACATCAAATGGGATTTTTCTATCAAAAAGATTATACACCCTATTAAGTTTAAAAAGGTCTATATTAGTTCTTTTTAATGCTGTTTTTACGGATATATTTGTTTTTGGGACGCTCTCATTATTTTCATTAAATAAATTAATTAATTTTTCATCTAGTTTTAATTTTTTTTCTAATATTTCCTTTAATTTTTCAATTAATTTGATTTTTTTCTTGAATTTTTTATATCTTTTGTCATCTACAAGCCCAACTTTTCTCCCAAGCTCTGTCAACCTTATATCCGCATTATCCTGCCTTAAAGTCAACCTGTATTCAGCTCTGCTTGTCATCATTCTATAAGGTTCGTTTGTCCCTTTTGTAACAATGTCGTCTATCAAAACTCCAATATATGCATCACTTCTTTTAAGAACCAATTCTTCCTTTCCTTTAAGATATAAGCTTGCATTTATTCCTGCAATTATTCCTTGTGCGGCAGCTTCTTCATATCCACTTGTTCCATTAATTTGTCCGGCAAAATAAAGACCTTTTCTGTTTTTTAAGGCGAGGGTAGGCAGTAATTGAGTGGGGTCAATGCAATCATACTCAATGGCATAAGCATCTCTCATAATTTCCGCATTTTCAAGACCTTTAATTGAATGAATCATTTCTCTTTGAACATCCGTTGGCATAGAGCTCGAAAACCCTTGTATATAGAATTCATTTGTTGATAAAGCTTCGGGTTCTAGAAATAGTTGATGTTTGTCTTTATCGGCAAATCTTACAACCTTTGTTTCAATTGAAGGGCAGTATCTTGGTCCAATCCCTTTTATTTCCCCAGAAATAGTTGGATTTCTATGCAAATTATTGTTGATTATTTCGTGTGTTTTTTCATTTGTATATGTCAAGTAGCAAGGTAAAATATTTTTTGGCTTTCTGGTAGTCATAAACGAGAAATTTTGAATATTTTCTTCCCCTTTTTGAACAGGCAACTGAGAAAAGTCTATACTCCTAGAATTTATTCTTGCTGGCGTTCCCGTTTTAAATCTTAGGAGTTTTACTCCAAGGTCTGTTAATGTTTTTGATAAATATTTTGCATTCTTAAAGCCGTTTGGCCCAATATTTTCGACAGTTTTTCCTATAATTATGTCACTGTTTAAATAAACTCCTGTGGCAAAAACGACAGCTTTACATTCAAATTCATCTCCAACAAGAGTTTTAACAATTTTTACTTCGTTATTATCTTTGACTTCGCAAACTTCTGCCTGTTTTAAATAGAGGTTTGGAGTGTTTTCAAGTGTTTTCTTCATTTCGGTGTGATATGCTACTTTATCTGCTTGGGCTCTTAAACTTTGGACAGCAGGGCCTTTGCTTGAATTAAGCATTCTTATTTGAATTAAAGTTTTGTCAATATTTATTCCCATTTGACCACCAAGAGCATCAATTTCACAGACTAAATGACCCTTTGCTGTTCCTCCAATAGAAGGATTGCATGCCAAAAAAGCCACTGCATCAAGACTTAATGTTAAAAGCAGTGTTTTGTTTCCCATTCTTGCAAGAGCAAGTCCAGCTTCACAGCCTGCGTGTCCTGCTCCAATTACCACAGCATCAAACTTTTCCATATTTATTTTCCCAAACAGAACTTTGAAAAAATTAAGTTTATAATATTTTCATTTTCTGTGTTTCCTGTTATTTTTCCAAGTGTAGTCCACAAATTTTTTATAAGCATAGCAATTACTTCCAGCACCTCAGCTTCGGCATTTTCAATTTCCCTGATGTTTTTTAAGGCGTTTGACAGTTCTTGAAGTTGCCTTTCATTTGTTACTATAATATTATTAAAGTTGATTTCCTCTTTAATTATTATGTCAAATATTTTATTTTTAAGTTCATCTATATTTTTATTAAAAACAGCAGAAATTTCTATTTCGTTTTCTAATTTTTCCACAGCTCTACTTTTATCTGTTTTGTTAACAACACAAATATAAGGTTTCTTTTTGGATAGGTTTAAAATTTTAAGATCCGAATCTGAAAGTCTTTTCGTTCCATCAACAACAAACATCACTATATCTGATTTGTCTAAAATTTCTTTGCTTTTCTTTATTCCTATTTTTTCCACCTCGTCAACAGCTTCTCTTATTCCGGCTGTATCAATTAAATTTATTTTTATCCCATTATGAAAAAATGAACCTTCAATACTATCTCTTGTTGTTCCTTCTATATCAGTAACAATTGCTTTGTTTTCTCCAAGCAAGGCATTTAAAAGGCTGGACTTTCCAACATTTGTTCTTCCTACAATAGCCACATTTATTCCATGCTTAATATATTTTGCATTTCGGCTGTCATTGATAAGTTTTTCTATCTGCTTTTTAATATCTCCTATTTCTTTTTTTATAGTTTCTCTTACATCTTCATCAAAATCTTCCTCAGGATAATCAAGTGTAACTTCAATTTTAGCAAGAAGTTCTGTAATAGAATTTTGTAGGTTTTCAATTTTTAGCGATAAATCTCCTTTTGATAAAGTTAGACTGGATTTTAACTCACTTTCGCTTTCACTTTCTATTATGTCGATTATTGATTCTGCTTCATTTAAGCTTATTTTACCATTTAAAAAAGCCCTCTTGGAAAACTCTCCTGCCTCGGCTAATACTGCTCCTTCATCAAGACATTTTTTAAGAATTTTTTGAGTTATTAATATTCCCCCGTGTATTTGAAACTCAATCAAATCTTCACCTGTATATGAATTTGGTGATTTGAAGTAAACCATTAAACATTTTTCAAAAAAACCTTTTTCTAATTCAAAATTTCCCAAGTACATTTTTCTTGGTTCAATATTTTCAATAGTAAGTTTCTTTGCATTAAAAACTTTAAAAGCTATTTCAAGAGCTTTTTCCCCACTCATTCTTACAATAGAAATTGCACCTTTCCCAAGCGGTGTTGATATTGAAGCTATTGTTTTTTCCATAGCGGTATTATAACAGTTTTAAATAAAAAAAGCAAGTATAGTAATACTTGCTCATATTAATTTTTGGCTAGCTATCTTTATATTCTCTTGGAAATATCATCAAAAATCTATGTGGTTCGGTTCCCTTGCTTAGTGTAGTTACTTTTGGATTGTCTTGCAATGCAAGATGAATAATTCTTCTTTCGCCTGCATCCATAGGTTCAAGTTTAACATATCTTCCTGTTTTTGCAACTTTACTAGCCATCTTGTTTGCAAGAGCAGTTAAACTTGCAATTCTTTTTTCTCTGTAACCTTCTATATCCACCAAAACTTTCTTTTCTGATTTTTTTGCTAATATTGAAGTTAGATAAGAAATTGCAAAAAGTGTTTCGCCCCTATAGCCAATCATCTCACCAATATTTTCACCTTTAACAAGATATGTTATAGTTTTTTCATCTTCAATTTCTTCAATAGTAATTTCTTTTTGATAAGAATTAAATAATCCTTGTAAAAAGTCCTTTGGGTTGATATGTTTAATATCTTTTTCTTCCTTTTCTTTTTTCTTTTCTTCCTTTTCTTGCTGTTTCTCGGCTTTTTTCTCTTCTTTTTCTTTCTCTTTTTCAACTTTTTTTAATTCTTTATCTTCTTCTTTGCTTTTTTTGATACAAATTCCATCTTCATCTTCTATAAAAGACTTTCTTTTTTCTTCCTTCTTTTCATACTTTTCTTTTACATCTTCTGATATTGAAACAATAACTTTTGCCTTTTTAAACAACCCACCTTCACTTATTATCTTTATGTCAACATCTTCCCTTGGAGCTTTAAGCTCAAAAAGCGCATTTTCTATTGCCTGTTCAATATTTTTTCCAATTCCTTCAACTTCTTTCATAATTTCCTCCGCTTTAATTATTTTATCACTTTCTTCTGTAATCTACAACTGTTTGTTTGGCATCTTGTTTTTTCTTGTCGTGTTCTTCCCACTTTTTTACTATTAAATTGCTAAGTGGTGTTATTGCTGCACTAATAGCTTGACTAACTACAAGATATATTGCAAACACGCTATTATACAAAATGGCAAATATTCCCATAATTGAAGGCATTACAATCATCATAATTAAATTCGATTTTCTGTTTGGATTATTTTTGAAATTAGTTCCTCTTTGTCCAAGCCAAATCGATAAAGCAGAAACACCTATACTAATTATTGCAAGTATAAAATAACCATTTACCCTTCCTTTTTGTTCTCTTAAATCTGTCATAAATGAGTTATATATAACCTCTTCCTCAGAACGTATATTGTTTGCACCAATCTCTGCTTTATACTCATTAAAAGTGAAAATTGAATTCTTAAAAGGCGAGTCTGCAACCCATATACTTCCTATCCAAAGGAAAGAGTTTTCCTTTTGAGTTGCATCATACGCTTTAAATACTTCTTTCATCGCCATTGTTTGAATTGCAGTAGATAGAGTAATTTCTTCTTTTACAAATTCATCTCCAACATAAACATACTCACTTACTTGACCTTCGCTCACTTCTTCTTTTTCAATATAAGTTCTTATAAGCCCTTTAACATATTTATCTGAAGAGATATACTCATAAAGATTTGCTCTTGATGTCAGACTGAATTTTTCTTCATTTTTTGAAATAAGGTTTGTTTTAATAAAATAATAGTTTATTATTTCTTTTTCACTGTCAACACTAACCATTTTAATAGGAGTAAATTCACTTTCATTATCATAAGCTAAAACTTTGTCCGTGATATCTCCACTTTCAAGAAATTGTTCGGTTTCGCTGTAATATGAAAAATTGTCTTTATAATTTGTTTTATATATTTGCTCGTTATCTTTGTTTAAGGCAATAATAAATTCTTCATTCCCTTGTTTTTCAACTTTAAACGACACATTCTCAAAATCTTGAAATAACTGATTTTTATCAATTATGGAAGGGTCTTTCTCATAAACATCAACTAGGTTTAGGACATTTGAGTAGCTTTCTTTGATAGTTAAATATTGTTGATTTATCTTATAATCAGCCATTAAATTAAGAGCTGAAAATAAAGAAAAGAAAATTGTTAAATTGATCGCCATGAAGGCAAGCATAAACAGACAACTTCCACCAACACTCATTCCTGCCTTTTTATATAGAGCTTGTGTTTTTTGATTAAGTAAAGCCCTGTCATGCCCATACTTTTTTTGCAATTCTTCAAGCTGAGGCTGAATTTTTGCCTGAGCCTGAGCTTGTTTTTTTGAAATTCGCTTGTTTATTGTGTCGAAAGGGGAGAGAAGAACTCTTAAAATTAAAGTAATTAAAACAATAGTTAAAAGATAACTCCCAACACCTTGTTCAAAAGTGTTTATAATTGTTCCCCAAAGACCTGATGGTTTTGCAATTGCTAAAACCGTATTTAAAAAATCCATTTCTTGACTCCTTTTATATTTATTGGAACGGGATCATATCCCTTTCTTTTGTTATTTGGAGTGCATCTAAGTATTCTTTTTATTCCTAAATAAGATCCTTTTAAAGGCCCAAATTCTTTTACTGCCTGCAAAAAATAATTTGAGCAACTTGGATAAAATCTACAAACTTTTGGTAAAAATGGAGAAATTAAGAACTTGTAAATAAAAATTGGAATATATAATAAAATTTTTAACGGAAACAATAAAATTTCTTTTATCATTTGTTAAAAATTTCCTCAATTTCTTTTCTTAAATCTAAAAATGACAGGTTTTCTATTCCTTCTTTTGCCATTAAAACATAATTACTATAATCTTTAGCAAAATTATTTACTCTTACAATTTCCTTCATTCTTCTTTTAACTTTATTTCTAACATTTGCTTTTCCTATTTTCTTACTAACAGAAAAACCTATTTTATAATTCTTAAATTTACTGCAAATTTTAAATAAAATTAGATGTCTGGTGTAAAATTTTTCGCCCTTTTTATACAAATATGAAAATTGTTTATTTTTTCTTAATCTATGATCCATTTTCACACTTCATTATGCACAAATTTTTTTTCTTCCACGATTTCTTCTTCTTTTCAAAACATTTCTTCCGGCTTTTGCTTTCATTCTTTCTCTAAATCCATGAACTTTTTTTCTTCTAGCCTTCTTTGGTTGATAAGTTTGTTTCATAGTAGCCTCCTTTTATCTAAAACAAGTTAATTTTAATATATTTTCTTAATTTTGTCAATCTTTTTTTTCTTTATTTTCTTTCAATGTTTTTAATAAAAAATGTTTTATAAATAAAGTTAGGAAAGTAAAAAAAAGACAGTGTTTAATTTCACACTATCTCTTTGTTATCTCTCTTACTTATATAATTCTGACAGGAAGAATTAAGTATAAAAATTCATCTCCTTCTGTTGGAACAATTACGCAAGGATTTGTCGACTTATTATAACACATTTTAACAAACTCATTTGAATTTACTCTCAATGCTTCAAGAATAAATCTTGGATTAAACGCAATTACAATGTCTTTTCCTGTTGTGTTTGCACTTATTGTTTCTTTAATGTTTCCTATTTCAGAATTTGATGTTAAGTTTAGATTATTTTCCTTTATTTCAAACTTAACAAAATTGTTTTGTCCAACTTTCGTAAGAAGAGAAACTCTTTCAAGTGCATCTTCTATTTGTGCTTTGTTAACAATCACAAAAGTTTCGTAATTAGCAGGAATTATCTGTTTGTAATTAATAAAATCTCCTTCCAAAAGTCTGGAAATAATTTTTGTATCTCCATTATCAATCATTATTGCATTTTCATCAATGTAAATATTAATAATATCTTCGCTATCTTCAAGCATCTTGCTTATTTCATTTAGACTTCTTTGAGGAATTACTATTGATTTCTTTATATTTGAAGTAATTTTCTTTTGAACTTTTGCAAGTCTGTAACCATCGAGAGCAACTGATGTTATTTCATTATTGCAAATATCAAACAATACACCTTTTAAAACAGGCCTTGAATCGTCTAAAGCAACTGAAAAAATAACTTTTGAAACCAGTGTTTTAAAATCCCTTTGAGTAATTCCAAAATAACTCTCTGTCTTTATTTTTCTGAATCCAGGATATTCTTTTGCATTATAACACTGAATAAGACTCTCATTTCCTTCGTATCTGATAAGAAGTTGATTTTTTTCATTTAATTCCAATTCTATTTCACTGTTTGCAAGTTTTTTAACAAACTCTGTTATAAATTTTCCTGGGACTACTGTTTCTCCTTCAATTTTTACATCTGCCTTAATTTTCTTTTCAATAGATAGTTCTGTATCTGTGGCACTTAATGTTAAAATGTTGTCTTCAGCAGATATTTTTATACCTTCTAAAATAGGGTTTGTAATTTTATTTGATATAGCTTTACTTACCCTCAAAAACGCTTCCGAAAGTTCTATTCCTTGACATACTACTAACATAAATTTCTCCTTTGCTTAGTTGTTTATATTTTATCACTTTTTAAGAAAATTATCAAGTGTTTTTTTATTTTTTTTGATAAATTATTTTGCCAATAAAAAACATCAAAATATATATAATATATATATTAAAAAAATAAATATAATTTTTGTTTTTTAAGAAATATTTAATTCAAAAAAAAAACGCGTATATATGGGCATATACGCGGATTTTTATTTTATTTTTTATATTATTTTTTTAGTAATAATAAAATTAGGATGATGTGGAAATGTGGACAACTTTTTAACCCACAAAATATATTAAAAAATTGATAAAAATAAATCAAGTTTACACAAAATATTGGTCTGTCTAAATGTGGATTAAATTGTGGAAAATTTGTCGAATTTATACACTTTTCAACATTTGTTTAATTTCGCTGATAAAAGTTTTAATTTTTTTGCTTGTTTTTATTTCAAGGGTAATCTTATCTCTTGCGTGCATTATAGTTGTGTGGTCTCTTCCTCCAAACAATTTTCCAATGGAGACAAGAGGCATTTCAAGCATTTCGTTTATAAGATATATTGCTATCATTCTTGGTTCTACAATTTCTTTGTTTTTCTTCTTGCCTGTTATATCTCTTTTTGAGACATCAAAATAATTGCAAACAGCATCTATTATTTGGTCGGCTGTTGAAGCGCCTTCATTTTTTTCTTCATACTTATCGCTAAATGCTTCTCTTGCGTCGTTAATATCAGCAGATTTTTTTCCTATAAGATTTGAAAGGAAGTAGACCTTTGTCAACATTCCTTTTAATTCTCTTATGTTGGAATCTATTTTTTCTGCAATATATGTTATAACTTCCTCATCAACTTGATATTTTTCCAGTTGACATTTTTTTCTTAGGATTGCAACTCTTGTTTCAAAGTCAGGGGATTGGAGGTCTTGAATAAGTCCCATTGTAAATCTCGATCGTAATCTATCCTCAAGAGTTTCAATTTCTTTTGGTGGTCTGTCTGATGAAATTATAATTTGTTTTCCGTTTTGTTGAAGCTCATTAAAAGTGTGGAAAAATTCTTCTTGTGTGCTTGTCTTTTTTGAAATAAACTGAATATCATCAACCATCAAAACATCAAGATTTCTATATTTGTTTCTAAATTCTGAGTTTGATTTTGTCTTAGACGCAGAACTTAGGCTTTCTATGTAGTCGTTTGTAAATTGTTCACAGGTGACATATTTTATTTTTAAATTTGGTTTGTATTCACGGATATAATTTCCGATAGAGTGCAAAAGGTGAGTTTTTCCAAGACCAACACCCCCGTAAATAAATAATGGGTTATACTTTTTTCCTGGGTTTTCTGCAACAGCCCTTGAAGCAGCATAAACATATTGGTTACATTTTCCTACAACAAAATTATCAAAAGTAAATTCTGGGTCAAAAGGATTTTTCTGATTTGTTGTTTCAGAAATTTTTGTTTTTGGAGAGTTTTTCTTAACATATTCTTCTTCTTCCTGAGGATCTAAGATTTCAATATCTTCCAGATTTTCTCCAAGGACTTCTTTTGAAATATTTTTCAATTTGTCAAAATAACCTCTTAATATTTGATTTTTTGCGAAAGTTGATTTTGTTGAAAGTATAAGTTTTTTATCCTCAGTGTAATCAATAATTTTTAATGGCTTTATCCACATAACAAAAGATACATTAGATACCGATAGTTCCAATTTTTCCAAAATTATATTCCATAGATCGTTTAATTCTTGCATTTTAACCTCTCACACCATAATTGCTATAATAAGCAAATTGACATTTATTATATAAAAATATTATAATATAAAATAATAAAAAGTCAAGTAAAGATACTTGGAAAAAGAGATGTTTTGTGATAAAATGTAATTATGTATTTGTCGAATATAAAACTCAATAATTTTAGAAATTACAAAAGCCTAAATTTAGATTTATCTGAAAATATTAATGTTTTGCTTGGAAAAAATGCTCAGGGAAAAACAAATCTTTTGGAGGCAATATTTTTTTGTGGTATTGGTAAGAGCTTTAAAAGTGTTAAGGACAAAGAACTTATTAAGTGGGAAGAAGAAAGTGGAAAAATAGAAATAGAAATTCAAAAAAAATACCGAAAACAAAAAATAGAGATAAATTTGTCCAAGTCTTTAAAGAAAAACATTAAGATAGATGGAATTTCAATTATTAGGATAGGAGATTTATTAGGGGAAATTCCTGTTGTATTTTTTTCGCCAGATGAACTTAAACTTATAAAAGAGAGTCCAGAGGAAAGAAGAAAATTTATGAATATATCTCTATCACAGACGGACAAAAAATATTTTTACCTATTAAGAAGATATGAAAAAATTTTAGCAAACAGAAATAAATTATTAAAAGAAACAAAAGATATAGAGGTTTTAAGGCAAACTATTGATATTTGGGACAGAGTTTTGGTTGATGTTGCTGAAAAAATTATTAAAGAAAGGGAAAGATTTATAAAAGAAATAACTCCATTTGCAGAAAAAGCACTTGATTACATTTCTGGAGGAAAAGAAAAATTAAGAGTGGAATATAAAGGTTTAAAAAGCGAAAATCAAACATATTCCGAGATCTTAGCAAAAAAATTGAAGCAAAATATCGAAAAAGATTTTAAACTTGGTTACACATCTATAGGTCCTCACAGAGATGATATCGATATTTATTTAAATGAAATTGAGGTCAAGAACTTTGCTTCACAAGGACAGCAAAGAACGGTGGCATTATCACTAAAACTGGCCGAACTTGAAATAATGAAACAAAAAACAGGGGAGTATCCTATTTTACTTTTAGATGATGTTTTTAGTGAGCTGGACAGCGAAAGAAGAGAAAAATTATTAAAGTTTACTACAAGAACTCAAACTTTTATAACCTGCACAGATTTTGATAAAAACATAGAAAACTGCAAAATAATTACTATAAAAGATGGAAAAATTGATTAAATTAAGAAAATAGAGTTAAAAAAAACTTAACTAAAGAAAAAATAATTAAGCAAATTCCACTAAGCCAAGAAAGGTTTAGTGGTTTTTTTGAAATTTTGTAACCGATTTTTGAAAAAATCAAGATTGAAGAAAAAGAAAAAAGTAAGATAAAGCAAAAATAACTGAAAATAATCGTAAAAGAATGTTTTAATGAAAGACCAACACAAAAAGAATCTATTGAAAGAGCAAAACCCAGAAAAATGGATTCCTTTAAAGAAAGAATCTTGTCATTATTTTTGTCTTGACAGCTTTCAAAATAATTATTTTTGTGTTTTATTTCCTTTACAAAACTTATCAAACCAATCAAAAAGATAAGAATAATTGATGCGTAGGTGAAATATATTTCGGCTATGATTTTTGTAAAAAGATAAGAAAATAAAATTCCCAAACCTGAAATCAAAAAGTTTATAAAAACTATTCCAATAATTGAAGTAAGAGGAATTTTAATTTTAGAAATACCATAGCTAAAACTTATTATTGAAAGATCTATTGAAAGAATTAAACATATTATAAAAGTTTCTATCATAATTTTTTCCTTTGTGTTGCTTTACAATACCAAAATATGATCAGAAAATGAGATGGGCGACAGTTTTTTTACAAACAAATCAATAGATTCTATTAAAACAAAATGCTATAAATAATAAAACATACTTTATATATTATATATATCATATTAAATAATAAAGTTTTTTTCGCAAAGATAATAAAAACAAGGAAAACATTTTGAAAAAGAAAGAAAAGCTTGTATAATAAAAAAAACGGAGGAGAATATGAATAAGAAAGTTAAAGGTTTGTTATTTGGAATTGGTGGGGCTTGTTTAATTTTGCCAAGCTTTGTTTTGTTTGGTTGTTCAAATGAAGAATTGTCAACAAAAGACATACATAATCAAATTGGGCAAATATTGACGACTTGTGGCTATGAAGATTTAAAGATAGAAGATAAAAAAGAGGAAGAAAAGAAGAATGTTGTTATAGCCGACGCCGATTATAAAAAGGTGTTTGAGGATTTGATTATGGACGAAGTGCAGGCAAACACCACACAGGAGAGAATAGCAATAAGAGATGAGGTTGAAGACTTAATTGTTAAAAATCAACTTGCACAAATTTATTTTTTAACCTCGCTTGACATAAAAACAAATCAATGGCTTGAATATAATTCGGATATTGTTGATTATAGGTATTTTGTCTCATCAAAAGATTCTCAGATAAACATAAGAATGGTAAAGGATTCTTATGGAGAAGATTTTTCTAACTATAACAAAATCACAACTTATGAATATAATATAAAATATGAGGATAAAGAAAATTTTGAAATAGACTATGTAGAAGTTGATAGGAGCCTTTTGGGAACAACATCCTCCATAGGTTATATTGTTAAAAACGGAAAAGACGAAAAAGCAGGATATTTTGAAAGCTTTACAACTTACGCAATCGTGGATTCTGATGAGAGCATAGAAACATCAAACGTAACGGTTAAGTTTATGGATAGCAAGCTCGAAAAAGGTTTGAATAAGCTTATTCTTTCAAATAAAATTGTGAGTCAGTTATTCTTGTCAAAAAATTTTGGATACAATAACTCTCACTTAAAAGAAATAACAGATTCTTCAATTGGAGCAGAAAAATTTAGCGAAGAAAATAAAACAAAAATAGCAAACATGCTGAATTTACTTGGTTAGAAAATATTGGTAATAGCTTAATTAAGAGGTAAAAATGACTATTTGGCAAATAATATTAATTATACTTGCAATTTGTCTTGTTTTGACTGTTATTTGGTCAATATTTTGTTTTGTTGTTACTAATATAAGATTAAAAGAACTTAATTATTATAATCCTATTATTTTTAAGTATACGGAATATAGATATGATAAAAAAAGAATGATAGATGCCTTTAATTGGTATGACAAGCAAAAATTTAAAGAGTATACTTTGATTAGTAGAGATGGGTTGAAATTAACTTCATTTTATTTGGAAACAAAAGGAGCTGATAAAATAGCAATTTTATTTCATGGGTACAGAGGGTCAGCCCGAAATGATTTTAGTCCGATGATACCATTTTACCAAAGCCTTGGATATAATATTTTGATTGTCAATCAAAGGAGTCATGGAAAAAGTAAGGGCAGAGCGATAACTTTTGGAATAAAAGAAAAGTTTGATTGTGTTGATTGGGTTAATTTTTCTAATAAAGAATTTAACAATAAGGAAACAATTTTAGTTGGAATTTCAATGGGGGCATCGACGGTTTTGCTTGCAAGTGGGCAAAATCTTCCAAAAAATGTTAAAACTATTATTGCAGATTGTGGATATACAAGTCCCTACGAGATAATTAAAAACACAATGAAGTTGATAAGGATGCCAATTTATCCAACGATTTGGTATATAAGCTTTTATTACAAAATTTTTTGTAAGGGAAACTTAAAAACCGAATGTGTCAAACAGGCAGTTAGAAAAAGTAAAACCCCAATTTTGTTTATTCATGGCACGGCAGACAGATTAGTTCCGTTTAGAATGAGTCAAGAAAATTTTGACGCAACCAAAGTCAAAAAGGATATTTTACTGGTTGAAGGGGCGTCTCATGCAGGAAGTTATGTTCAGGCAACAAAAATATATGAGGAGAAAGTAACAAAATGGCTTAAAGAGTTAGAGTAATCGCTTAGGTGAGAAAAGTGGCTCTAGCTCATTTTTTTTATTTTCCAAAATATCTTCAATTAAATGTCTGCCAAACATTGCATTTATTATTCCGTTTGCACCACAACTTAAAAAGTATAATATTTTATCATCATTAAGGCTTTTGCCTATAACTCCTAAGTTGTTATCAGTAAAGCCAAAAAGCCCACAGAATTTATACTCAACCTTAATCTTGTTTTTTAAGACCGGAAAAAGTTTTAAAAGATATTTTTCAAGTAAAATATATTTTTTCTTTGCAAGCTTTTCATTTATTGGTTTTTTTAAATTATATGGGGAATCTTCTCCACCAAAAATAATTCGGTCGTCGGGAAGAAGTCTTAGATAGTGATAAGGATCACAAAAGTCTTGTATTAAAGTTTTATCAAACCAAGAAAAACCCTCTATTTTATTTGTAACTATAGTGTAAGAAACAAATTTTTCGCTTAAATTCTTCTCCGGAGTAATTTTTTCATCGAAGCCGGTGGAAATAATCACTTTATTGCAACTAATTATGTTGCCATAATTAGTTTTTGCAATAATTTTTTCTCCCTTTCTTTCGAGCATGTCTATCTCAGTGTGTTCAAAAATTTTGTCTTGGTTTGAAGAGCTTTCGATTAGTTGCTTGCAAAAGAGGTATGGATTAAACTCAGCCCCTCCATTTTCGCAAAAAAGGCCTGCCTTCACTTTAAAAGGAAAGGGATTATTTTTCTTATTTATAAACTTAACCTTAAAGCCGTTTTGCTTTCTAAAAACATATTCTTTTTTAAATTTTGAAATATCAAAAAAACTTTTTGTATAAACAAAGGAACTTTTTAAAGAAAATTCGCAATGGTTTCCATGCTTATTTACAAATTGTTTAATTTCCTGAATTGATTTAAGCCCCATTTTGTAGATCTTAACAACATCAGTTGGTTTAAGATCTTTTTTTAAATCTTTGGCAAAATCGTCGAGTTGATATTCTAAAAGGGCTGTTGCACAAGAAGAACAGCAAAACCCAAGGCGTCCCTTTTCAACCAAAACTACATCTTTTTTTTTTGAGAGATGTTGGTTTATAATACAGCCGTTTATTCCTCCTCCTATAATAAGTATATCACAATCAATGTTTTTGTTTAGGTATGGATAATTTTTCATTTTGCTTTCGCAGTCACAAAAATATGGATTTCCTTTTACAACTTCCATAAAAACTCCTTTTCTTTAATTCTTAACAAAGAAAAGAAAGTTTAAACAAAAAATCATATACAAAAATTTAATCAAATAGCGATAATTTATCTTTTGCTTGCAAATTGTGATTTATTGGTGTATAATCAATTTACTATGGAAAGAGTAAAAGATTTTATTATTGAAAATGAATTAATTAAACCGGGTGAGGTTATTGGAGTTGGAGTAAGTGGTGGAAGTGACTCAATGGCTTTGTTATACAAACTTCAATCTCTTCAAGAAGAGCTAGATTTTGAAGTTGTTGCAATACATGTCAATCACGGAATCAGGGAAGAAAGCACAGATGAAGCAGAGTTTGTAATGAAAAAATGCAAGGAGATTGGTGTAAGGTCATATAAGTTTAAGATTGATGCCCCTAAGCTAGCAAAGGAAAAAAAGGAAAGCATTGAAACATCGGCAAGAGATGGCAGGTATGAAATATTTAAGTCCTTAATAAAAAGAGGCGTAGTTGACAAAATTGCCCTTGCTCATCACGAAAGCGATCAGGCAGAAACAATTCTTATGCACATTTTCAGAGGTGCAGGTATAGCTGGCGCGAGAGGAATGAGTGCTGTTAGAGATAAAGTTTTTATAAGACCAATTCTTGAAGTTTCTAAGAAAGAAATAAACGACTACATTACAAACAACAACATAGATTTCGTTGAAGATTCATCAAATAAAGATAATTCATACAACAGAAATTTTGTAAGAAATATTCTTCTTCCTCAAATTTGTGAAAGGTGGCCAGGAGCTGAAAAGGCAATTGTCTCCTTTGGAAAAACGGTTGGAGAAGATGACGATTTTATCAATCAGTCTGTTTTTGACTATGCAGTTTTATATGACGAAGGAATTGCAAGAATACCAAGAAGCTACTTTATTTATCAATCGCCAATAGTTAATCGTCTTTTAATTAAAGTGTTAAAAAACATAGGTGTTACTAAGGATTTTGAAAAGAAACACATTGAATTGATAAAAGATTTGGCAATGAATGCTGAAAACGGATCAAAAATAAAACTCCCATTTGATGTTTTTGCTATAAAGGAATATGAGTATATCACTCTTTTAAATAAACACAAAGAGGAAGTCGATTTTTCATGTGAATTTAAGTTTGGGGAGATTGATGTTCCAAATTATGGAAAAATTGTAATAAAAAGAGCAAAAGTTGTTGACTTAAATAAAAAGTGTATTTATTTAGATTACAAAAAAATCCCAAAAGAAGCCGTTTGGAGATTTAGAAAAGATGGAGATGTTTTCACAAAGTTTGGTGGAGGAACAAAAAAACTTAAAAGTTACCTAATAGACAAAAAAATTCCTCAAAGAGAAAGGAAATTTCTTCCTGTCCTTGCCGATGAAAATAATATTCTTGCAATAGCAGGACTTGAAATTTCTGAAAGTGTAAGAATTGATGAAAATACAAAAAGTGTTGTTTCAGTAAGTGTAAAAAAATAAATAATAATGGATAATAAACTTAATATAATGAAAAAATAACATATATATTCTCTTTTTGGGGAGGAAAAATGGAAGAAAGGAAAAGATGTTATTTTGTTATTGATATGAAATCCTTTTTTGCGTCTGTTGAGTGTGCTGAGAGAGGTCTTGATCCAATGAAAGAAAAGCTTGTTGTAGCAGATGAAGAAAGAACGGAAAAAACAGTCTGTCTTGCAGTTACTCCAGCTTTAAAAGAGTTGGGCGTAAAGAACAGATGCAGGCTTTTTGAAATTCCAAAAAGCATAAAATTTTTGGTAGTTAAGCCAAGAATGAAAAAATATATTGAATATGCCTCAGAAATTTACGCAATATATTTAAAATATATTGATAAAAACGATATACATGTTTATTCCATTGATGAAAGCTTTTTAGATGTTACTGATTATCTAAAAATTTATAAAATAAAAGCAAAAGATTTTGCTAAAAAACTTATGGACGAAATTTACGACAAACTTCATATTCCTTGTAGCGTTGGAATTGGAACAAATTTGTATCTTGCAAAAATTGCCTTGGATATTACTGCAAAAAACAGTTATGATAAAATAGGCTGGCTTACCGAAGAAAAATTTGTAAAAACTCTTTGGAATCATAAACCATTAACAGATTTTTGGGGAATTTCCAATGGCATAAGCAACAGGCTTGCAAAGTTTGGCATTTATGATATGGAAGCAATAGCAACAGCAGATGAAAACATATTGTACAAGGAGTTTGGAATTAATGCAGAACTTCTTATTGACCACGCATATGGAAGAGAAAGTTGCACAATGAAAGATATAAAAAAATATAAGACTAAGAAAAAGTCATTTTCTAATTCTCAAATTTTACCCAAAAACTATTCCTTTAACGATGGGAAAATGGTTATGCAGGAAATGGTGCAATCTGGGTGCTACAATTTATTTAAGAGGGGATATGTAACAAAATCAATTCATCTAGGTGTTGGTTATGGTGACAAAAAAGGAGATTTTGCAAAAGGAACAAGAAGGCTTAATGTAACCACAAACCTTTTTTCAATTATAGGAAAAGAGTTTGAAAAAATTTTTGATGAAAAGGTGGACAAGCAAAGGCCGATTAGAAAAATTGAAATAACCTTTTCGAGTGTTAGTCCAAAAATAAATGAAAGTTATGATTTGCTTACCGATTTAGTCGAAATTGAAAAAGAAAAAAAACTTGTTAAAAGCATACTAAATGTTCACGAAAAGTACGGCAAAAACAGTATCCTTAAAGGAATTGATTATAAGAAAAATGCAACTGGAAGAGAAAGAAATAAAATGGTTGGAGGGCATAATGCAGGAGAGGAGTAAAATGGATAGAACAGACAGGGCAAAGCAATTTGCTCCATTTGACGCCTTAAAAGGATTGCAGGAAGCTTTAAGAATAAAGGAATTAAACCATGAAAGAGTTCAAAGAGGGGAAATTAGTGAGGAAAAAGCCGAAGAGATGTCTAAAATCATAATTAACTTAAATAAAAGAGAAAAGGTTAAAATAATCTATTTTAAAGAGGGGTATTACAAACAGGCACAAGGTCAAATAAAAATAGACATCGAAAAAAACAGAATTGAAATAGATGGATTAAAAATAGATTTGCAAGACATATTCGAAATCGAAAAATTGAATTCCTAGGAATTGGTAACTTTATATCAAAGAAAAAACCGTAATAAAAAAACTTATTGAAAAAAAGTTAAAGAATAAAACTATTTTCAATGAAATTTATTTATAATAAAAATGAAATAAAAAAAAGTGATATTCATATATCACTTTTTTGGTGCGTCGCAAGGGATTCGAACCCCTGACCTTTCGTTCCGTAGCAAGCACTTTAAAATGCTGTAATTTACTATTTTTACACCATTTTTTATCATATTTTATCAAATACCAAAAAGTCTAAACTCCTTATAAAATAAGGCAATTAGACTGTGTCTTTTAATATACAATATCAAACGAAAGCAAAACATAAAAACGCATCACAAAACAACACAAATTTCACAAACTTTGCAAAAATTAAGCACAGGTTCTTAGGCAATGGTGAAATTTAAATTTTCTATCAACTAATTTTTTCCTATAGTAATAATTTTCATGCCGCAAATCAAAGAAATTAATCCTTTTTTATTAAATAATGCGTCGTTATGACAGATTTAAAAATTCTTAACAACATAACATACGTAATTACGAATCTTGTTACATTTTCTGATGAATTAAATAGCTTTATTGGCTTTATAGTAAAAATGTAAAAAAAATTTAAAACTAAAAATTATTAAATTTTGATAACTTATATAAAAAATAATGAAATTCACAGAAAAATGTGGTATTATTTAAATAATGAAAAAAGATAAATTGATAAGAATTTATTATAAGCTTATTGAGAAACAGAA
>CALVMJ010000005.1 GCA_944345365.1 uncultured Clostridia bacterium | reverse complement strand
CAACAGGACCAACAGGGCCATCAGGGGGTCCAACCGGTCCAGCAGGTCCAACTGGTCCAACCGGTCCAGCGGGAGGTCCGACAGGTCCGACTGGTCCAACAGGAGCAAGGGGTATTACAGGTATAGAAGGCCCTACTGGTCCGACAGGACCACAAGGAGATGAAGGTGCTACTGGTCCGACAGGTCCAACCGGTCCACAAGGAGTTGTTGGGGCGACAGGTCCAACTGGTCCAACTGGAGTTCAAGGAAATGATGGGGCAACAGGCCCTACAGGTCCAACGGGTCCTCAGGGAGAAGAAGGTGCGACCGGCCCTACTGGTGCAACAGGATTAACCGGAGATGAAGGCCCGACCGGTCCAACTGGTCCAACCGGTCCACAAGGAGATGAGGGAGCAACTGGTCCAACAGGAGCGACCGGTCCAACCGGTCCAACTGGTCCAGCAGGAGGCCCGACCGGTCCAACAGGAGCGACCGGCCCAACTGGTCCTCAAGGAATTGCTGGAACAGAAGGTGCGACCGGCCCAACAGGCCCTCAGGGAGATGAAGGACCAACCGGTCCGACAGGTCCAACAGGTCCTCAAGGTGAAGAAGGGGCTACCGGCCCAACAGGCCCTCAGGGAGATGAAGGACCAACCGGTCCAACCGGTCCGACAGGTCCACAAGGAGATGAGGGAGCAACTGGTCCAACAGGAGCAACCGGATTGACAGGTGATGAAGGCCCAACCGGCCCAACTGGCCCTCAGGGAGATGAAGGACCAACCGGACCAACGGGTCCACAAGGAGCCGAAGGTGCAACTGGTCCGACGGGTCCAACCGGTCCACAAGGAGACGAAGGAGCGACCGGCCCAACAGGTGCAACAGGACCGACAGGTCCAACAGGGCCAGCTGGGGCTACAGCAATAACAACCCAAGCAGCTATAAAGACAAATGAGACATCTTTATTTGCTGAACCTGCTGTAACAACTGCTAGGATTGCGTTAGCAAATTCTGGGCCTGTAATCTTGGAAAATATAGATTATGATCCTGCTACGGGAAACTTTACTATCCTTGAAGATGGAAGATATATTGCAAGTTGGAACTTTATGCTTCAAAGCGAGAACAAAAAACCACAAATAATTAAAATTTCTTTTGAAAAAGCTTTTCCTAATTATGAATTAGTCAGCATTGCAGAAAGTGCAGAAAATGTCATTTATAAAGGCAAATTTGATGCACAAGGATTCACTATATTCGATGCAGTAGAGGGCGAAATCTATAAATTTGAGAATTTGTCAGAGGGTCCGGTAATTTTATCTGATAGTGCAACGATAAGTGCTCAATTGATTTTAATTAAGGTTAGTTAAATTTAAGAAAAAAAACAAGTGGGATATCCACTTGTTTTTCTTAATGAATTTTAATATAATATGTTATAATTTTTCTACAAAATTGAGGTGGCTAAAAATGGATAAAACAGTTAAGAATAACAAATCAAAAAATGAACAGACCAAGAAGTTTAAAAAGTCGTATTTTGATAAATATGATGACATAAAAAGTCATACACACAACATTTACGATTGGTAATATATGCTCTTTTTATAATAGGTAATTTGGCTTTGTATCAATTTACAATATTTATATACAATATTAGAATTTTATTTTTTGAGAAATGTAGTTGTTTAATTCGTTAATTTTAAGTCTTTCTTGTTTCATTGTATCCCGATCTCTTATTGTAATCGTTTCGTCTTCAAGGGTATCAAAGTCAATTGTCACGCAGAAAGGAGTTCCTATTTCATCTTGCCTTCTGTATCTTTTCCCAATTGATCCTGCTTCATCGTAATCACACATAAAATCTTTTGCAAGAGACGCATAGACCTCTTTTGCTTTTTGCGAAAGATTTTTTTGAAGAGGAAGAATTGCCACTTTATAAGGAGCGATTGCAGGGTGGAGATGCATAACAATTCTTGTATCGTTTTCTAACGCCTCTTCCTCATATGCTGCACAAAGCAAAGCAAGAGTTAATCTATCTGCACCTATTGAATATTCAATTACATTAGGCAGGAATTTTTCGTTTGTAAAAGGATCTAGGTATAGCATTGATTTTCCCGAAAATTCTTGATGTCTGGATAGATCCCAAGTTCCCCTGTGATGAATTCCATTAAGTTCTTGCCAGCCAATAGGGAAGTTGTATTGAATGTCGCAAGCGGCTTTTGCGTAGTGAGCAAGTTTGTCGTGATCGTGATATCTTAAATTTTCCGATTTTAAGCCAAGATCCTCGACGAATTTAAGGGCTCTTGCCTTGTAATCATTGTATATCTCCATAGATTCACTCTCTTTGCAGAACATTTGAAGCTCCATTTGTTCGAATTCAATTGTCCTAAACAAGAAATTCCCCGGAGTAATTTCATTTCTAAAAGACTTTCCAATTTGTGCAATAGCAAAAGGAATTTTTGCTCTAGCCGTTCTTTGAACATTTAAGAAATTTACATATTCTCCCTGACATGTTTCTGGTCTAAGATAAACCGTGTCAGCACCTTCTTCAAGAGTCCCTCTTGAAGTGGTGAACATAGGATTAAATTTTCTGATTGCTGTCCAGTCGAAACCACCACAATGAGGGCAAGTTATATGGTTAGACTGAATATATTCTTCAAGTTGCTCATTGGTCATTGCCTCGGCACTAACACTTCCTTTGCTGTGATTTTCAACTAAGGTATCAGCACGAAATCTTTGCTTACACTTTTTGCAGTCCATTTTTGGATCTCCAAAACTTGCAACATGACCACTTGCCTCCCAAACTTTTGGATTCATAAGTATTGCTGCGTCAACTCCATAAGTGTTTGGATCTTCTTGCACAAATCTCTTCCACCAAGCTTTTTTCACATTGTTTTTCAGTTCAACTCCAACAGGGCCAAAGTCCCAAGTGTTGGCAAAGCCACCATATATTTCACTCCCAGGGAAGACAAAGCCTCTGTTTTTGCAAAGTGAAACAAGTTTTTCCATTGTTAATTTTGACATAATTTATTCTCCTTTTTTGTAATTAATTGAGGGAATTAAAAAACCCCTCTGCAATTTTGCATAGGGGCGATGTTTGTTTCGCTGTTCCACCCTAATTCACACTAAAAAGTGCCTTATTTTGTCTTTTCGCCGACAAGCGAATAACTCCAGGATTCCAACCCCTTCATTGTTATTTTCTATATTATATTAATATTGAAAAAAAAAGTCAACAAAAAATAAAAAATTACATATTGACAAATGAGAGGAATGATGGTATACTCTCAAAGTATTAATAAGAAAAAAGGAGCTAAAAATGAAAGATAAAATTAAATACATAGAAATAAGCAGTTTAAGTAGTAGAAAAATGCCAAATATAGAAGATCCTGAAACATGTGATAATAATATTTTTCTTTTCTATCAAACTCCAGAAGGAGAGTACTATGTAAGGACACAAAAATTAGGCGTTATATTAAGTATTAGAGAAGATGAAATAAATTCAGGAAAAAAACACCTAGAAAATCAATCTATTGAAAGTTATATTTCAAATAGGTACGATAATGCAAAAATTATTAAGGTTAAATTTGGAACAAGTTTTTTGCCTCCAATAAAGGAATCGAAAAAAGATGGCAGAGATCTATAAAAAAACTAAAAAAAAGCTTATGGTATTTTAAACCCATAAGCTTTTTTTATGAAGTATTATGTATTTATTTAATTCTTGCATTAGGGCTTGAAGCTTTAAAAGACCGCTCGTTCGCTTAGGCTCACTAAGAGGTCGTCCTTCAATCCCCTCCCTCAATAAAAAAACCGGAGGTCTTCCGGTTAGTGGCTCTTGGAGTAGGGCTTGAAGCTTTAAAGGACCGCTCGTTCGCTTAGGCTCACTAAGAGGTCGTGCTTCACCCCCCCCCTCCCTCAATAAAAAAAACCGGATGTCTTCCGGTTAGTGGCTCTTGGAGTAGGGCTTGAAGCTTTAAAGGACCGCTCGTTCGCTTAGGCTCACTAAGAGGTCGTGCTTCAAACCACTCCCTCCCTCAATAAAAAAACCGGATGTCTTCCGGTTACTGGTTGCGGGAGTAGGATTTGAACCTACGACCTTCGGGTTATGAGCCCGACGAGCTTCCGAGCTGCTCTATCCCGCGACATTCGTTAATACTCATATATTATATGCCATTTCTTTAAAAATGTCAAGAAAAAAATAAAAAAAAGGCATTAAAATTTTGGTTTATATTGCCTTTTTAATAGATATAAAGGAAAATGGAAGAAACTATTGTCAATAATGACAGGTAATATAATAAATTTTTTGATATTAAAACTTTTTTATTTTCTTCTAAAAAGAAGTTTTTTAGAATAATGTATGCAAAGAATAATACACTCCCAATACCAAAAATTATACTTTGAATAGATTGAGAATTAATTAATATAACTACAACTTGTCCAAGCAAAGCAACAGCAAATGAAAAACAACCATATTTTGAAATATCAACTTTCCAGTTGAAAGATTTTTTTACTAAGATTATTATTAAACTTGCAATTATCCCCACTCCAAGCCCAATTGGAAGTCCAAAAGGGGAAAGCGATGTCAATAATAATCCAGCAAAAGCCAAACACAAAGCTGTTCCTAGGTCAAGCGCCTGATATAGCGGAGCGAACAAATCATTTTTTGTTGGCAAAATTGAAACTATGGCTGAAAATATTTGAAAAGATATTCCAAGTAAGATAAAAAGAGTAGTCCCTTGCATATTTGATGCCAAATTAGCGCAAGTAACTGCAAATGTCAATATGGATAAAATAGCAAGACCCTTTAATGTTACATATATTAAAAGTTTATCTCTTTGCACCTTAAAAGCAGAGACTCCACAAAGAGTCAAGCAAGCTCCAAGCACACAAAAAAAGGCAATTAAACTCATCATCTAGTTATAGTATAACCAAAATTTGAGTAATTGCCAAATAAATTTAATATCTTTATTTTTAATTAAGCTTTATTTTTCAAAAATTCAAGTTTTTTCTTTATTCTCGTAAGCGCATTATCAATACTTTTGTTAGTAAGGCCTGTCAGTTTTGATATTTCGGCATAGCTTTCTCCGCGCAAATACCTCGATAAAACTTTTTGCTCCATTGCAGAAAGTCTTTTTTTTATCTCCAATTTTATTTGAGCCACTGTTTCTTTTGAGATAAGAATTTCGTCGGGGAGGGGATCGGAGGAGGGGATTATAATTTCACTTGATCCATCTTCATCGTCATCACTCTGTCCTATCAATGGAAGGGCAGACGAGAGAATTAAGTTTTTTTGACTTGTTGCTTTTTTTACGGCTGTTTGGACTTGTCGTTTAACGCAGAGTCCAGCGTATGTGGCAAAACTAACTTCTTTTTGCCTTGAAAAACTCTTGATTGCTTTAAAAAGCCCAATCATTGCTTCTTGGACAAGGTCTTCAATGCTTCCATCAACCAAAAAATATCCCCTGCAAATTTTAAGCAAAAGGTTCTTATAGCGAGAATAGATTTCTAATTCTGCGTCAGAATTTCCTTTCTGAGCCCTTAAAACAAGTTCTTCGTCAGACACTTTTAATCCTTCCTTTTAAACTTTCGTTGTCTTAATATTTCAAAAATTACAACTGCACAGGCCACACTTGCGTTAAGTGAATTAACTTTTCCCATTAAAGGCAGAGTTATTATGCCGTCACAATAACTCCTCAAAGATTGTTTAACTCCTTTTCCTTCAGATCCGATTACAACGGCTATTGGCATATCTAATTTTTTATCATAAATATTTTCTCCACCTGTTTCTGCCACAAATGTCCAGATATCGTTTTCCTTAAAAAAGTCAACAGCTTCTTTTAAGTTTGTAACCATACAAACAGGTACATTGGCAATTGCCCCGGTGCTTGTTCTAATCACGGTCTCGTTGATCTGACAAGCCCTGTTTTTTGGAATTACAATGCCATGGACGCCAGCACATTCGCAGGATCTTATAATAGCTCCCAAATTATGAGGGTCTTCAATGCCGTCAAGCAAAACAAAGAAAGGAGCGGTATTTGAAGAATTTGCATTTTCCAGCAAGTCATTTAGTGAGGAGTACTTAAACTCAGTTGCTTCGGCAATAAATCCTTGATGATGATTTGTCAAAGATTTTTTGTCTAGCACGTGTTTTGGCAAAAAGTCAACCTTGATTTTAAGCTTATGTGCGAGCGATATGATTTCGTTTGCACGATGTTCAAAGTTTTTATCTACCAAGATTTTATTGATTGTAATGTCGGATTGCAATGCTTCACGCACTGCGTTTTTCCCTTCAATAAGCATAATCTACTCCTTTTCATTAAGAGATAAAGTTAATATAAATTCCAATCTCTGTCTATCATTAAGATAAAGCCAGCCTATTAAAGCTTCAAAAGCTGTGGCTTTGTGGTAGGTGGCTGGGTCAGAATTTTTTGCACTGTGTTTTGGTTTTGAATTTCTTGCCATTCTAACGATTTCTTTTTCTTCGTCTGTGAGCAGGGAAACAAGTTTATCTAGGGCAGAACTTTGAAATTTTGCACTGCAAAGCCTAGAGGACATTTTGTGAATTTCATTTAGCTTAAAACAACTGTTTTTTAAGATGTTTTCTCTCACAAACAAAGTGTGAACAGAGTCTCCAAGAAAAGCAAGTTCCAGCATAGAATAATTTTTCATTTTTTCTCCTAAACATTAAATCGGAACAACACAACATCGCCGTCAGAGATAACGTATTCTTTTCCTTCAATTCTAACCTTTCCACTTTCCCTTGCCTTTAAATATGATCCAGCCGACATCAAATCGTCGTAGGAAACAATTTCTGCTTTAATAAATCCTTTTTCAAAATCGGTGTGAATTTTTCCGGCAGCCTGAGGAGCTTTCGTTCCTTTTTTAATTGTCCAAGCGCGGACTTCTTTTTCCCCTGCTGTTAAAAAACTCATAAGTCCAAGCAGGTCATAACTTGCAATTACAAGTTTTTCAAGTCCACTTTGCTTAATTTTAAGCTCTTCTTTAAATATTTCTCTTTCATCAGGTGGGAGGGAGATTAATTCTTCTTCAATCTTAGCACACAAACAAATGCAAGAAGAATTTTCGCTTTTAGCAAAAGATTTCACCTTCTCGGCAAGAGCATTTGTCTCTGCTTCAATGTCTTCTTCACTTATGTTTGCAACATATATTACAGGCTTTGCAGTTAAAAGTGAAAAGTTTTTCAAAAGTTTTTCCTCTTCTTCCGAATAAGAAAGTGTTCTTGCAGGCTTTCCCTCTTCTAAAACGGCCTTAACCTTTTCTAACAAAGCAACAGTTTCTGCCAAAGTTTTGTCTCCGGTTTTTACTAGTTTCGAATCTTTTTCAAGTTTTTTGGTTACTTGCTCCAAATCTGCAAGAGCAAGTTCAAGATTGATTACTTCAATATCGCGAATTGGGTCAACAGAGCCACTTACATGAATAATGTTCTCGTTTTCAAAACACCTAACTACATGGACTATTGCATCAACTTCGCGAATATGACTTAAAAATTTATTGCCAAGACCTTCACCCTTACTTGCACCAGCCACAAGCCCTGCAATATCCATAAATTCAATGGTTGCAGGTGTAATTTTTTGCGTATTGTAAAGTTTCCCAAGCTCAGTAAGCCTTTTGTCGGGAACATCAACAATACCAACATTTGGCTCAATAGTGCAAAAAGGGTAGTTGGCACTTTCAGCACCAGCCTCTGTAATTGCGTTAAAGAGAGTGCTTTTTCCTACATTTGGTAGGCCAACTACACCTATTTTCATTATTTATATTTTCCTTTTAATTATTTTCTAAAGGGTACGTTCATCACCAGTATCTGACGATTTATATTCTGTTTTTGCGGGATCTAAAGGTTTTTTACCTTTTCTGAAAATTTTTCTAACCCCATCTATCACCTTGATTTCATCTGAGTTATAATTCATTTGTGTTTCGCTTTCATCAGCTGTTTCTTCAGGTGCTCTTGTCTCTGCATATTTCTCTGGTAAATTTTCTGAATATTCTCCTGATGAAATTTCTACGTATCCTGCTGGTGAATAATTCTCTACAGATGGGATAGTATCAGAAATTTCGTTTTCAGGAAACATAATTTCAGGAGGGAGTTTTGATGTCTTTCTGTTAAACAATCTGCTCCAAAAACTTTGCTCACTATTAGATATATTTGTAATAATTTTATGTTTATCTCCATTTTTTCTTTTATTTTCAGATTCACTATCTTGTTCAGATTCTTGTATTTTAAGTTTTTTTGAGTTGCGAATATGATTAAAAATATTTAATCTCTCACGAAGCCTTTGTTTCTTTTTGTTTTCCTTCTTTTCTCTTTTTTTCTTTTTTAATTGTTCATCAACAGCTTTATTTAGTTTGGCGCTGTCGCTAAATTTAACATTGGAAACAACTTTAACGCCTGCACCAACTACTAATGCCGAAACTCCGATGAAAGCAAATGGAGCGCCTAGTATTGTCGCTAGAAGCATAAAGATCACGCCAACTGCCATTAAAAGCAATCCAGCAGGTCCCCAAGTGTCTTTGAGGCTCTTTTCCGCTTCTCCCGATTTTTCAGGTTTTGGTTGAGCAGGTGGTTCTTTGACTTCCGGTTCTCCTTTTGAAGGGTCGTCGACATCTGGCTTAGGTAGTTCAACTTCCGGCTTAGCGATTTCATCAACGGCTTGCTTTCCTTCATCAGGTTTAGTGTAATACTCTGTGTGGTTAAGAGAAGAGTTAAAAGATTCAATTGAATCTGTGTTAATGTTAGCAAAGTTAAGCTTTCCAAACCTTATTTCATTAGGATCAGAATTTTCTTCCGTTGCAATTTGGTCGTTAGATTCTTTAATATAACTTTTTATTAATTCTAATTTATCATAGTTTGCTTTGATTTGGTCGTATTGCAAGTCGTTTTCCCTATCTTTGCCGATTTGATTGCTTGCAATTTGAGTGTCAATTATAAGAGGTTTATCTTCGGAATTAAAGACCAATCCACAATTATAATTTTTGTTTTCAGAGTTAAATTCCTCTCCAACTAACGAAATGGAATCAACTTTTTTAAATGCACACGAATCCTTGTTTTCGTCTAGACCAAAGTTTCCATAAACAAAATTTTCATCTTCGCCCGTTTTTACAATCAAAATTTTTTGTTCTTCGTTATTTGTGTTAGTTATGGTTGTGTAAAGAATGCTAGGGAATTTTCCGTTGTTAAAAATTCTCACTCCTTCAACATCTTTTTCAGACATAGCAAGTGCAAGAAGCTCTTTTGGATCAAGGTCAAGAATCAAGTCTTTGTTATCCAAATAGGAATTTCCTTTATGATCAAGGAACAAGTATTTATTATTTTCTTGATCAAGTGTTTTTGCCATAAACTCTGGATTTAACTGGAAGTCAAAAACAGAATCTTGTGCTGGCTGATGAACATGAGTAACCTTGTTTTCCTTGTCTGTTAGGGTGAAGTAGATGTTTTTTGCGTCAACATTGACAGCAAGATCGGTTCCTTCAATCTTAAAGCTCATAATCTTACTGTTTGTCCTAATGCAAGTTTCAACAGGAATTTCTATGCTTTCTTCTGTTGAGGCAAAATTTTTATCTTCAAACAGCTTTATTAACTCAGCTGAAAGAACGGACTTGTCCACAGTAATATAAGGGGTCTTTTCTTTGTCTTCACTTAAAGACAAAATTTTTTTGTTTTCATTTTTAGGATCCAAAACATTTAAAAGAGCAGAGCCCATATTGTTTGATATATATGTGTTTTGTTCAAATTCGATCTGATTATCATTTTCGTCTTTTTTAAGTGTTCTAAATATTGTAGAATAACTAATGCCAAGCTTTTCATTAATGCTAATTTTTTCGAAAAGATTTTTATCGTTTAGCTCCATTCTTTCAAGCACTCTGTTTGACAAGAAATCCTTGTCGAACCCTTCGATATTGTTATCTACAACAAGGTTTGTTGGTTCTTTGATTTCTTCAGGAGTTTCATCTGTTGGTTCTTCTTTATCGCTTTCTTTTTCTGGTATATCAATGACAAACTCTCTACCTTTATCTGGTCTTGTAAAGAAATCGGTGTAATTGTTTGATGAGTCAAATTTATTTGTTACTATTTCATTTGTTTCGGAAAAGGTAAAGTCATCAATATCAGTGTGAGTAACCCCATCATATGTTTCTTGCTTAACGAATTTTACAATTTCTTTTAGTACCTTGTTATTGACTTTTGCTTCGGCAATTGTAAGGTCGTTAGGATCCTTCTTTGAACCTTCTTTGTTATAAATGTTGGTGTGAATTTCCAAAGGAGTTCTTAATTCAGAGTTAAAAACCAAGCCACAATCGTAGGTCTTGTTTTCCTTTGTCTCATCTCTACCAATAAGGGAAACAGAGTCAACTTTTCTGAAATAACATAAATCTTTTGTTTTGTCATTTCCAAAATTTCCAAAAACATAATTTTCATCTTCTGAAATTTTTAAAATAAGCACTTCTTGATCTTTTTTGTCTCTATCCTTAATTGTGGTGTAGAATATGCTTGGAACCCCACCTTCATTAAATATTCTAACCCCTTCTTTTTCAGGAGCTGTTTTTGCTAATGCCAGGAGTTCTTTTGGGTCGAGATTTGCTACAAGACTTGTATTTTTAGAAAAAGGTTTTTCATTCTTATCCATAAAGAAATAGGTTTTGTCGTCTTTGTCCAAAGTTTTTCTTACAAGCTCAGGATTTATTTGGAAGTCAAAAACAGAATCTTTTGCTGGCTGATGAACATGAGTAACCTTGTTTTCGTTATCTGTTAGTGTAAAGTAAATATTTTTTGCGTCAATATTAACAGCAAGATTTGAGCCCTGAATTTTAAATTTAATCACCTTGCTGTTTGTCCTCATGCAAGATTCAACAGGAATAGTTATGTGTTCATCTTTTGACTCAAAGCCTTTCTCATTAAATGCTTCAATTAATTCTTTTGACAAAATAGATTTGTCAATGTTGATAAAAGGTGTTTCTTTACCATTGTCTATCAATGACAAAATTGACTTATTGCCATTTTCTGCATCGAGGATATTTAAAAGGGTTGTGCCCATTTTGGAAGAGATATAAGTTTTTGGATAAAACAGCATCGGTTTGCCATTTTCATCTATTTTCTTTGTTTTAAAAACAGAAGTAAAGGATACCCCAAGATTTTCTGAGTCCTCTTTAAGTTGATTAAACAAACTCTCTTTTCTAATTAACTTTCTTGCAAGCTCTCTGGCTGAAAGAAAATCTTTGTCGAATCCGTCAAGTGAAGTATCATCATCATCTTTATTGTCCACTTCATCAGAGTCACCCGCAAATAATTGAAGATTTATAAACATAGGATCTTTTGCAGGTTTAACTTCCATTTTGTTTTTTACGAGAGGCTCGTTAAGCTGTGTTAATTTTTCTTGTTTTTCAATTTCTATATTAGCAAGTTCTCTGGCTTTATTTATTTCAATATCAGCAAGAGCTTTTTGTTTTTCTACTTCTGACTGATTAAAGGCTTGTCTTTCCTTTACATTGATTGAGGCATTCAACATATTTTGAATTAAATTAAGTTGAGCATGTAAAGCTTCAGCAGTCAATTTATTCTCATTTCTTTTTTGTTGATGATCAAGTTTAACATCAGATAATCTTTGAGCATAAATAATTTTATTATTAAGACTTTCATTTTCTGCTTGAACTCGTGCTGATATTAATGCTTCTTTGCTTTCTTCATTTGCTTTTATTACAGCAACGGCATCTTCTCTTTTTTGCTGGCTGGTTAACCTTGCTTGTTCATGAGCTTTGGCGTTTGCCTCTGCTTCTGCATTAATTATATTGATTGTATTTTTTGTTTGATTATCATCAGTTTTTCTTTTTTCTACCTCAGCTTTAGTAAAAGCCCTAGACTCACTTCTAATATTTTTTCTATACTGTTGTTGTCTAACTATATCAGTTTCCCTTTGTTCTGCATAATAGTTTCTTACATTAAGTCTTTGTTGATAATTTCCTGAAATATCTTTTAGTATATCAACAGCTCCTTTTGCACCGTATAACATTCCATCTGAGGCATTTTTAAGAATTGCATATCCAGTGTTTGCAGCGCCTTCTACAATACGTCCAGCTGTTTTAGCAGTGTTTTCGGCGATGTTTACTGCTCCATCAACGACACGCCCTCCGGCTCTAGCAGCCTCTCTTGCGACATCGCCGGCAGTTCCAACAACCTCTCTTGCGACATCACCTGCAATATTTACTGTCTCCTTTCCAATATCGACTACTCCGTCAACAACATTTTCGGCTATATTGACAGCGCCTTCCGCAATGGTGCCTGCAGTATCAATAGCTTTTTCGGCACCTTTTTGAACTACTGAAACGGCTGCCTGAGCGCCTCGTTTTGCAGTTTCTAATGTTGCTCCTGCGACTTGACTAATTCCCCTCGCAATTGATTGGGAAGCATTTTTTAAGCTTGTCCCAAACTGTTTTAGAATAGGAGGAACTTCTTTTTTGGGTTTAATGTCATAATGTGTGATGCCTTTTTTATCAAATGATTTTTTAATCTTAACAAAGCTGGAAATATCTTCCATTTTATTTTGAGATGAATTAAATTCTGTTGAAGGTGGTTCAATAATTTCGTATTCCACTTGATCACTTTTTGGAATTTCGCTTATTTTTGTTGCAGTAATTGAAGAAGCAACTTTTGAATCAGTTTTTCCTGGGAGCCAATTGCTAGCTGGAACGGTGTTTTGTAATGTGTCACTTTTGTATTTTTCTGCTGCGTTTTCTTGATATGCTTTCATCAAGGTTATACCAAGTAAAGTATTGATGTTGTTTTTGTAATCATTAATAGGATTATTGTTGTCCATTGCTTTCTCCTTTTTTTGTGTTTGTTTAACTTGAACATTTTTTTTGTTGTCTTCAAGAATCTTTTTATTTTGATCATTGAAATAATTTTTTGCGTCAGACAATTTTTCGTTTATTAGGTTTCTTTCCTCTGCGCTTAGTCCAGGAGTGTTTGCTCTGCCATAACCATTAAAAGTAGAGTCTTTTGAAAGAACATTTTTAATTGAGTTAATTGGCTCGTCTTCTACCTGAGTGTCTTTATATTTAATGAAATTGTATGGGGAATAGGAGTCACTAAGACGGTTTAAAGTTTCTTGATCTTCAATTTCATAGACGATGGGAGGTGGTGTTTCATTAACTTCGCTTATATAGTTTTTTTGTTGATACGCATGCCCACCAGCACCGAACATTGCCATAGCCGTGGCGGGTAAGGCAAGAGAAGCTCCGGCTTTTTTAAGGATATTTTCTCTTTTTTGTGCATTTTTAACTCTTTCCGACACCTCTTGTCCTTTTATTATTCTTTGTAATTCTTGTTGCATTTCCAACAAAGTCTTCTCACTCATAATCCTCCATTTGTATTTTTGTAGAATTTTACGATATTATGATACCATTAAAAAGATGTTTTGTCAATGGTAATAATAATATTTAAAATATATTTTAAAATGCTAAGGTCAAAAGGGGTTTCGTTGAAAAAGATTACGAAAGACATTACAAAAGTCTTTTTGTAAAAAAAAGTCAAAGTTTTTTTGTAAGAAATTTTTAAAAAATTGTTTTTTTATAGATTGATTTTTTTATGAAGAGCTAATAAATAAAAAAAATAATCAGCAAATAATTTCGTGAAAAATGTTGAATTTTATTATTAACTTGAAGCTATACACAACTTGTAGTGTATCCAAACAAAAAATGCTTGATTTTTTGCACACATTTATGTAATAATACAAACATTAGGAGATCAAAATGGGACTTTTTGGAAGCGAAAACAATTCACAGGTAAAAAAACTTAAAAAAATTGCAGACAAGGTTATTGCACTTGAAAATAAGTATTCAACTATGTCTGATGAAGAATTAAAAGCACAGACGGGCATTTTAAAGCAAGAACTTTTAAACGGAAAAACATTAAACGATATTTTGCCCGAAGCTTTTGCTGTTTGTAGGGAATCTGCATGGAGAGTTTTGAATATGAAGCACTTTTATGTTCAAATTTTGGGCGGAATTGCTTTACATCAAGGCAGAATTGCCGAAATGAAAACGGGTGAAGGTAAAACTTTGGTCGCAACTTTGCCGGCATATTTAAATGCATTAAGTGGGAAAGGTGTTCACATTGTTACTGTCAACGAATATCTTGCAAGGCGTGATGCCGAGTGGATGGGAAAGGTTTATAAATTTCTTGGCTTAACGGTTGGAGTTATTGTGTCGGGAATGCCAGAAAATGTTAAGAGAAACTCCTATCTTGCAGACATTTGTTATTGCACGAACAACGAACTTGGATTTGACTATTTAAGAGATAATATGGCCATATCAGCCGACAGAAGGATGCAAAGAGGACAAAATTTTGCAATAGTTGACGAAGTTGACAGTATTTTAATTGACGAAGCAAGAACGCCTCTTATTATTTCGGGACAGGGCGGAAAGTCGAGTGATGATTATGTTAAAGCAAACAAGCTTGCAAGAACCATGAAAAAAGATGTAGATTTTGAAATGGACGAAAAAACAAAGGCCATAAATCTTACTGAAAAGGGTGTGGAGAAGGCCGAAAGATTTTATGGTGTCGATGTTCTTTCCGATATTCAAAACATAGAACTAAATCACTATATTAACAATGCGATGAAAGCTAATTTTGTTATGTTCAAAGACGAAAACTACATCGTAAAGGACGGCGAAGTTATAATTGTCGATGAGTTTACAGGAAGACTTATGCCGGGAAGAAGATTTAACGACGGACTTCATCAAGCAATAGAGGCAAAAGAAGGTGTTGAAATTAAAGATGAAAACAAAACTCTTGCAACCATAACCTTCCAAAACTATTTTAGGCTATACAAAAAACTCTCCGGTATGACAGGAACTGCAAAGACCGAGGAGGGTGAGTTTAGAACGATTTACAACCTTGATGTTGTAACAATTCCGCCAAATCTTCCAAACAAGCGTCAGGACGAGCCAGATATTATCTACACAACATATAACGGAAAGATCAAGGCTGTAACAGAAGAAATAAAAAGGCTTAATCAAACAGGACGACCGGTGCTAGTCGGAACAATAACCATTGAAAAATCTGAAGAACTTTCAAGGGCACTTAAAAGAGAGAAAATAAAGCATATTGTGCTAAATGCGAAAAATCACGAACAGGAAAGTGCAATAGTTGCACAGGCTGGAAGAAAGGGAGCTGTAACAATTGCAACCAATATGGCAGGAAGAGGAACTGACATTTTACTTGGTGGAAATCCAGAGTTCTTGGCAAAGAAGAAAATGAGCGATGAAAACTTTACTGAAGAACAGATTTCCTATGCAACAGCTTTCTATAACTCAAATGACGAAGAACTTAACAAAGCCAGAAAAAGGTATAACGAACTCCTTTCCCAGATAAAACAAGAAACAGACAAGGAAAAGAAAGAAGTCGTTGCTCTTGGAGGTCTTCACATAATTGGAACAGAAAGGCATGAGTCAAGGAGGATTGATAATCAGCTTCGAGGTCGTGCTGGAAGGCAGGGAGACCCTGGTTCAAGCGTTTTCTTCTTGTCGCTAGAAGACGATTTAATAAGAAGATTCGGTGGAGATAAAATGAAGAAAATCGCAATGATTTTCAGACTTGATGAATCTACCCCTATACAATTAAAAATTCTCTCCAAACAAATAACAAGCGCTCAGAAAAAGATTGAAATTCAAAACTTTTCTATAAGAAAAACAGTTCTTAAATTTGACGATGTTATGAACACTCAAAGAACGGTGATCTATGAGCAAAGAAACAAAGTTTTAGATGGAATGCCTATCCACGAGCAAATCGTTGGAATGTTTCCAGCTGTTGTGTCTAAGGTTGTAAGGGAAAATTTGTCAGACGACAAACCTTACTATGAATGGGATTTATCCCCGCTAAACAACGCCTTGGAAAGAGGACTTGTTGAAAAAGAAAAAAATCTTGTAACAGAGGCTTTTGTTGAAGGGTGTGATGTTTCAGAAGTCGAAGAAAAAGTGCTTTCTTATGTTGATAGAAGATATCAAGAAAAAATAGAAGAGGCACAAAAAATGGGGATAGACTTTGAAAAAGTTGAAAGGCTTGTTATGCTTAGAATTGTTGATTCTCATTGGACAAATCACATAGACGACATGCAAACTCTGAAAAATGAAATCTTTGCAAGAGGATTTGGAAATGAAGATCCAGTTCTTGCCTACAAAAAAGAAAGTTACGCAATGTTTGACGAGATGATTGAAAAGATAAGAGAAATGACTTGTATGATGCTTTTAAACATTAATATCGAGGTCAAACAACCAGAACCAATAAAAAAACCAACATTTACGCCAGTTAAGAGAAGAGAAGACCTGTTTGACAAGCCTAAAAAGGGAAAAATAGAGGTTCAAAAAACGGTCATAAATGAAAGTAAACAACCAAAAAGAAACGACTTATGTCCATGTGGTTCGGGTAAAAAATACAAAAATTGTTGTGGAAAAAACGACTAAATGGTGCAATATGCGCCATTTTTTAGTAGTTATTTTTGTAACAAAAAATAGCTTCAAGAAAACTATTGACAAAAAACTGTATTAATATTATCATATAAAATATATATAGGAGAAAAAATGTCAGGATTTAAAGAAAAGCTTAACGAAATAATAAGGAAAATAGGTGGATGTTTAAAAAAGAAGGAAGTTTTTTCTTGGGCCAGAGAATACAAAGATCAAAATAATCCAATGGTTGAAAACACAGTAAGCACAAGTTTAGAAGAAAAAGTCTATCAAGGAACAAAATTTGATAGGTCCAAAACTCACATAGACATTCCTTTTGGATATACATCAATTGGATGGGGTGCATTCTCTGACTGTTCTAGCTTACAATCAATAACGATTCCAGACAGCGTTACATCAATTGGAGAGGGTGCATTCAGTGAATGTGAGGGATTAAAATCAATAACGATTCCAGACAGTGTTACATCAATTGGAGATGAAGCATTCAGGAACTGTTCTAGCTTACAATCAATAACGATTGGAGAAGGTGTTACATCAATTGGAGCTAGTGCATTCTCTGACTGTTCAGGCTTACAATCAATAACGATTGGAGAAGCTGTTACATCAATTGGAAATTGGGCATTCGCTGACTGTTCAGGCTTACAATCAATAACGATTCCAGACAGTGTTACATCAATTGGAGCTAGTGCATTCTCTGGCTGTTCAAACCTAAACATATTTAATTTTGTTAGTCACGGGAAAATTTATGGATTAAGAAAAGCAATGATGAGTGATCTTTTTGCCGTGGTAAGCCAGAAAGAAAAATATTTAAAATATTTAAGTAAATCAATTCCTCAGCGAGCAGTTGATGATTTAATAGAAAAAAGGAAGATTGATGATATTGAAGATTTGTCAGCTTTTCACACATTGATAAATAAATTTGGAGACAGAGAAAAGAGCGACGGCAACATTTATGATCTGGTTTCTTTTGGATTTAACCTTGGTATTTTTTCAAACGAAAAAATTCAATACAGGGGGCAAAATGGAAAGGTCACCGAGATGAAGGTTCGAGAACTAGCATATAATGTTTTGCAAAAGGTGTTATCCACCGGAATTGATATTAATGACATACACAGTCACTTTCATTCGATGCAAGTAACAGAATTTAATAAAGAATTTTTGCTGTTTCTTAATAAGAAGAATAACCTTGAAGAGTTGATAGAAGAGGAGAGGGTAAATTCTGGGTTTATTACCAGGGTTTACAGCTGGTTTAATGAGAGAAAACACACTGATATTTCAACTGCTGAATATGTTGATATGACAGAGGAAAACAGATATCAAGTTCAGGTGTATGAGACAACAGAATCAGGGATTGATAAACTTAGGTGGAGAGAGCCGAATGTGGAAAATTTAAAAAAAGAATTTGCGTCTAAAAAGTTTATTAATGTAACATCAGAGAACAGGCATATTGCCGAACAAATGTCAAAATTCTTGGGATACGAGCAAAAACATTTTGACAAAGCGATAGAAATTGATAGGGAAAGAAAAGAAAAGGGAACCCCGGATCATATTTTAGAAAGGGAAGTAAAGCAGAGTATAGAGGAAGCATGGAAGGAGTATTTTGAAGAAGTTGAAAAAACAAAGAACGAGATTTTAGATGTTGCTCAAGACACATTAAAAACTCAAACAGAAACAGCAGGAAAAATATTTACCTATGAAATGCTTAAAAAGAGCGATGAAGTAAATTTTTGTATGGGCTTTTTGACAAATTGCTGTGCAAATTTATATGGAGCAGGGGCAGGGGCACAAAGAGCGATGATAGTATCCCCGGATATGCAACCTCTTGTGATACGAGACAACAGAGGGGATATTGTTTGCTTTGGAATAGTTTATGTCAATCGAGAAGAAAGTTATGCAGTTGTGAATGACTTTGAGCTTAACAAAAAATATCAAAATGCGTCTAGTGAAGTGACAGAAAAGATATACAAAAAAGCGATACAGGGCGTGAAAGAATTCGTAAAAGAATATGATAAGGAGGAAAGTGAAAAAGCAAGAAAAGACTCAGGATATGTTGCAAAGCCGATAAGAATTGTGACATGTGGAGTTTCTCCAAATTGGTCTAAGGGGGGATTGAATCAATACATCGAGAGAGAAAAATCTCACCATACATTAAAGGCACCGAACTTTAATGAATATAAATATTCTGGGAGTGGAAATTGGAGTGGAGATTGGCATGGTTCTCAGTATGTAATTTATGAAAGAGAGGGGGAAAAGCGGAATGAAAAGTAATCAAGAGATAATAGTTAGATGGACGGAGATAACGAAAACGCTCGATGAAAAAGTAAAAGAACTTAAGAAGCTGGATGAAGAAAGAGATTTAATAAAGAATAATATACACAAAGAAAAAGATTTAAAATTGATGAAACAAATGGAATTAAGCCTAGAAAAATACAAACTTTTACTTGAAGAGGTTAAAGTTCTTAAATTGGAATCAGAGAGATTAAAAAAACAAGTAGATAAAAACGACTAAATGGTGCAATATGCGCCATTTTTTGTTTTTTTGTGCAATAACAAAAAGATGGTATTGACAATTCTATTATATTTGCTATAATAAAATTGTTAAAACAAATATTGAATAGGAGAATAATTATGTATAAAAGTAAAGTTGATGATGAAATTTGGCAAGATGTCGAAAAAGGAATAGAATACTATGAAGTAAGAGATGTTAATTTTTTATTAAAAAAGATGGCTTTACAAAATTATTCTTTGGCGACTGTTCCCGAGGTTTTTGCGTTAAAATATCCTAATGAATTCTATTTATATGCAAGCTATAGAACAAAAATAAAGCCTGCTGAAATAACTTTTGTTTCACCGTCTTATATCACGAAATTTCCTAAAAATTTTTCGCTTCTTGCAAGGGATTTGTTAAATAGAAGTAAAGGTAACAGTATTTTGATTGATATGACACTGTCTAATGCAAAAAAAGACGCAAACAATCAAAAAGATTTTTATAAGTTGGAAAAATTAGAACAATTTATAAAAGAAAAAACTGACAGACAAAAATAGAATTATTTGTTATTAATAACACTTGATTTTTGTAAAACATTGTGTTATAATGCAAGGGTAGCAAGAAAAGCTATCCTTGTTTTCTTGAAAAAAGAAAACCATTTAGTCCAAAAGGAGGTAGAAAAATGAATAAGTATGAGCTTATGTATGTCATTTCTTGTGACACAGCCGAGGAAAAAAGAGAACAGCTTATAGCAAAATTTAAGTCTTATGCTGAATCTAAGGGCGGTGTTGTTGAAGGAATAGACAGAATCGGAATGAAAAAGCTTGCTTATCCAATCAACTTCAAGAACGAAGGGTACTATGTTTTAATGAACCTTTCTCTTCCAATGGCAGAAGTTGATGCTATGAGCAAACTTATGACGATTACTGACGGAATTATAAGACATTTGTTTATTAAGAAAAATGCTTAATTAGGAGAAAAGTATGAATAAAGTTATTTTAGTAGGAAATTTGAGCAAGGATCCAGAACTTTCAACCACAAACGGAGGTATTTCAGTTTGCAGATTTACGGTTGCCGTTCAAAGAAGATTTCAAAACTCTGAGGGAGAAAGAGATGCCGACTTTTTAAATGTTGTTGTTTGGAGAGGTCAGGCTGAAAATTGCCATAAATTTTTGAAAAAGGGATCTAAGTGTGGTGTTGTAGGAAGAATACAAACATCATCTTATGAAGGTCAAGATGGAAATAAAAGATATGTGACAGAAATAATCGCAGACGAAGTTGAATTTTTGTCAACAAAGTCATCTGCTGGTGATTCGGTTGCAGAGGAAAGGCAAGAAGCACCTAAAAAGGTGGCAGAATTAGAGCCAATCGACGACGACAGCCTTCCATTTTAATATTAAAAAGGAGAATTAGAAATGAGTGAAGTAAAAACTGAGGAAAGACCAGTTAAAAAGTTTCGTAAACCAGCAAAAAAGAAAGTTTGTCCTTTCTGTGTTGCAGGAGAAAAAGAAATAGATTACAAAGATGTTGCAAAAATAAAAAAATATATCACTGAAAAAGGCAAAATTTTACCAAGAAGACAAACCGGAGTTTGTTCATATCACCAAAGACAGCTTGCAACCGCAATAAAAAGAGCAAGAAATTTGGCGCTTTTGCCATATAGTGCTGATTAGGAGGAAATATGAAACAAGAAATTCATCCAAATTATCATGAAGTTACAGTTGTTTGTGCTTGTGGAAACACTTTTAAAACAAAGTCAACTGTTAAAGGCGAAACATTAAGCATAGATATTTGCAATAAATGCCATCCTTTCTTTACAGGAAAGAAAAAAGTTGTTGACACAAGTGGAACTGTTGATAAATTTAAGAAAAAATACAATTTAGAATAGTATAAAACTTTTAAAAGAAGAGAGATTTAGCTCTTCTTTTTTTTGTCGAAATTTTAATAAAAAAGTCATTTTTTTTCGAATTAGGTATTGACTTATATATTAAGATATGGTAAATTATTTGTATCTAAAAGGAGAAAAAATATGGCAAATTTTGATACAAAAAACAAAGAAATTGAAGAAATGATTGGGGGTATTTATAGTTTTACCAAATATCATGACTCTTTTAAAGATCAAACTCCTAGTTTTGCAAGAAGAAGCAGTGATCCAAAAAGGAGTGTAAGGAAAAAAATTATTTCAAAAAAATTAAGAATGAAAAGACAGATTGATGAAATTCTATTTCAGCAAGCTGAAGAACAAGAAAAAATTTAATTTAAATTTAAAGCACAAAATAAACAGGATTCCCTGTTTTTTTTGTTTATTTTTTACAAAAATGGAAATATAAAAAATATGAAGTATTTATTTTTTCCAACAGTTAATGGAGTAAGAGGTATCTATAAGAAAAGAAGCGTTTCTGTGTTTGTTGATGAGGGAAGAAAAAAGATCTCAACAAAATCATTTAAACGAAATTATTTTTTGGATATACCTTTAATTAGAGGTGTAATTTACTTTGTTATGGGGCTTATTGTGTTTTTTCAAAACTTTGGAGAAAGTATAAAAGAAGAAGTTAAAAGTAAAGATGCAAAAAAAGTTTTACAAAAAACTAAAATTGCAAAGTTGTCAGTCGTTTACACGATTATTGGAATTGTTGCCCTTTTTATATCATTATTTTTACTGGGATATTTGCCCTCAAAAATAAGTTTTTTAATCTTGGGAATGGAGGAAAATTTTCTGCTGAGAAACTTTATCATAGCGCTCACAAAAATTATATTAATTTTTTTGGTTTTACTAACTTTAAGATTTATCCCTGCAATGCAAGAACTTTATAAATTTAATGGTGCTGGAAACTTGGTGATTAAAAATAAAGGGGAGATAAATACCGATAAAACACTAGATTACCACTATGCCTTAAATTTTTTGAATTTTTTTGTTTTTACTTTTATTTTATCCACATTTGTGATAACATTAGTTGGAATAAGGGTGTCATTCTGGGGCAATTGGTTGATAAATTTTGGGCTATTTATTGTTTGTCTTAGTTTTTCCTATGAAATTCTGTATTTATTATCATTAAATAATAAGTTAGAAAAAGCATGTGTTTTGACATCTTTTTTTGTGTGTATGAGGCCACAGCTGACTCATGACGAGGTAGCTAGGGTGGCATTTTCACAACTTAGTATGAAAGAAAAGTTTTATGGAGCAACAATGAATGAGGGGAAAATTGCGCTAGCAACAGTTTTGAGTGAAATGCAAACAAAGTTGACAAAGGCAAATAGATATGATAAAAGTGATGTGGAGTGGATTATTGCAACTGTTCTTGGTAAAAACAGAGCAGAAGCAAAACTAGTTCGCTATTTTGATGAAAAAACCTATAAAGAAATTATGAAAGCAACAGAGCAAAGAGCATTGGGAAAACCTCTTTCCTCAATTTTTGGTTTTGTAGATTTTTATGGATTTAGATTTAATGTTAATAAAAAAGTTCTTTCCCCAAGAATGGAAACTGAAATATTGGTCGAACAAGTAATTAAAATTGCTTCAACTATAAAAAAGTGTGAAATATTGGAAATAGGGACTGGTAGTGGCGCTATTGCTGTTTCGATTGCAAGAAACATAGATGCTAAGATATGTGCTGTGGATATCTCTAAGTCGGCGCTTGAAGTCGCTAGGCAAAATGCAAACCAAAATGACGCAAAAGTTGAATTTTTGGAATCAGATATTTTTAGTGGAATAAAAAAGGGAAGAAAGTTTGACATTATTGTTTCAAACCCTCCTTATATTCCTAGTGATGAAATAGAATTTCTTGATGAGGAGGTTAAAAAGTTTGATCCTAAACTTGCTCTTGATGGTGGAAAAGATGGCCTAGATTTTTACAGAAAAATTATAGAACAGGCTCCTTCTCACCTAAACAGAAATGGCTATGTTGCCTTTGAAATAGGAAAGGGGCAATTCAAGGATGTAAAAGAATTGTTAAGTCAGCACAATTTTTTTGACATAAAAGGGATAAAAGATTATAATAAGATTTATAGGGTGGTTATAGCAAAAAATGGAAGAAGTAAAAAATATTCTTGAAAAAACAAAAATAATGATAGAAAGATACGATGAATTAACCGAGCTTGTTTCAGATCCGGCTGTGATTTCAAACAATCAAGAATGGAAAAAATTAATAAAAGAAAGAAGCAAAATGGAGGAAGTAGTTGAAGCTTCTAAACTTTTGTCTAGGATCGAAAATGATTTAAATTTATGTAAAAAAAGTCTTGAAGAGGAAAAAGATCACGAAATGAAGGCTCTTTTTCATGAGGAAATATCTCAATTATCAAAAAAGGAAGAGGAGCTTGTAGAAAATATAAAAATTTTGCTTTTGCCAAAAGATGAAAATGACGATGGGAATATTATCATGGAAATTCGTTCGGCTGCTGGTGGAGAGGAGTCTGCCTTGTTTGCAACAGAGCTTTTAAGAATGTATAACTATTATGCTGAAGCTAAGAGGTGGAAGGTCGAAATAGTTGATGTGAATGAAACCGAACTTGGTGGAATTAAAGATGCGACATTTGTCGTGAGAGGAAAGGGAGCTTACAGCAGATTAAAATATGAGGCAGGTGTTCACAGAGTTCAAAGAGTGCCAGAAACCGAGACGCAAGGAAGAATACACACATCAACTGCAACGGTTGCTGTTTTACCTGAGGTAGAGGAAGTTGACTTTGAAATTAAGGAAAGTGATTTAAGAGTCGATACATATAGGTCAAGTGGAGCTGGTGGACAACACATTAACAAAACAGATTCAGCTATAAGAATGACCCATCTGCCAACTGGGATAGTTGTAACTTGTCAAGATCAAAGGTCTCAGCTTAAAAACAGGGAAAAGGCAATGAATGTTTTAAAATCAAAATTATATGAATTCTATCAAAGCCAAAGAGACTCGGAGTTTAAAGAAAACAGAAAAAGCCAAGTGGGGAGTGGAGATAGAAGTGAAAGGGTAAGAACTTATAACTATCCACAAGGAAGAGTTACCGATCACAGAGTGGGAGTTTCTTCCTATGATCTTGAAGGAGTTTTAAACGGAAATATTGATTTGTTTATCGATGCTTTAATCTTAAAAGACAGAACAGAAAAACTTGCCATTGGCGAGCAAGAATAACCTTAGATATCATATTTATGCTTAACATTGCGAATAATACAATCATTTATTATAGATTATATAACTGAGTAACAAAATAAAATATAAATGTATATAAATGGATATGCAATATTATTCGTCAAAAATAATAAACAAACAACAGCTTATTGTTAATTACAATATGTTAAAAAGGGTTTCGAATAAAGATATTTGTGCTGTGGTAAAGGCAAACGCCTATGGTCATGGAATGAATCAAATTTGTAGAATCTTACAAAATAAATGCAATTTTTTTGCAGTTCATAATTTGTCAGAAGCCATTGAATTAAGAAAGATTAATAATAATGCAACTATTTTGATTCTCGGTTATTGTAATAATTATTATCTTGCACAAAAACACAATATTTCTGTTTCAATTGACGCTTTTGATCAAATAAAAAAGATTATTTGTGTAGATAAAAGTATAAAAGTTCATTTAAAAATTAATACAGGAATGAATAGATTTGGATTAAAGAGCTTTAAAGAATTTTTAAAAATTTTAAAATATATTAATGCAAAAAAAAATATTATAATCGAAGGCATTTATACACATTGTTTTGACACCAAAGATACTAATATTACAAATAAACAATTATTAAAGTTTAAAAAGTACGTAATGTTTATAAAAAAACATTACCCTTTTTGTATTGTTCATATTGGCGGAAGCGGAATGATTTTCTATAAAAACCCAGAATTTATTGATTTTATAAGGGTGGGAATAGGCTTATATGGTTATTTAAATAATTTAACAAAACCTATTATGCAAATAAAAAGCAAAATTATAAAGATAAATACAGTTAGAAAAAATGATTTTATTGGATATGATAGTTATTTTAAGGCTAAGCATAAAATGAAAATAGGAGTGGTTCCTTTTGGGTATGCCGATGGTATGATAAGGCAATTTCAAAACAAAATGGAGGTTTATTTAAAAAACGAGTCAGTTAAAATTGTAGGAAAAATCTGTATGGATGTTTTTATGATTGACATCACAGGTAAAAAGGCTTCTTTAAACGATGAAATTATAATTTTTAATAACGCAGATTATTGGGCAAATAACAGCGGATTGAGTCAGTATGAAATTTTAACAGGATTAAATAAAAGCAGATGTAATACATTTATAAAACATTGATGAATTATAATTATCTTAATTTTTAAGAATAAAGATAATAAAAATCATGAGTATATTAATAAACGTATTTATATTAATAAGTGAAAACAATTAAAATTTATTAAGAGCAGATTAAAAAGTTAGTTTTTATAGATTTTTAAAGACAAAAATATCTATTGATATTTTATAGAAATTTTATTTAAGCTTAAAATAATTTTTATAGCTCAAAAATAACAACTTCAAATATCGAAGAAATATTTGGATAAATTTTTGCTTGTACTTTATAAGAGCCAATTGCTTTTATTGGCTCAGCTAAATCTATTTTCTTTTTGTCTAAGATAATTCCAATCTTTGACAGCTCATCTGCGATTTCTTTTGCAGTTATTGATCCAAAAGCTTTTCCGTTTTCTCCGCATTTAATTCCGAGTTTTATGCTTTTATTATCCAAATTTTCTTTTATCTTTAAAGCTTTTAATCTTTCTTGTTCTTTATGGAAGTCGTTTGCTTGCGATTTTCCTTTTTGTTCATTTAAAGAGCTGTTATCGGCTTTTTTTGCATAGCCCATTTTTATTAGGAAATTGTTTGCATATCCGTCTGCAACCTCTTTAATTTCTCCTTTTTTTCCACTTCCTTTCACATCTTTTAAAAAAACTACCTTCATATTCTCTCCTTTATGTTAATTTATAATACTATCTTTTTTGATTAAAAGTCAAGAAAAAAGGCAATATAAAAATGGAGGTAAAAAATGGATATAAGATGCAGAAAGACTAAATGCAAATATAATGATAGACACACTTGCCGGTCAAAGAGCATTTTTGTGGATAAAGATGATATTTGCCAAAGTTATATCCCTAAAATAGAAAAGAAGACGACAGATACATCAAAAAAACTTTTTTCAAAAACCCCAAATTATGCTCCACAACGAGACACAAAGAGAATGAAAATTGAATGTGAAAATGACTGCGTTTTAAATAAACAGGGAAGATGTATTGCCAATGGAATTACTATTAATGATATAAAGTGCAAGCCATATTGTATGACAGTTGTAAAAAAATAAACTACATTTTGTTGCACAAAGGTGTTTTTTGTGATAAAATATACAACAGAGAGGGTGTTATGAAACCACAAAAAAAACAAAAGAAATTAGATAGGGTTGATGTGTTTGTGAATGACGGCAAAATAGAAATCTCAGATAAATACATTCATGAATATAAGGAATTTTTAAATCAAGAAACGATAATTAACAATAATCTTTTAGGTGATTACAATAATGACGGAGCCTATGTTTTATCCATGGAAATACGGGAAGAACTCGTCACTAAGACGAAACATTTGACTCAGAGAAAAGAAAATTCTATTGATTGTGCCCTTTGTGGAGAGAATATTACATTAAAATTAGAATTAGTATTTTCTGATTTTGAAGATAAGAGTATGGTTGCAAAGTTATATCTCATTGAGAAAGTTTATGGTGCCCCATTGAAGACTTTTGTTGCAGAATACATAAGCCTAAAAAATTACGAGTTTAAGCAAAAAGCAAGAGAGGCTTTTAATATTTTGCTTGAAGATTCTGATACTTTGGAATATTTGCCAAATATTGACAAAAAAAATGAAGCAAACGAAGATAAGAAAAACAAAAACGCTTATCAAGAGTTGCCACAAATATCAAAAAAGGTTGAGGACAACAAAAAGAAGAAAAACAAGGAAAGAAGCTTTATAATCGAAATGTTCTCAGAGCAGTATGTGTTAAGAATGGTAAAACTGCTTGAAAAATGTGGAGGAATTGGCCTTGAAATGCTTGAAGAATACAAAAGGCAAATGAAAGAAAGGGGGTTAATTGATAAAACGATTCCAAATCTTTATTCACAATTAAGGGTTTTGTTAAATCAAGTAATAGACTCTATGGGAGGGTATAATTCATTATATCAAGAAAATCCTGATGCTTTTTCTGAGCTAAAAAGCATAACAAAAGATTTTATGGACCCAATAAAAGATTTTGATTCTTTTACGGAAAAGTTGGACATACCACCAAGTAAGTTTCAAAAAATGGCCGAAAAGAAAGCCGAAAAAACTAAATCTTCTGCTCCTTCTGGTAAAAAGGGAGGAGGTAAAGGTTCAGGTGGAAAATCTGGTGGAGGAAAACCAGCTTCCGGTGGGGGAAAAGCCAAAGCTAAGAAAAAAGAAAAAAAAGAGCCTATTGTTCCGGGGGAAAAAGACAATGCCGACAAAACAAAAGACGCCAAGTTTAATCAACTAGGGGAAGAAGTGTACGATGCATCTAAAAAGAAGAAGTTAGACGAAATTTCCTCTTCGCTTGATAATGTTATAAAGCGCGAGGCAATAAAGAAAAAATCATTGTTTGGAGAGGAAGAAAGCAAAGTTGAACAAAAACCTAGCATAGAAAAAACACAGGATGTGATTGTTCCAAACATTGAAATTGTTGAACTGGATACAAAAGGCATTAAAATAACCCCACCTTTTGATAGGGATTTGTAACAAAAAAAACAGCTTATAAGCTGTTTTTTATATTGTCCGATCACGCCCAAGGGAATTTTGTAATTCGCCTTTTAAAATTTCCATTGCATCATCTACTTGATTTGAATTAATTTTCTTAGAAAAAAGATCTGAGTAAAACTTATCTACATCGAATAATATTTTAGACTTTTTGTTGTTTATATATGCTTTTTTCCCTTCGGTGTAATCCTCGTAGTTAGAAACGAACCTCACAATTCCCATAACGGACTGGTTTTTTAAAGATTCTGCCTTATTATTCATACAATACTTTACCACATTCTTGCAAGCAGGTTCATTTTCGGCGCCACTATACAGAGAAGAGGATGTTGCCCATTCTTTTAAATTTGTATACCATTCGTTGTTTCTTTCTTCGCCTGGATTCATTTTTAATAGTCCATACACAGCTGATATAATCATCATGCTGGTTTTCTTCGCTGCATACACATAGGAGTCGGACATATCAGAGGCGTCAATGATATATGGATTGGTTGTATGTTTCATATAAATCTCCCTTTAATTCTTTTGTTTTTTTGTTATATTATAAATCAAAATTTTAGTTTTGTAAATACCTTTTCTTAAAAAAAGTAAAAAATTTTAGAATTTCATTATGCTTTTGTATAAGCTATGGACTCTTTACGCAACATAATTTTATGAATAAAGCAATAATTAAGGGGTCATCTGCACTGATTGTAAGTGGATTTGCGTGCAAAATGTTGGGCGCTTTTTTTCGAATCCCTCTTACTAATATATTAGGAGTAGACGGAATTGGTGTTTTTCAAATGATAATGGTGCTTTATAGTTTTTCTTTAATATTATCTAGTGGAGGTATGACGGTTACATTATCAAAACTTGTTTCGCAAGCAAGAGCTTTTAATGAAGAATTAAAAATCAGATCCCTTTATAAGATTGCAATTATTACTAGTTTAATTGTTGGTGTTGTTATTGGTTTGTTATTTTTCTTGTTGGGTGGACAGATATCGGCTTTTCAAGGAAACAATTACTCAACTCTTAGTTATAAACTTTTAATCGTTCTTCTACCCGTTGGAGGGATAATCGCTTGTTTAAGAGGAGTTATTCAAGGATATGAGAATATGGTTCCAACGGCGATTAGTCAGATTATAGAACAGGCAATACGCTTTGTTTTTGGCATTTTGTTTTCTTCTTTGCTTATAAATTATAGTAAAGAACTTGGTGTTTTTGGGGCTTTTTTAGGAATTGCAATTGCAGAAATCTTTGCAATGATTTACTTGCTTTTCTTTGTAAAAAAATTGAAAATAAGGCCAGAAGGAAATTTACATAAAGGATTTTATAAAGCTTTGCTTCCTATTGTAATTGGAATGAGCGTTTTCCCTTTTTTAAGTGCATTTGATTCATTGATTATCGTTAACAGACTTAAAATTGCAGGGTTTGCTTCTGAGCAGGCTGTTTTGCTTTACGGAATTCAAACAGGGGTGGTTGGAGCAATACTAAATCTTCCGCTTATTATTTCAACATCAATGGCCTCGGCAATTCTGCCCTCCATATCTTTTTTAAAGGAGGATGAAAAAGAAGTTGGAGAAAGAATTTCTCAGTCAATTAAAATATTATGGATTACAATTCTTCCAATGGTTCTTGGAATTATGGCGATATCAAAACCTTTGTTTTCCTTAATTTATCCAAATTTGCAGTTTGAAGCCTTAGGATATGCAGTAAATCTGACTAATATTGGAGGGATTTTTACCATCATAACAGCTCTTATGCAAATTTTTACGACTGTCTTACAAGCAAGAGGAAAGGTTTTTTATGTTATGGGCTTGCAAATTGGAGGGGGAGTATTAAAGTTTTTAATGGTTGTCTTGTTGTGTTCAGTGCCAGAGATTAATATTTATGGTCTTGCATTTTCAAATGTTATGTTTTCAAGTGTGGTTTGCATTGGTTGCTTATTGTGTTTGAGGAAAAATGTTGGAATTGAATTTTTTGAGTTAGCTGTCCCGTTGTTTGCAGGAGTAGTTATGTTTATCTTGGTTAAATATCTTGTAAATATTTTAGAATTTTCAAATATTTTTGTTTTGCTTATTGGAATTGTTTCGGGGTCAACTGTTTATTTGGGACTAAGCCTTCCATGTTTAATAGGAATATTTAAAAATTTTATTAAAAAGACGAAGAAAAAACAGGCGTAACCCCCTTTCTTTTAGTTTGTTTTTAAATCAATATCTGATAAAATATTGCTATGAGAATAAACAATAAAGAATTAAAAAACAATCTTGTTTTTGCTCCGATGGCCGGCGTTAGTGATGTTGGTATGCGTTTTTTGTGTTCTTATTATGGAGCCGATGCAACTTTTACAGAAATGCTCTCTGCAATGGCAATGGAACATAATTCCTCGAAGAATAGGTTGCTGACATTAACAACTGACGCTGAAAAAATTAAAGTTGCGCAAATTTTTGGAAAATCTCCTGAAATCATGGCAAAGATCGTTAATGATGAAAGTTTGGAAAAATTTGATGCCATTGATATTAATATGGGATGTCCCGCACCGAAAATTATTAAAAATGGAGAGGGAAGTGCCTTGATGAAAAATGCATTGCTTGCAAGCAAAATAATAAAGGCCTGTGTAAATAGCTCAAAAAAAACAGTTTCAGTGAAGATTAGACTGGGGTTTGACAAGATTGTTGCTACTGATTTTGCCAAAATGTGTGAAGATAGCGGTGCTTCATTTATTACGGTCCACGGAAGGACTCAAAGCCAATTATTTTCTGGAAGCGTTAACTATGAAGAAATTGCAAAAGTAAAGTCCGCAGTAAAAATACCTGTTATTGGAAATGGAGATGTGGTTGATAGAGAAAGTTACTTAAAAATGCTTGGTACTGGCGTTGATGCTGTTATGGTTGGAAGGGGGGCACAGGGCAAGCCATGGATTTTTTCAGTTTTGCAAGGAAAAGAGTTAAAAATAAATCCTTATGAGGTTGCAAAAAAACATGTGGAGATTTTAAGAAAATATTTTGACGAGAAGTGGTTAAAACTTTATATGAGAAAACATTTTTTGTGGTATCTATCAGGAGTAAAGTGTGCAAGTGAGCAAAGGGTCAAGATTGCAACATCAAATGATATAGAAAAAAGTTTGGCTGTTTTAAAAAGTATTTTTTGTGATAATGATTTTGAAAATAAGTAAAAATAATATAAAATATTATTAAGGAGATTTATATGAAAAGAACCATAAGAGATCTAGTTGACCTAGAAGGAAAGAATATTCTTTTAAGAGCTGATTTTAATGTCCCTATTGACAAAGTGGGAAGAATTTTGGATACAACCAGAATTATTGCTGAAATACCAACAATAAAGTATTTAGTTGAAAAGGGAGCAAAAGTCATTATTTGCAGTCATTTAGGAAGACCAAAAGGGTATGATATTAGGCTTTCCCTTTGGCCAATTTCCTTAATTTTGATGAAATATTTTCCGGGAAAAGTCCAATTTTCTCATAAGACTGTTGGAGATGAAGTAAAGGCTAGGATAGAGAGTATGTCAAAAGGAAGCATTCTTTTGCTGGAAAATACAAGATTCCATGAGGGTGAAGAAAAAAATGACACTAAGTTTGCAAAAGAGCTTGCAAGCCTTGCGGATATATATGTAAATGATGCTTTTGGTGTTTGTCACAGAAAGCACGCCTCAATTTATGGGGTTGCCAGATTTTTGCCTAATGCAATTGGCTTTTTGGTGGAAACGGAACTAAATGTAATATCACAAGCATTGCAAAATTCTCGCAAGCCTTTTGTAGCTATTTTTGGGGGATTTAAGGTAAAGGACAAAATCAAAGTATTGAAGAATATGCTTTCCAAGGCAGATTCAATTTTAATTGGAGGAGCAATGGCTTATCCATTTTTAGTTGCTACCTGGAAGTCTGTTGGTATATCTCCTGCAAGCTCGGAAAGTATTACTCAGGCACAAGAAATTTTATTAGAAGCTGAAAAGTTACAAAAAAGGATTATTCTTCCTATAGATCACATTGCCATTAGGGCAAACGACAGGAGGCAGAGGGCTTTTGTTACCAATACTTTGGAAGAGAATATGATCGGTTGTGATATTGGTCCCAAAACAGTTGAACTCTTTGGGAATGAAATTAGAAAAGCCGGGCAGGTAATTTGGAATGGGCCTCTTGGGAAATATGAAGAACCAAAGTTTAGGGAAGGAACCTTTAAAATAGCTGAAATTTTAGCAAATAGTCCATGTTACTCGATAGTTGGAGGAGGAGATAGTGTTAGCGCCGTGAACAAAAGTGGAAAAGCAAAGATGATTAATCATCTTTCTACCGGAGGAGGTGCGACAATGCATCTTCTTGAAGGGGGTTCACTGCCAGCTATTGATGTTATACAGGAGGGTCTGGAATGAAAAAAAAGATTATAGCAAATTTTAAAATGAATCAAACGATTCAAGAAAGCAAAGCGTATTTTACTAAATTAATATCAAAGTTTGAAAATGATAAAATTGAATTAATTGTTTGCCCACCATTCACATCTATATCAATTGCAAACTTTTTTGCAAGAGGAACAAGCATAAAAATTGGGGGGCAAAATTTAAGCGATGAAGAAATTGGAGGACAAACTGGTGAAATCTCAGCAAAAATGCTAAAAGATGCTGGTGTGGAATATGTCATTATCGGACATAGCGAAAGAAGAACAAAATTTAAGGAAAACAATTTAGTTATAAATAAAAAGATTAAGACGGCCCTAAAAACCGGATTAAAGCCGATTCTTTGTGTGGGAGAAACAGTTTCTGAAAAAATTGCTGGTAAAACTGTGGAGGTTTTGAGAAAGCAGGTCGAAGAAGGTATAAGGGGATTGTATGAAAATGAGCTTGAAAGTTTAATTATTGCCTACGAACCTGTTTGGGCAATAGGAACTGGTAAATTTGCTAGCGTAAAAGATATAGAAGATGGGTGCAATATAGTAAGAAAAGCAATTCAAGATTTATACTCTGATAAGGCTGGAAGAGATATATGTGTTATTTATGGAGGAGGGCTAAACTCTGTAAATTCAGGCAAGATTTTGATGGCAAAGGGAATTGATGGTGGTTTATTTGGAAAGTCTTCTCTTGATGTAGATTCATTTGTCAGTATTTTAAACAAAATAAAATAACAAGAATGATCGCCACAATAAAGGAATAAATTAAATCTTTATTGCTTGATTTTAATAATAATTTAATGTATAATAATCATACGAGGATTAAAAAGTGGAACATCTTGCACTATACAGAAAATATAGGCCTAAGACATTTGAAGAAGTTATAGGTCAAGACCATATAACAAAAACGCTTGCCAATCAAGTTTTGGCAGGCAAGGTTGCTCATGCATATCTTTTTACAGGAACACGGGGAACGGGTAAAACATCAATAGCAAAGATTTTTGCAAGAGCAATAAATTGTGAAAACACTAAAACTGGTTCGCCTTGTGGAGAGTGTGACGCTTGCAAGAGACTTGCAAGCGATAATGATGTGAATATTGTTGAAATTGACGCCGCTTCTAATAACAAGGTTGATGATATAAGAGAGTTAAGAGAAAAGGTTAAATTTGCGCCGATAGGGGCAAAATACAAAGTTTATATAATCGACGAAGTTCATATGCTTTCTGACAGCGCCTTTAATGCGCTTTTGAAAACACTTGAAGAACCTCCAAAATATGTGGTTTTTATACTTGCAACAACAGAAGTTCATAAGCTTCCACAAACCATTTTATCAAGATGTGTTAGGTTTGATTTTAGGCTGGTGTCGGTTTCGGAATTAACAAATCATCTTGCTAGGATATTTGACAAAGAAGGGATTAATTACGATCATGATGCCCTAAAAATTATTGCATCTGCAGGAGAAGGTAGTGTAAGAGATACACTTTCAATAGCTGATTGTATTAATGCTTATTCGGATGGCAATGTTACAAAAGAAAAAGTTCTTAAAGTTCTTGGAGTTACAGATTATGATTTGTTAATTGATTTTTTTGACAAGATGTTAAAGAAAGATATTGGTGAGGTTTTAACTTTAATTAATCAAATTGATTTAATGGGAAAAAACTTATCTGTTTTCGCAAAAGATATTTCTAGGCATGCAAGAGATTTGCTTACAGCAAAGACTTGCAAAGATCCAAACAAAATCTTAAATTTGCCAAGCGAACTTTTTGAAAAGTTCAAAAAGCAAGCAGATGAGGCCGATGAAAAGCAATTAATAAACTTTATGCAACTCTTTTCAAGTGCTGAGTCAGAACTTAGATATGCTCTTTCTACAAGACTTCTGCTTGAAACGACTGCACTTTCTGCAATTGTTGGAGACGCAAAAAAAAACTGAATTTTCAAGACATTAAAAAGGATTTAAGCATAAAAAATGTATGGGGAAAGATTGTTCTCTTTTTAAGGGAGACCCATCAGGTTGCTTTACATGTTGCTTGTGGTGATTTAACTGACATTTCTATCATTGATGGAAATCTTGTAATACTTGTGCAAGATAATACACTGTTAACTCTTTTACAAGAAGGGAAAAAAGAAATTGAAAGAGCGTTGAAATGGCAGGGGTTAGATCTTGGAGTGTTGGTAAAGCAAAAGATTATTCCTCTAACAAAAGAGCAACAAGATATCTCTGTGTTAAAAGAATTTTTTGGAGATAACATTAACATTATTTAAAAATTAATAAAAGGAGATTTGATTATGGGTTATAACGGATTCGGTGGAGGTTTTGGAGGAGCAAACATTCAAAATCTTATGAGACAGGCACAAAAGATGCAAGCACAAATGGAGTCTGCAAAGGCAGAGCTTGAAAAAAAGGAATTTAAGGCCAGTGTAGGCGGAGGAATGGTTGAAATCATTATGATGGGAAATAAGCAGGTCAAAAGCATATCAATTAAGCCAGAAGTAATTGATCCAGATGATGTCGAGATGTTACAAGATCTTATTATTTCAGCATTTAACGATGCTATTAATCAAATAAACAAAGCCGAAAAAGAATCTATGCCTCAAATACCGGGTATGTAAAATGAAAAAATATGACGAACCAATAGAGAGATTAATTGAATATTTTCGTTCATTGCCAGGTGTTGGCTATAAGACAGCTCAAAGGTATGCTTATTCTATTATAGAAGGGGACAAAGAAAGGGCAAAAAATTTCGCTAACGCTTTAATAGAGGCAAAAGAAAAAATTGGATTTTGTGAAGAGTGTGGAAATTACACCGAAAAAAAAGTGTGTGATATTTGTTCTACGAGAAATAAAAAAATAGTGTGTGTAGTAAAAGAGCCAAAAGATGTTTTAGCTATGGAAAAGGTTAAGAATTATGATGGTGTTTATCACGTGCTTTTTGGGACTCTTTCCCCACTTGAAAACAGAGGACCGAATGACATAAGAGTAAAGGAGCTTTTGCAAAGAGTACAGAAAGACGATGTAGAAGAAGTTATAATGGCAACAAATCCGGATGTTGAAGGAGATGCAACTGCGCTATATATTGCAAAACTCTTAAAGCCATTGGGTGTTAAGGTGACAAGACTAGCACAAGGAGTAGCAATGGGGAGCGATCTTGAGTATGCAGATGAGGTTACACTTTCAAAAGCGCTTGAAGCAAGAAGAGATATCTAAGGAGAAATAATGAATTTACAAAGTGAAGTTGAATCAATTTTAAAGAAAGTTGGAAGCAGTTTGGGTTATGGTGAAGATTTCGTTGTTAGTTTTTCTAATAGACCAGAACTGAGCGACTTTCAATCAAATAGTTGTTTTGCTATCTCAAAGAGGCACTCAAAAAAACCTTTGGAATTGGCGACCGAGATTGTTAATAATATTCCTCAAAACACCAAGTATGAATTTAGTGCAGAAAATCCTGGGTTTATAAACATAAGAATAAAAAATGGATATCTTTCCAAAAAAGCACAAGAGCTTTTAGAAGATAACCTTGTTGGAGTGGAAAAGAATAAAAAAAGAAAGAAAGTTCTTATGGATTATGGCGGAGCAAATGTGGCAAAAGAGCTTCATGTTGGACATCTAAGATCGCCGATAATAGGGGAGGCGTTAAACAGACTTTATAAGCTTTTTGGAGATGAGGTTATAGCAGATGCGCATCTTGGCGATTGGGGGCTTCAAATGGGGCTTACTATTGCTCAATTACAAGAGGAAGGGGTTTTAGATTACTATTTTAAAGGGGCAGGAAAAGAACCCATTATCACCCTTGAAATGCTTAACATTGCTTATCCAAAGGCTAGTAAAAGAAAGAATTTTGACGAGGAATTTAAGCAAAAGGCAAGTGAAATAACTCTTTATATTCAGCAAAAAAAGGAACCATATTATTCTGCTTATAAAAAAATCCGTGAGGTTTCAGTTAAAGAAATTGAAAAAAATTATAACGAATTAAATGCAAACTTTGATTTGTTCTTAGGAGAAAGTGACGCTGAAGCCTACATTGAAAAGACAATAAAAATTTTTGAGGACAAAAAGCTTGCCTATGAAAGTGAAGGGGCTTTAATAGTTGATGTTGCAAAAGATGGGGAAAACATGCCTTCGGACAAGCTTGACGAAAATGGACAGCCATATCTTCTTAACCCAATGCCCCCTGTTATATTAAAAAAGCAGAATGGAGCAGATGTTTATGCAACAACTGACATAGCAACAATCCTTATGAGAAATGAAACTATTAAGGATTTAGATGAAATTATTTATGTTGTCGACGGAAGACAGTCAAGCCATTTTGAAAGAGTTTTTAGGGCTTGTAAAATGGCAGGAATTTCACCGGCAGAGCAAGAATTATTGCACGTTGGATTTGGAACAATGAATGGCAAAGATGGGAAGCCTTTTAAAACAAGGGAAGGCACGACCGTTAAACTTGCCGATGTGGTAAATTTACTCATTGAAAAGGCTAGTGAAAAGTTAAGAAGTAATGGGGTGAAGCCGAGCAGGGAACTTGCGTTAAAAATCGGACTTGGCGCAATGAGATTTGGAGATTTGTCTAATACAGTCACAAAAGATTATGTCTTTGACCTAGATAAATTCTTGTCTTTTGAGGGAAAAACCGGGCCTTATATTCAATACACAGTAGCTAGAATAAATTCAATTATGGCTAAAACAAATTGTCAAGGCGGAGAAATAAAAATAGAGAGTGATGAAGAAAGAAAGATTTTGATTTCACTGTTAAAACTTATTGGCGCTTATCAAGTTTGCTACAAAGAAAATTCTTTAAACACTCTTTGCAGTGCAAGTTATGATTTGGCTAGTGCTTTTTCAACATTCTATAATAATCACCACATATTAAACGAAAAAAAGGTTGAAAGAAAAAAGAGTTACTTATCACTTTGTGAGCTTGTTAAGAAAGCTTTGGTGCAGGCACTTTATGTTTTAGCAATTGATATTCCAGACAGAATGTAAAATGCCTGCTTGCCTTTAATTTCCGAATAAAAAAATATTTTAAAAAATTTTAAAAAAGGTATTTACAAAATAAAAAAAATGTGCTATTATAAGTCAACTGAAAAGGAGAAGCAAATATGGAATTTCAAAATAAAATACAAACAGCAGTAACCTTTAATGGAAAAACTTATAAGGTTAGCGAAATGGTTGTTCCAGGTGGTTTAAGCGAGATAAAATATCAACAAGTCAATTTTAACGGAAAGCCAAAAGGAAATTTAAAGGCAAGCGAAATATATTCAATGGCAATTAGGGCTAAAAACAAAGCAAGTGAAAAGGGAGATTCGAGGGATTTATAAAAATCTCTCTTTTTTTAATATATTTTATAGCAAAGTTTTTTATAAAATCGTTTTGAATTTTGCTTGTTTTGTGATAATATAATTCTATATAGGAGAAAAAAATGCAGTATTTTGCTTATCCGGCTTTGTTTTTTGAAGATGAAGGAATTATTAATGTCAGGTTTCCTGATCTCGATATTTCTACACAGGGAGATAATTTTACAGAGGCTTTTCTGTTTGCAAAAGACCTTTTAAGAGTTTATTTTTGTTATGTTTTAAAATATGATTTAGATTTTAATTTGCCTTCAAAAGTAGAGGACTTGATTAAAACATGCAAAAAGGGTGAGATTGCGATGATTGTTGACGCAATGGTGGGGCCAAAAGATATCAAGACTCTTAGTAAAAAAGTGTAACAAAATAATGTAAATCTCTTGACAAACACTTGTTATTGTGTTAGAATAAACTAACACTTCCAGATTGGGGTGTTAGTTTTTTGTTAGGAGAGGAAAAATGGCAGCACCAAAACGCAAACACATAATACTTGCTTGCACAGAATGTCAAGAGAGAAATTATGCAACATCAAAAAATTCCACATCAAATCCAGAGAGAATTGAAATAAAAAAATTCTGTGCTCGTTGTGGTAAGAGAACAGTTCATAAAGAAACAAAGTAATTTGTTTGTTTTTTTGATTTGTAGATTTTTTTCGGAGGGCGTATGGCAAAAAAAGATTCCTTGAATAAAGGTGTAAAAGAGGAAAAAAAGGACGGTGTAGCAACATCGCCTGTTTCTGTTTCAAAGGAAAAATCTTCAAAAAAACTAGAAAAGAAGAAGAAAGAAAAGAACAAGGAGAGGAAAGGTCGAATTAAGAAAACTGTTAAAGAAACGACATCGGAGTTAAAAAAAGTAACTTGGCCTAAATTTAAGGAAGTTAGCAAGAAGACCGGAGTTGTTTTAGTTGTTGTTTTAATCTTTGGACTTATATTACTTGGAATAGACTATCTTCTTGGATTACTTTTTGGATTACTTAAATAAAGGGGTGTTAAAGTGGAAGAGAAAGAATTTGAAAAAGATTTAAGCGAAAAGGAAAACACACAAGATCTTGGGGTAGAAGATGCTTCAAAAAGCCCAGAAGCAAAATGGTATGCTCTTCACACATTTTCTGGGTATGAAAATGTGGCAAAGGAAAATCTTGAAACAGTTAGGACAAAGTTTGGACTTGAAAACAGAATATTTGATATTATTATTCCTATGGAAACTGTTTTAGAGGAGAAAAATGGCAAGAAAAAACTCGTTGAAAGAAAGAGTATGCCTTGCTATATCTTCGTAAAAATGATTTATGGAGATGACCTTTGGCATAACGTTACAAGAACTCGTGGTGTAACAGGTTTTGTTGGCCCTAATGGAAGACCACTTGCACTCACAGAGGACGAAGTTAGAAAGAACAAATTGGAAAAAATCATTATAGAAGTCGACCTTGCTGTTGGTGATAACATTGAAGTAGTTGATGGTCCACTTGAAGGAACTGTTGGAAAGGTTATTTCTGTTAACCCAGAGGCAAGCGTTGCAACAATAGAAGTTGAAATGTTTGGAAGACTTACATCTATTGAATTAGATTTTGCACAAATCAGAAAAATTAAACTATAAAAGGTATATCGTGAATTTTTCACTTTATATAAAGAGCTAAGCTCAAAAAAAATAGTGGGAGAGCGAAACTGCATCGCTCGGATACCACAAAGGAGGATAAAAATGGCAGTAGTAAAGAAAATTGGCGCAGTTGTAAAATTACAACTTCCAGCCGGTAAAGCCACACCTGGACCACCAGTAGGATCATCTCTTGGACCTCACGGGATCAATATTGCGGCGTTTACCAAGGAATTTAACGATAAGACAGCTGATAAAGTTGGGCTTATCATCCCTGTTGTGATAACAATTTATCAAGACAGGTCATTTAGCTTCATTTTAAAGACACCTCCAGTTCCAGTGTTAATTAAAAAGGCGCTTGGAATTGAGTCAGGGTCAGGGAAGCCAAACAAAACAAAAGTCGGAAAACTTACAAAAGCTCAGGTAAAAGAAATTGCGGAATTAAAAATGCCGGATCTTAATGCGGGTTCTATCGAAGCAGCTATGTCCATGGTAGCAGGAACAGCAAGAAGCATGGGCGTTACTGTGGAAGAGTAAGGAGGACGATATGAGACACGGAAAGAGATATAATGGTTTAGTTAAATCATTTGATAAGCTTAAAGCTTATTCTCCATTAGAAGCGATTGAGACTGTTCTTTCAACAGCAAATGCAAAGTTTGATGAAACAATCGAACTTCATGTCAAGCTTGGAGTTGATGGAAGAAATGCTGATCAACAGGTGAGAGGCGTTGTTGTTCTTCCACACGGAACGGGAAAATCTGTTAAAGTTTTAGTTATAGCAAAAGGTGATAAGGCTGATGAAGCTGTTAAAGCTGGTGCAGATTATGTTGGAGCAGAAGAGATCATAGCAAAAATACAAGGTGGATGGCTAGACTTTGATGTTGCTATCACAACACCTGATATGATGGGACTTGTTGGTAGAATTGCCAGAGTTTTGGGACCAAAAGGACTTATGCCAAATCCTAAGAGTGGAACAGTTACAATGGATGTTAAGAAGGCAATAGCTGATGTTAAAGCAGGTAAAGTGGAATACAGACTTGATAAAACAAACAATGTCCATGTAATTTTGGGAAAAGCAAGCTTTGGTAAGGAAAAAATTCAAGACAATTATAACACAGTTATTGAAGCTCTTATAAAAGCAAAACCTGCTGCGGCGAAAGGTCAATACTTTAAAAATATTGCACTTTCATCATCAATGGGACCTGGTGTTAAAGTTTTAACAACAATGTAAAAAAAATATGCTTAATTTAAGCATATTTTTTTAGTTTTTAAAAATTTGTTTTATTTAGATTACTTTATTTATGAAGAAACTAAAAAAAACAACTCCAAAATCTTTGAAGTTGTTTTTTTATTTATTTAACTTTTATTCTTTTTCTTAATTTAATGACTATGATTACAATAACTACTGCAACGACTGAGCTTATTACTATAGCTGCTATTGCCCAACCGTTAAGAGGATCTTTTTTGATTACTTTGTAACTGTAAATCAAATTTCCACTCTCTGTTGTTACTTGAATATAATAAGTCCCTGCATTTGTTATTGAAATTGTCTTTATTCCAATTTCTGCAATGGTGCTTTCATTGATAGCATATTTCTCTCTTCCAACAGTTATGATGCAATCTCCAACAGCATTATAAATATTTTCTGCATTAAATGAAACATTAATTACATCTGTTGTAGTGCTTCCCTCTGCAACTGAAATATTAATTGGAGGTTTTGCCATTCGAATTAAGAAACTGAATGTAAATCTCGTTGGTTCATCGCTTCCTGGTGTTAATTTTTCATTAGTATTGATTGTTATTGTCCATAGGCCAGAAGTTGGTGTTTCGTTAAAGTAAGAAACTAATAATGAAGATCCTTTTAGCTCTGTTTTATCTTCAACCCTTACACCATTATCAAACAAAACCTTCTCGATATAATAATTTGCAAAATCAGAATATTCAAATGCATATCTCGACTCATTTTTATTAATTATTGTGAAAGAGTAGACTTGCTCTCTGACAGCTGTTTCATTTAGAGCTGTCGCCGAGAAGTAAACTTGGTAGTATCCAACTTCTTTAAATATAAATGCAGATGTTTGTTTATCGTAAATGTAGCCTTCATATGGCAATCCATTTCGAGTTGCAGTTATAATATTTTCTCCTATTCCGACAGAAGAAGTAGTGTAATATTCTCCAATGTTTTTTAATTTTAATTTTAACTCACTGTTAAAAATTCCTTTGTCAATTGCCTCTGTCTCTATTAAATTTCCTTCTAAGTCGCTGTATTCCATTGTAAAATGAACATCTTTTAAGAATACTACTTCCAAATAACTCTTTGAGCCAAAATTTTGGATATTTCCGGAAGCGTCCATAAATGTTAATTTATAAGTTCCTGAAATATCTAATTCGGTGTAGGCATGGTTTTCTTCATAATAAACTGGCAAGGAGTAATTATAACCGTCTTTTTCTGCTGTTATAGCGATTAAGTTTTGCTTAATTCCATAATACTTGCTCCATCTGATTTTTAATTTATTAAAATTAGATTCTTTTTCTGAAACAACCATCACAGAATCTCGATTTGTGATAAACTCTTGTTCTCCTGTTGCACTTATGTAGAGGATTTCTTTCACCGGTTGCAGAGTTCTTGGGACATAGGAAATTACAACGTAGTCGGAATAAGGTGAAACATTTGAAGGATAGGAGCCTCCGTCTTTGTTTGATAGATGATAAATTATTGTTGTTACATCTTGTGAAATTATTGGTGGTTCATTACCAACAAGTTTCACTTGCTGATATCCGTTTCTTTCTAGTTTTACCCTTGAATTTTCTGAGTATGGAACATTTACGATAAAATAATTTGAATATTGCGTTCCATCTGGAGCAGTGTAGTAATTACTTTGAGCAGGCACTATGTTTCCATCAACCGTCACAAAGAAGAATGTTGTTGATGAATCCAAGATTTCAAGCTTGTATAGAACATATTCGTTTGTAAAGATGTTTCCGGCATTATATTTAAACATCAAATAGTAAGTTCCACTTCCTTGAATTTTGTAACCACTGTCAATTGGGACAAATGATTCTTCTCCTCCAACCTTATAAATATATGCTACATAAGGTATTTCTGTTGGAGATGGATCGTAGTAGACGTTTACTATTGTTGCAAAAGTTGTCGCTTTTCTTGCAGTATATTGAACTCCGTCTATTACCACTTGCTCTGTCGAAGAAAAATCTTCTTTTAGGTCGTTTGCATTTTCGTCGATAAATCTTACTATTTTTTCAGTCCCGTCAAGTGTAGGTAGCATTTTATACAGGTGAACATAAATAGATTTCACATAATCATCTGTTTCTTGGTCAAAAACTTTTATTTCAAATTTTTTGTCAATTTGCTTTTCACCACAGAAGAATTCGTATCGAGTTCTTTGAGAATCTGTTGAATAACTAATATTGTTAGCTAAATACTCTTCTACTTCAATTTTAACGCCGTTTGAGTATATCTCTGCCCTAAACACGCTTGGATTGATATTATATGCAAAAGCTTCTTGAGTGCGATAATAGAGATTTCCTTCGCTATCAAATGATTCATAGACATTTCCTATTTTATCTATGGATTCAGTGAAGCTGGTTCCAGAAATATGAATCACATTTGTTTCTTTTCCAAAATTGTCGGTAATAATGTATTTTATTTTTGTGTTTATAGCTGGATTGGTTGTGAAGAAAATGTTTAAAGTTGAGGTCGTAGGATCAAACTGTGCAACATATCCTTGCCTTGAAACATTCCAAGCATTTTGATAATTATAACCTTCTGTGAAAAGATTTTCGTTAGGATCATTTACAAAAGGTTCATATGGTACAGAGGCCTCGCCTCCAAATGATGTTTCAATTTGAACCTTAACTGGGAAGGTCTTTATTTGTAATCCAGAAACAATGTCGTCACTTGGGATTGAAATTGAAATTCCTTCAACGCTGTCAGAGTAATTCTTCACCGAGAGGGATGAAGTGTTTGATCTTGCGATGTAAACCTTGTAGAACTGATTGCTCGATCTGTCGGAAATTTCCAAAACATTTTTTGTTAATGAGGCTTTTGGCAACATATTCGATATATCCACAATTTCTCCGGTTGAAAGGTTTAACACTTGTCCATTAAGCCAAGGAGATGCAACAAATCTTGTGTTACCGTCAAGCCTTATAAAATTCCATTTGTCTTCAAGGAATGAAAATTCTTTAAAGGTCAGGGAGGTCGAGCCATATATATTGTATTTATTCGACTTGATCTCATCATTTGTAACAGCTAGGCTTGGGTTTGTTACCCCTAATCCATTCTTGCTTCCATTATCTTGGAAACATGAAACAAGGTATATAATTAGGTTGCCGGCATAATCTTTTTCAATTATTTCGTAATAATATCCAATTTCAATATTTTGACTTAAAGTTAATTCTTTAAAATCAGGATTGCTTGGGAAGAAGTTTGAGTAAGATGTTTCAGTAAAATCCCCTGAGTAAATGTTATCTATTTGCCTGTAATAAACACTTGTTGTTCCTTTTAAATTCGATGTTTTGTTTAATTGTGTTTTTTCAAGAAGATTTTCAAAGAAACTTTTGTTTACAGGGAAGGAGTAGTACTTATAAAATCCTGATTGAATTGTTCCAGAATAAGATGTTTTTTCAAGAATTTCTGTTATTACACCATTTGAATCAAAACCTTGTCTTAGAGTATTTAATGAAAGTGAATAGTCTAGGTTTGCAATGTTTTCAAAAAGTTTGTCAAGTGTAGTTGTGTAGGTTTTATCACCATTTGAATTTGTGGAAATATCATAAATAGTCGTGTCCACAACAACCTTCTTGCTTGAATCTGGATAGAGATTATTTCCTGCTGGTGACTTAAATTTCATTGTAACGTTTAATTCTTGGTCTAATTCATATATTCCAAGCGTTTCGAGGTTGATTGTCAAAATATTTGTTAAATCAACGCTTTTGAACTTGAAGGCAGTTAAATTTAATCCAGAGTCATCTTCTAAAATTTCGACAGAATTGCCTGATTTATTAATGGAAATAGTGTAATTATTGTTGTTTATATTAAGTAAAATGTTTTTCTCATCTATATTTGTTTTAAGTGGGTCATCAGAATCAATCCAGGTGATCTCAATTTCGTCGTTATTTGTGTAAAGAGTGTTGTCTGTTCCCTCTAACTCTTTGCCATCAGCAGAAATTGTAAACTCAGGCACAGCACTTTCAACTATAAACGAAAATGTGTAACAATTTCTAAAAGAATTTTCATTTAATGAAGAAGAAATTGAATTTTCTGCCTGCGTTACAACCACCACATAATTTCCCGGCTCTGTGAAATCTTGTATAGGAGAATTATTAGCTGTACTTTTAAAGGTTAAGAATCCTTTTTCTGCCCCGTCACTTTGTGCAATAAGTTTTCCTTCAAGATAAACCTTTGCACTGAGTTTATAGTAATCCAATTCAAAGCCTTCTCTGAAATATGAAAGTGAAGAATCATTTGAGATTTCAAATTCTTCTGAATCAGATTTTTTTGCCTGCAAGGAATATTTAAATTCTGGAATATTTATCGCAAAAGGGATTTTGTTAGTCGTGAAAACCGGATTTGTTGTAACTGGTGTAGAAGAGCCAGTGTAGGATTGTGACGTGGTGTAGAATGTGTAGCCCGAGTTAAGTGCAGTTAATCCGTCTTGGCTGTCCTTATAATTTGGATATTCAACAGATGAACTGTCTCCTGCAAAAACACTCACCAAAATTCCATTGCCAACAATACTTTGAGTTGAGTTCTCATTTTCTATTGTTGGAGATTCAAGAGGGATTTCGCCTGATGAGTTAAACAGGCTTATTTTAGATATTTCATCAGAAAAGGAATAATAATAGCTTGAATTATATTCAGAAACACTTAGATCTGTTGTGTTAACCGTTTTTCCGTTTTTGAGGCTAGCTTTTGCATAATAGTTGGCGCCATCTAATATAGCGCTAGAAACCAAAACGCTTCCTGCTGTTTTAAAGGTGACTTCCTCTTCATCTATTGTTGCTTGGTATGTCAACACTTTTGCGTTTATAACATCAGGTTCTGATATAACATTTTCGCGATCAACATAAACGGTTAAAACTCTTTGATAATAGTCATATTTGTCAATGGAGTATTGAGTTTCACCTTCTCCGTTAAGCTTATAGGTCCTTGTTATAACATATTTTCCCTCTGCTGTCACATTATTAATGATATTAAGTTCATAAGTCAGTTGTGCTGTTGAAATGTCATCTTTCCACTCGTAGATGTTGTAATCAATTGTAGGTGATTGAGAAAGAGTTCGGTGATAATTAAACTTGATTTTTCCTGTCGAAGTATCAAAATAAGAAAGAGGTTTTGTTTCATAAGGATAGAATTTAATGTTAACCGACTCTACTTGTGTCACTTTGCCATCATTTTCAATCCTTGGTAAAAATGATATGTAAAGTTTTTTGTTTAAGCTTGTTGGCTGATAATAAGCATACTTTATTTTTTGTCCTTCGTTTGCACCATCATAAGCAGGGCTGTCGTCACTGATTGTAATTTCATAAGCAGGGCTGTCGGCACTGATTAATGGAACAATGTCGGACTCTGAATCCTGATAGCCAACTTGTAGGAGCGATGCATCAGAAGTAAGGTTGACAATTTGGTAAGCGCTAGGGAATTGTAAATATTTTTCTTTGTCAGAAAGCGACGATCCCATAGTGTTTGATTCATCTCTTAACAGGAAGTTAAAAGAACCTTCCATTATGTAGACAGATTGATAATTGTTTCCATCTGGATTTCCAACATATTCTTTCAATTCTCCTACGATATCTATTTTATATATCACTGTTCCATTTTCATAAGCGTTCTCTGCGCTTGGGTTATCAACTTTAATATAAACCTCAGGATTTGAGGTTGAAAAGTAATAATTAAAGATTCCGTCAACAGCTGTATAGTAAAGTGAATATGAAGAAATAATTTTTTTACTATATATTTCCTCAAAGTCGAAATCACTTCCTTTTTCGGAGTAGAGGATTTCTTTGTTTATTTTAATATTAACATATTCGCCATTTAATCCTGTGTCACTGCCAAAAAAATTAAGCGTTTTGAAATAATCTGTTTTAAAAGCGTCAAGTGCATCTTTAAGTTTTGTGTCCGTAATATCATTTTTGTTTTGATATAAGCTACCAGTAGTAGAGGAAGGATTTACTTTAAATATCTTATTTTCTCCCCAAATAATTTCTGCGTCTTCTGATATTGTTGTGTTTTTTGTTAGGAAGGAATAAGAATCTGTGTTGCTAGAATCAGTTGTTTTGATTACAAAGTTTGGAGAGGTCTTGTCAACAAGGAAGACCTTTACTGCACTGTTTCCAGCATCATCAAAAACTTGCAAAACATAAAGTCCAGAACTTTCGCGAATGTATGACCTTGAAATTGATGATGTGTTTTCAACACCCCTTGCATTCTCATAGTAGTTCCATGAGACATCGCTTAGATTCAATTCATAATCAACAGGTATCCCCAAATTGTTTGTGATGTAGGTCGATAAATTTGAAGAAAGAGAGGTCAAATTTGTTGTTTTATTGATAGGGTAATATCGGTAATAGCCAGTCACCGAAGCCCCACTTTGCTTTTCTTGTTGCCAACTGAAAATAATTGGCTGATTTGTTAAGGTTGTAATTTCTGACGAAGTTTTATAAAAACTTCCTCCAGCACTTTCAACAGAATAACCTTTAACATCTTTTATATCAGTTTTGTCTATGTTGAACCTTCTTGTTATTGGTGTTCCATTAATGCCTTGTCTTCCAAAGTAGATTTTAATTGTGTAGTTTCCGTTTTCTGTGAAAACAAAGTAGTCACCATCTTTGCTATAATCAGAAAGATCACTCGTTGTTGTCGTTTTTTCCTCAAAGTCATATTTTTCAATTTTGATTATTACATCGCTGTTAAATTCGTTTTCTTCATAAATGCTTTCAACATAAACATTTTTGTTTGTGTATTGTCCAGAAGCAAGAGAAGGAGTCTCTCCACTAGGTGTGCTGTCGCTTGCATAAACATTAACAGTTGGAGTTGCGTTGTTTATATTAAAGTAAAAAACTTGATGAAATCTTTTGCTTGCATTAATTAATCCATTCCTATCTCGATATTCATTGAAAGAGTATTCAAACACAACAAGATATGTTCCAGCAGAACTTATATTCTTGGACGCGTTTATTTGTGTGCCTCCGTCAAGCGAGAGAGCTTCACCACCTCTTGTCACTTTGTAAAGAGTTGCCGAAGAAAGATTTGCGTTTTCATTAAACTTAACAGGTGTTTGATTTGTTGAAACGGGAGTAAGAGCTAGATCTTCATCATTGATTATCCCTTCTAATGTCGTTGAAGAAAAATCTTCCCCAGTAACTTTACTCGTTATATCTGCGCTTTTTGTGACATTAAAATTCTCGTCAATCGACTTAAATTCCGGATAGGAATTTTGTTTTGTGTTGCTGTCGTAAACGGTGTAGGTTGATTGATAACCAAACAAATATGCTTTTTGGGTTTTAACAGATGTAGGCAAAACATATTTTTTGTTTGAATGAGAGTAAACAAGGTCAAAGTTAAGGGTGTATTCTCCAATATCGGTGAAATAAACTGTGCAAAACTTTGTTGATTTATCAAATGATAACTTAAAAATCTTGCTGTTTTGATATTTAGCAACAAAGTAATTGTTGTCATTTTCAAAAGCTTGGCTGTCAAATTCAATTTTTTCGGTTATGGAATCAAAGCCATACTTTTTTGTTATTGTAAGGTCAAACTTAGTTGCGTCAAATTTAATGTAACCAAGGTTTGCTGATTGATAGTTATGATAATAATATGTATCAACACTTTCAGAATCATTTGAAATGTTTACTATATCAAACTCGGCAGTTTCAACTCTTGGCTTATTCAAAGAGTCTTGCAAATAAGTTGAATGTTTAAAAATCATAAAAGTGTAGGTAAGTGTTTCCGAACTTGATGTGAAGGAATTTCCGTTGTCATTAGTGTAGTATAGCGAGTAAGGAATAGTTATTTCATAAACACCTTCATCTTTAACAGTCAATGTATTGCCATTAACCGAGGCGTTTTCGATAGTGGAATTAAGCTTTATATCAAGGTCAAAAGCCTGGGTCATAAAACTTTCATAGTAGTCAGTTTCGGCTGTTTGGGTGGTGATGTAACTAGCATTAGTTTCGCCAACACTTAAAGCATTGTCATTATGCTTGATTGAAAATCCGTCAAAGTTAAAGGCATACCACTCATCGTTGCTGTCATCTCCGTCTGGGTTATAGTGGAAAGGTCCCTTCGTGCCAGTTGGTTCTTCAATAATTTTAATGTCTTCGGTTGTAAACCTTAAATTCACAAAATCAGAGTCCGTTGAAGCAAACAAAGCTACCGGAGAGTTGGTTGCTATTAGGTTTTTTATTTCAGTTTCAGTTCCAGTTCCAGCTGTTTTTTTCCATTTTGCTTCGAAATAGTCACGAACATTGTTGTTTATTTGCGATGAAACATCGGCGGAGGAAATTTCCGTTTGGTTTGATTTGTCAGTGCCAAACAAAAATGCAGATCCACTAAGCACGCAGACCGAAGCAAGTCCCATAAAGGATAAACTTAAAATTTTTTTTACCTTTGACATAAACCACCTCTTTTTGTCATTTTTTGACAATATTATTTTAGCATACAAAAGAAAAAAAACAAAATAATTATAATATATATATTAAATTAATTAATATAATAATATTATATATATTCGAAGTAAAATAATTCAAATTAAATGTATTTTAAGATTAAATTAGTTTAAAATTAAAATGCTTAAAAAATAAGTTTTAAGCTAAAATCGGCAAAAAGACTAAAAACCCGAAAACAAAAAACACGAAATAGCGAATATTTCGTGTTTTTAATTAATTTTAATATTTTTTACTTTTTTTTCTTTTTTGCTTTTAAACTGCAAGAAATTGCTATTGAACTTGCAATAATTCCAGCAAGCGAAATTAAAATAAATCCTGCGTGTGGAAGAATGCTGAAAGTTACATAAACACCGAGGATATCCATTCCTCTTGAAAGTTGTGCTTGACCCGCGATGTTTGTTATCGTTGCGATTAAAACAGTTAAAAGAGATAAAAGACCTAAAAGTTGAACAGCGATATTTAAATATTTGTTTTTAATGAAGAACTGAGCAACGGCGCCAATTATTGCCAGCCCAAGCAAAACGAAGAAGATGATGTAAAATACCTCTGCAACTTTCCAGTTTGTAAGAGCTTCCTGCGTCATTCCCGGTGTAAGTCCTTCAAGGTTTTCTTGCTTAATTGAATCAATCCATTCAGTGAAAGATATGTTACCTGAACGCGCTCCACCATAATCTCCGATTCCACCACTTACTTTCAATGTAAGAAAAGGGAAAGCAAGGCTAATAAATGGTAACAACCCAAATATGAACAAAAATATTCTTTTTACTATTTCTTTTGTCTTCATAATGACCCCCTTATATTATAAGCGTATAACAAAAACAAAAATAAGTCAAATAAAAATCAGTTATTAACTGATTATAATGTCGAAAATCAATTTTTTTGGCGCAGAGAGAGGGATTTGAACCCTCGGTGCCTTTGCAGGCACACCGGTTTTCGAGACCGGCACATTCGACCACTCTGACATCTCTGCATTAATATGAGAATTTAATAAGTTAAGTAGAATATCATTTCATAAGAAATTATTAAATTACTTAAACGCACTTATTTTATCACATAAAAATTTTTAATGCAAGTGGTTGTTTAATATTTTAAATTAACTCTTTACTAATTTATTGAAAATTTTTATTTGTCGTTAACAACAAAAAAAACAACCTCATTTGAGGTTGTTTTCAAATTATTAATTATTAATTATTAATTTTAGTAGTCTATGCTTCATTAGGTTTCAAAAATGCTTCCAAAATCATAGGGAATAATAATGTAAAGAATAAGCAAAGGGCAATAGTAACAGCAACAGCAATTAAGGTGGTAATAAGTCTCTTCTTTGCTTCATCACGCTTTGATTGATCTTCTGCTCTTGCAAGGTTAACTCCAAGTACAATTGAGTAAACAGCACCAGCAGCACCAACAATACCCATAATTGCATAAAGAAGAGGATTTAATACTTTATAAATATCGCCTATCCATTTATATTCTCCATTTCCAACTGTTTCCCAATTTATACCTAACATTGTCAAAAATTTCCACATAATTAACCTCCAAAAGTTTAATTTATTTTTTGTAAAAGAATATTTTTTTATTCAAAATTTCTTTCTTGTTTAACTTTTACATTCATAATATAACACAAAAAAAAATTAACTCCAAATGTTTTTAACATATTTTTTAAAAAAAATAAAAAAAATTATAAATTATTTTATTTTTTGACATAATATGATTTTTTGGAGTTTTATATTTACAAAATATGTTTGGAATTATTTAATATTATTTAAAATGATGCCTAATATTTGAATGTGATATTATTAATTTAATTTTTAAATTGTATTTAATATTCTAAGGAATTAACTGCAAAAGACATAATATCATTTATTTCTTTTGATTTTAAATAATAAATAATTATCTTTCCATTTCTTTTATAGGAGACCATATTTTGATCTTTTAATGTTTTTAATTGATGACTTATTGTTGTTTGATTTATTTTTAAAAGATTTGACAGATCATTTACGCAAAGATCACAAAAGGCAAGGCAAGACAAAATTTTTAATCTTGTCAAGTCCGAAAAATTTTGAAAATATAATGCCAATTTATCCAGTTGGTTGTCGTGGGGGAGATAATTTTGAATCTCGGTTTTGTTTCTTTGTGAAAGCATTAAATATTTTTCGTTTTCCATTTGCTCTCCTTTTTGTAACATTTTTTTTAGTCTTAACATAAATAAAAATATCTTTAATCTTTGTTTTGATGTTTTATAGGTTTATATTAACAACATAAGAGAAAAAATCAAAAGAGAAATTTGTTTGATTTTGGGGTATTTGATTGCAATTTCGTAATTTTTGTTTTATGGGGGGAAAAATGAGCATATCAAATGAAATTTTGTTGGTATTATTAATTTCTGTTATTGCTTCTGCAACAGACACAAACCTTAACACAAATTCCAACTTTTTACTGCTTCTACTTTTGACGCTTTCAAACAATAACAATGGTTGTTGCTGTGCAAACACCTGTCCAAGGTGCTCAGGAAATCTTTTGTTTTAATTTGTTGCTATTTTGATGCAATTGTGCTAAAATCTCTTGAAAAAGAGGTTTCTTTTATGAATATAATTTTGTCAAAGAGTTGGAAAAAATCAAAAGAAAAATATTCTCTTAACAATGATCAAAAGTTAAAAAATGTGGACAACCTTATTTCTCCATGCGGGGAAACGGTTTCCGTCTTTGAGGTGGAGGAAGAGTTAAACGCAGGGCTTAGAATGTTTGACAAAATGTTTCGTGATTACGAAAAAATAACTGTCAATCTTAAGCTTACTTTTGTGGATAAATTTAATATTGGTCAGAAAGAGTGCCGTTTTTATGTTATTGAGGAAAAGTTTTCAAAAAAGCAAATAGCACACATTTTCATTGAAAATCAAGGCAAACTCTTTGTTTTTATTTTTACTTTAAAGTTTTTTGAGAAGAGCAGTTTAGAAGAATTGTCAACCCATAACTCAGTTTTAAAAGAGGTTATGGAACTTTTGGGGGTGCAAAAATGAAAAAACTTTTGCTTCATTCTTGTTGTGGGCCCTGTTCCACTTGGGTTATTGAGGTTCTAAAAAGGGACTATGATTTGACAATTTTCTACACAAATTCAAATATATATCCACATTCTGAATATCAAAAACGCTTGGAGGAGCAAAAGAGATATGCTAAAATAGTGGGGATTGATGTGATTGAAGATGTTTATGATGAAAAAGAGTTTCTTCAATTTGTTAAAGGGCTTGAATTTGAAAAGGAAGGGGGAGAGCGTTGTAAGAAGTGCTTTGAGTTTAGGCTTAAAAGAACTGCAAAATTTGCAAAAGAAAATAATTTTGAAGTTTTTAGCACAACTTTGACGGTTAGTCCACACAAAAACTTTGAAATTATTAATCAGATTGGAAAAGAAATTGCAGATATGAACCACTTAGAATTCTTGGAAGGGAATTTTAAAAAGCAAAATGGCTTTAAAAACAGCATTGAGATTTCAAAAAAATATGACATATATAGGCAAAATTATTGTGGTTGTAGATTTTCTTTAAGAAAGTAAAAGGAGAAAAATGTTTAAGTTTAAAAGAAAAAAACAAATGGCATCAAGGGAAAAAGACGAGTTTGTTGACAAGGAAATAAAAAAAGCAAAAAAGGCGTTAACCATCATATTTTTTATTTATGTGGTAATTTTTCTTTCGGCAATAATTTGGTATTTCTCTTTTAAATCTACCTATTACATATCTACTGTTGTAGGGTCCTCTATGCAACCAACCATAAACCCAGGTATAACGACTGAACATCAATCGCAAGACTTTGTTTATGTTAACAATAAAGAAAAACCGGATCACGGAGACATAGTTGTAATAAAAACTACAAAGGATAATATTATCAAGCGAGTTATTGGTATGGAAGGCGACAAAGTGGCAATAACGGTTGGTGAGGACGGGCTTTATCATGTTTCTATTATTTACGCAGGACAAGAAGATGTGATCGTTTTGCAAGAAGATTATATAAAAAGCTACGAGGAGTGGAAATATGCAGGGACTTATATCGCAACAGTAACTGATGGTGGTGTAATTTACGAAAAAGCTTTTTATCAAAAATTTATTAACAACAGCGCAGGATATTATGAAGAGGCTGTGAACATTGATGGAACATATTTTTACGAAATCCCCGAAGATTATATGATTTGTCTTGGAGATAACAGATCTGTTAGCAATGACTCAAGATTTTATGGAGCATTTAGTGAACAACAGGTAAGGGGGGTGGCTGATATTATTGTCAGAAATGGTTCGATCGATGAGGGCTCGTTGTTTTGGAAAAAGTTTGTTGCAATCACTTCCTTTTATTGGGGAGAAATAGAAAAATTATTTGCTAGATAATATTGTTAGTATAGTATTTGTTAAATTTGGGAAAAATCGTTTTGAAATTTTAGGAAAATATGCTACTATTATTTCAGGTATAGTAATATACGATTAAATAAAAGGAGAAAAAAATATGAATAAAGCAGAATTTATTAAAGTTATGTCAGACAAGGCTGGGTTTACTCAAAAAGATGCAGGAATTGCTTTTGAGGCAATGGTGGCAACTGTTGTTGAAGCTCTTAAAAAAGGAGATAAGATTTCAATTGCAGGATTTGGTTCTTTCGAATTAAAGAAAAAAGCAGAAAGTAAAAAGTTTAATCCTTTAACAAAGAAAGAAGTTAAGGTTCCAGCAAAAAGTGTTCCATCATTCAAGTTTGGAAATAGCTTTAAACAAATTTTCAATGCTTAAAATTTAAGAAAATTAGGCTTGCCTAATTTTTTTTATGCAAATATTTGTTTGCATTTTTTCTGAAATTAAGATAAACTAATAAATATCGGAGGTTTATCGTGTCAGAAAAATCCCTTGAATTTGAAGAAGAAAAATATCATTATGATATGCTTAGAAATAATGAAGATGAAATTGTTGATAAATTAAATCTTCATTTAGGTTTTTTTAGTTTTCGTTTTAAAGAAAAAATTAGAGAAACTGAAATTATTTATGATACATCAAATAATCTTTTATCCAATGCAGGAATTGTTCTTAGCAAGCAATCTACTAAAAACAGGAATTTTTTTAAGGTAAGGAAGATTTCGTATTTACCAACCGAATTTAAAAAACCAAGCAAGAAAATTGAGCTTGCCGATTGTAGATCCAACGAATCTCCAAAAGATTTTGCTCTGCAAGTTTCAACTGCAATTAATAATTCATTTTCAAATGTTTTTACAATAGATTTGGCTGAGGTTGTTAAAAAGACTTATCCAAAAATTCAAATTATCATAAAAGGAAATGTTTATGAAATTTCGGGGGGGACGGGTTTTAAAGGTGTTATGGTTTTTGGAAGGACAATCTACAAAGACTTAATAGCTAAGAAGAAAGTTAAACGCAGAGAAGTGACATTAATAATGCCTACAAAGGGCTATGAAAAAGATAAGGCAGATATTTTGGAGGGAGTTGAAAAATATTGCAAAGAACTTATTCCTTACAAAGAGAGCCGTTTTGAAATTGCATCAAGGATTCTTTTTCCAAAGGTCAATAAACATAAACTGGGGCTAAAAAATCTTAAAGAAGAAAAAGATGGAGACAAACAAAAAGAAGACAACTAGTCTTCTTTTTTTAATTGTTTATAAGAATTTATTGTTTTAATTACTGCATATACATACATTGATGTCAAAAACAAGAAAGCAATTACCTCTTTTTAACAAAATTTGTTATGGAATGGGAAGTATGGGTTATAGCTCTCTTTCCCAAACCCTTAATTCTTTTATTATGTTTTTTGGGACAAGTGTCATGGGAATTTCTGGTTCGTTAGTTGGTATTGCTATAGCAATTGCTTCGCTTTGGGACGGTATAAGCGATCCTCTTGTTGGACATCTTTCGGATAGGACAAGAAACAAGTTTTTCGGAAGACGCCTTGGTTATGTTTTTTTTGCCATATTCGGAGTTGCTTTGTGTAACTTATTCTTATGGAATATGCCAAACGGAAACCAAGCATTTATGTTTTGTTGGCTTTTGTTTTTTATGCTTTTGCAAGAAACGGTTAACACTTTCTTTTCGACTCCTATGTCGGCGCTTGGTCTTGATCTGGCACCTGATTACAACGAGCAATCAAAAGTTCAAAGCTTTAAAACAGTTTTTAACATTATTGGAATGATTTTGCCGAGCATTCTTTTGTTCTTTTTTATGCCTTCAATTTCAATTGGGGTTCAAACAGAATACACTCAGGAAGGATTTGTTGCAATTGCCTATATCAATTCTTCGCTTATGATATTGTGTGGTCTTATTGGTGTTTTTGGAAATTTAAGAAGGGTTCAAAAAAACAATAAAATTGAAAGCATGTATAACGAAAAGCAATCTTTTAAAAAGCTTATGGGGGGATATTTTGACGTATTTAAAAAATCTTCCTTTGCTTGCATAATTTTGGGTTATTCTGTTTCACAAATGGCATCTTCTTTTTTAACCTCAATAGGAATGCATTTGTTTACTTATTGCTATCATTTTTCATCTACTCAAATATCACTACTACTTATGTGTATCTTTGGTGGAGCAATTATTTCTCAGCCCGTATGGATTGCTCTCTCAAAGAGAATCGACAAAAAGCTAACAGTAATAACTGCGTTAAGCGTTGTTCTTATGGGAATTGGAACAACTGCAATAAGCTTTTTGTTTAGGACATATATAGATGTATCGATAATTTACCCAGTTACATGTTTCACAATATTTATTTGTGGATTTGGAACAGGGGCGATGTATTCTCTTCCAATATCAATGTATGCAGATGTGGTTTCGCTTGAAAAGTATGAAACAGGAGAAAATAAGTCGGGGGCATATTTAGGCTATTATTCTTTTACTTATAACCTATCAAATTCAATTTCACTTCTTGTTATGGGCTTTTTGCTTGATTTAATCAAGTTTGATTCATCATTGCCTGTCCAGCCTATGTCTGTTCAAAAAGGATTGGGAGTAATAGTTTTTTGTGGTTGCAGTATTGCCCTTGCTTGTGCTATTCTAATTTTTTCAAAGTATAAAATAAAGAGGGCAGATGTTTTAAAAGCCCAAATAAAGATGGGGGAGAGAGATCAGGAAATTATCGAAGATAGTTAAAGGTAAAAAATGATGAAATTTTACGAAATAAAAAATTTTTTTAAAAAAAATGCTTGACAGGCTATGTGGAGATATGTATAATTGACAATGTGACTACAAGGCCTCATGGTCAATCGGTTAAGACGCCACCCTTTCACGGTGGAATGAGGGGTTCGATTCCCCTTGAGGCTACCACGGGCGAAGAGCCTGTTTTTTATTTTATTAAAGATTATTTAGCAGATGATATTTTAGAGGGGAATCGAACGGGCGAAGTCGCGGAGCCAGTGGCTCAGTGAAGCGACAAGCCCCGGCGTGAAAGCGAAGCGGAGCGATTCCCCTTGAGGCTACCACGAAAAAAAAACTGCACTCTTGCTTGTTTTCAAACGAGTTTGAAAAGCGTCGCTTTTCGCTTGTTTTTTTTCTTTGTGCGACCAAACGCAACTTGCAATTAAAAATGCAAGTTGGTCGCAACTTTTTTGATAAGAAGGGC